>JAYEMF010000030.1:0-21103 GCA_034717975.1 Campylobacterota bacterium
TATCGGATTATTTAAACTTCCAATTACTTACAAACAATCAAAATATTAACTATACTGACTTTACAATGGCGGCATTGACTCGCTTCGCTCTTTATCTATTTTACTTTACTCATAAGAAATCATCCTTCTGGATAATTCTATAGGAGATATCCTAGTTCCCGTATTTATCTTCTCTATCTTAACTCCATTTATTATTACAACTTTTTTTAACGCTTCTCTGATTATAATGCATCATGCAAAATATGACTATTGACCCAAAAATTGATTCTTCATGGAAATCTGTATTGGCAGATGAGTTCCAAAAACCCTATTTTTCAGAGTTAAAAGCCTTTTTAGTGAATGAAAAGTCTCAGTATACTGTTTATCCTTCAGGTGAAAATATCTTCAATGCTTTCAATACAACCCATTTTGATAAAGTAAAAGTTGTGATCATTGGTCAGGACCCTTACCATGGTCAAGGGCAGGCCCATGGATTGGCTTTTTCCGTTCAAGATAATGTGAAGTTTCCCCCGTCACTTCTTAACATCTTTAAAGAATATTGTGATGATCTTGATCTTAGAATGCCTGCTAACGGTAATCTAAGTAAGTGGGCGGAGCAGGGTGTATTTTTACTCAACACTGTTTTAACGGTCCGTGCCAATCAGGCACATTCTCATAAAGAGAGGGGATGGGAGACATTTACTGACTTTGTTATTCATACTATTAGTGAACGTAAAGAGCATATTGTTTTTATTTTATGGGGAAAACCGGCTCAGATGAAGGCTTCTTTGATAGACGAAAGGAGACATCTGATTCTTCGTGCTCCACATCCGTCACCCTTATCGGCATATCGAGGTTTTTTTGGCTCTCACCCCTTTTCTAAGACTAATGCTTATCTTCGTTCACAAAATATTAATCCTATTGACTGGGAACTTTGATTACATATGTTTTTTTACTAGTTTTAGAAACTGTTTTCGCTCTTTGATGAGTTGTTTGCACTCTTTACATGGATTTTGATTACAGAATTGTTCCAACCAGTCAAGTTGGTTGGCAGCATCCTGAATCTCTCCAAAATGATCTTGTATCTGCTTACACTCTTCTATGCTTTTTTGTTTATTGCTAAGATCGCAACTATTTAAAAACTCCAGAGCATAACGTGAGATTTTGAATTTTATGCGGAGTTCATGTAGGGCTTCATTTGAGGTATTTTTAGGGAGGTTGTGAAATATTTCCAAGCTGGTTGAATGAAATTTTTCTGCTGAGTCAACAAGCTCTTTTTTCTTGTTTGGAAGATCTACAGTTTTTATTTCATCAAGCAGTTGATAGAGTTTTTTGATTGTAGTTTCACTAAATTCACTACTCCAAATTTCTTTGAAATGTTTTTTACGATATTTCCCTATTTTTTTGGAAAGTATAGGGTAACTGATCGGGTCCAGTGAAGCAAGAAAGACATCAAGTTCCCGTAACTCGTTTGTTTTTTGGACAATCTCTTTCAATATCGCATTAAAAGCATAGGCATCAGGCTGAAAAAGTTTTAAAAGGGAGCGGCTACGACGAATTGCAACACGAAACTTATGAAGATACTCTATATCTTTATCAGGATCTATCTTTGGTGCATTTTTCAGAGCAGTTTCAAATTGAAATATGAGGTACTTTAGCAACGGTTCATTTTTCATGCATCTATTATAGTCTATTTACATATAAAGGTGGCATAGATAGGTAGATGGTCTGAATAGCCTTCTCCCATATGGTGTTTGGGATATTTTTTACTTTTCTGCCAGCGAAAGATATAGCGTTTTTTAAAGAGGTAGTCTGGTGTAAAGTGATTAAAGCTGTTCTTTTTATATTCGATTCCTTTCTTGTCATTTAATCCTTTTGAAATAATCATCTGATCGAGGCCCTCTTTTTTTCCTCGAAAGATATAGCTCCAGCGAGCATCTTCAGGGAGCTCGTACCAGAGATTATAGTAGCAGCTTTTATGTGTGTCTTGAAGCTGTATTGGTGTTGTAGGCTTGTCATCACAGAGGGTCTTCAATATATGATTGATACCGGTAATTCCCTTTGTATCATTATGTTTGCGCTTCTTTTTAAAAAGAATATATTCTTCGTAATGGCTGTTGAAATCTCCAAGAAGGACAATCTGTTTATCATGACCCAGGTTGTCGAGACGTTTTCGAAGTGCTTTGGCTGATACAATACGTCTACTCTCTGGACCGGACTTTGATTTCCAGTGGTTATTGAAAAGATAGAGTGACTCTCCATCGATATCGAGTCTCACCTCTAAGATAGCACGATATTTTCTATTGGCAGAGACGGGAACTTCTCTGGCATAAACGATTGGATATCTGGATAGCAGTGCATTCTTGACTGTTGTGTTCTTTCCTCCTGCGAAAGCATGGTACTTGAAATAGAGTCCCTGTCGTTTGATCTCTTTTTTGAGATCTTTGAGTGCGCTCAGGGATTCGATCTCTTGCAGTGCAATAACATCCGGCTCTATCTCAACAATGACTTTGGCAATGTTCTTGAGCTTCTTTTTGTAGTTTGTCGGGTTCCATCGCCATGAGCTGTTTGGAATGTATTCGAGATATTCACTACCATCATAATGCAGATCAAACAGGTTTTCGACGTTGTAGCTGGCAATCTTCACTCTCTCACCTCCTTGAAGCAGGTTTATTATTGTGGCGAGAATGATCAAAAAACGGATCATGCGATGCCATTAAGCCTTAGCAGACTATCTGTCTGCGGTTCGCGACCAAGCAGTTGTTCAAAAAGTTCCCGCATGCTTTTACTGCCACCGCGATCGAGAACGATATTGAGGTAGTCGCGTCCCAACTGTGTGTCAAAGATCCCCTGATCTACAATGGCGAAAAAGGCATCGGCACTGAGCACTTCCGCCCACTTATAGCTGTAGTAGCCTGCGGCATAACCTCCGGCAAAGATGTGGGCAAATCCGTTTTGAAACTTATTGTAAGCGGGCGGTTTGATCAGTGCCGTCTCTTGACGGATAACATCGAGTAGCTGCTGAACTTCATCACCTTTATAGCTTCCCATGTGGAGTCTAAAGTCAAAAAGGGAAAACTCCAACTGGCGTAACATGCTCATGGCAGATTGAAAGTTTTTGGCACTGACCAGCCGGTCTATCATCAGGTCTGGAAGTACTTCATTTGTCTCATAATGTTTGGCAAAGAGTTTAAGTACCTGCGGTTCATAGGCAAAGTTTTCCAAAAACTGGGAAGGAAATTCGACGGCGTCCCACTCAACGCCATTGACACCGCTGACACCGTTCTCATTAACCGTACTAAGCATATGGTGAAGGGCATGGCCCATCTCATGAAAGAGGGTGACAACGTCATCATGACGCAGAAGAGAAGGAGAAGTTTCACTCGATGGTGCAAAGTTGCAGACGATGAAGGCTGATGCCAGCTGTTCATGGTCATTTTCATCTCTACAGTGACTCTGCCAGTTGTGCATCCAGGCACCTCCTCGCTTATCCGGACGGGCTTCCAGATCAAGATAGAGACGTGCGCGAAGATGCTCATTCACATAGAGATCATACGCAGTGGCTTTATCATCCCATAAACCGGTATCTACCGGTCGAAAACTGACGCCGAAGAGGGAGTGTAAAAACTCAAAAAGCCCCTGAACAACCGAGTTTTGCTCAAAGTAGGGGCGGTACTCCTCTTCATCGATCTCATACTGCTCTTTTTTGAGGATCTCGCTGTAAAAGGCTGTATCAAAACTTTGCAGTTCTTTATCACTCATCGCACGAAGTGTAGCGAGCTCTTTGGAAGCCTGCGCTTTAGATGAGGCAGCCAGTTCTTCGAGAAATTCCAGAACTTTTTCAGGGGTATCAGCCATTTTCATTGCCAGAGAGTAGGCTGCATAGTTGTCAAATCCAATGAGTTGTGCCATCTCCTGTTTTAGGGCAAGTAATTCGTCGATTATGTTTCCATTCTCAGGTGCTCTGGTTGTGTAGGCTTTGTAGATCGCTTCACGGATCTCAGGATTCGGTCCATAGGTCATGTAAGCGATATAAGAGGGCATCTGAAGCGTGAAACGGTATTTTACAGTACCATCTTCTTCAAACTTGGCACTCTCAAGATCACTTGCAGGAATACCTTTAACATCGGCTTCATTGTTGATGATGTACTCATAGCTGTTGGTGGCATTGAGAAGATTTTGCGAGAAGTCATTGGAGAGTTCGCTTTTTCGAAGATTGATGGCTTTAAGGCGCTCTTTTGTCTTATGATCAAGATGGGCACCACTGAGCTCAAAGCTAAGCATATTGAGATCAATGACACGCTGCTGCTCACCATTCAATGAATCATATTCACTTGTTTTAATAGCTTTGACAGCATTGTAGATCTCAAGATTCTGTCCTATCTCGGTACCGTAATCGCTCATCAGCGGAAGAGCCTCGCTGTACACTTTTTGTGACTGTTCAGAGTTTTTGACAGCATTGATGTGTGAGAGCGGTGTAAAAAGCTGATCGAGCTGTTCATCCAGCATCTCAAAGGGTTTGATGAAGTTTTGGTAGCTTTTATGCTCTATTTTCAAAAGTGCATCAATAGTCTTACGGTTATGATCAAGGGTTGTTGACAATGTGTCGATAAAAGTATCAAGATTCAGATCAAATGTTAAAAATGGGTTGGCAGACATCGTACTCTCTTCTAGGTTTTTGGTATTGTAGTCAAAGCTTGCTTACACCGCAGGATAATGTATCAACTTGTCATTTTTTTAAAGTATAATGCTGAAAATAGGAGAATTTTTATGATTGCTTTGTGGAAAAAGTTGTTACGTTATATCTTTGTCGGAGGCCTTTCCCTGCTGCCTCTGGTCTTTGTGTTGATCGTTGTCAATTTTCTGAAAAATATTGGCGTAAGTGCCTATTTTAAACTCAACAACTACACTGACTCTTTTGGTGTGACACTGATTTTAGTTGTTGTGGTACTGGTACTTTTTGCTGTCATCGGTTACTCACTGGAGCGTTACGGAAAATCCTTAATCATTTCTGTACTGGACCGTGTATTTGAGTATATCCCTGCTATTCGTACTGTCTACTCTGTCTCTAAAAAAGTGGCCAATATGTTTTCCGGACGAGATGAGAATGGAAAAAAAGAGGTTGTTTTGGTCGAATACCCAAAAGATGATGTCTGGGTACCGGCTTATGTATTGAACCGATATGAGGGGGTTAATGTCCTGTTTGTACCGACATCGCCAAATCCGACAAGCGGTTATACCGTACTGGTGAAAGATGCCTTGGTGATCAGAACATCACTGACACTTGAAGAGGCATCTGCCTTTATTATCAGTATGGGTGCCGATTTTGCAAAAAAAGAGGAGATTGTCCAGAAGATCTCCGATAGTTAAAGGTCTTCATCCCGTTTCAGTTCTATGGCTCCAAATTTATTGATAAGCACATCATCATAATAGTCTGCTTGTTCCTTGAGACGTTTAAAGGCATGTTTCCCTTCATCCAGTGTCAAAGATGAATCAACGATCAGGTAGGAGAGATAGATCACATTTTCGTTGATTGAAAACTGCAGGTAGGTGAGTTTTCCATTTTCTGCCAGCAGAAAATCATATAGTTCCTCGATCTTTTCCTGCGGGATACGGCAGAGTGCCGAATCACCGATAATTACCCCATTCTCATAGTAGTTGATGTCGATTTTTGCACTCCCTTCATCAAGACGCCAGTATCGCTGGTTTCGTCGTGCCAGGGTGACATCGATGTCGAGGGATTCCAGTACTTCCTCGAGCAGCGCAACGGTACCCAGTGGTGTGTAGCCTTCACGTCTGCGTTTTGCGATGTCGATCTTGACACCGCATTTTGGACAGTAGTCATTTTCAATATCCGGCTCCCGTACGAGATTCTTGCAGGAGAAGCAGCGGATGATATCATCTTCTTCAAGTGCTTTAAACGCAGCGATAGCCTCTTCGACATAGTAGTAAGGCAGAGCGAATCCGAGGTTTTGGGAGTTGAGGATGATGAAGGTGTTGACACCTATCACTTCGCCGGCTTCATTGAAGAGCGGACCGCCACTGTTGCCCGGGTTGATGGCGGCATCGATCTGGATATATTCAAGTTCTCCCTGCAGGCGAGCTGCTTTGGAAACGATCCCCTCCGTCACCGAGTAATTAAGCCCGTATGGATGGCCAACGGCGATGACGCTGTCACCATCTGTTATGGTGGTTGTAGAGAGGTGAAGCTGATTGGCGGTCTCCATAACCGGCAGACGGATAAAGGCCAGGTCATTGCTGGGGTCATCATAGATAACATGGGCTTTTGTACGTTTGAGCTTTTTGGCACTGATGACCACTTCGGCAAGGCCGTCGACAACATGGGAGTTGGTGATGATCAGGTTATCGATCACAAATCCGCTGCCGCTGCCATAAGGGGTTATGATCTGAATGATGTTATCAATGTAGGTATCTAAAATATTTTGGGCACGCATAGTTATACCTCGGTGTAGTCCAGATGCTTCAACTGGAGGTAGAAGTCATGGCTGAACTGTTCAAGTGAATCAAAAGCAAGCGCTTCACCAAATGGTTCTAACTGTTTGAACTGCTGTTGATAGGGTGCAATGATTTTATCGATACGGCTGATGATCTGACGTTTTTCAAACTGCCCGGTCGAAGCGTGGTAAAGTGGTTTCAGATCCAAGGCTTCGAAATAGTCTGCGTGATGGACTTCGACGACAAGATGCAGGAGTGAACGCAAGGAAGGGTGCAGTCCGTAATTGTATAGGAGATAAAAAGCGATATAGCGGTAGATCGTCAAAATAACACGGCTGTAGCGGTTGTTTTTATACCAGCGTATTTTGCTGAGGGTCTCATCGATAAAGATGATGATCTCTTCATGCGTTGCACGCTCCATCGGTGAAAAAGTGACCGTAAGGTTATAGAGCTGAGGGGCAAACTCCTCATAACTTAGCTCATGCAGTGTTGTTACATAGTTTTGCAGTTCCGCATTTTTCCGCTCAACCGGTCTGTTGTCATCACTGAAGTATTCGGTGATATTACGAACGATTTTCTGACCGATTTTTTTCTTCGGTACAGTGAGGTAGTCGACCTGAAGCAGCAGTGTCAGGTAGGTAAAAGCGACCATCCCGGCATTGTCATCGCTGGGAAGCCGTTTTATGCTCTCCTGACAGGCTTTGGTCCACTCTTTTAAAAAGCGGTATTTGAGTTTTTTCTCATCCTCATCGATCGCTATAACATGATGCGTATCGAGCAGCGCCTCATCACTGAACTCGCTGGCGATATACTCTTTCTCAAAGTCAGCATTTAGTGCGATCTCGCGCAGTGGGAAAAAGATCTTTTGCGGTGTCATGGTGGTGTTGTCAAGACGGATTTTGAGTTTGATGGTTCCCTCATCTGTAAAGAATCGGCAGTAGGTGAGCTGGTAGTTGCGTTCGAGCAGACGGCGTTTAATGGCTACATGAGTTTTGGCGGCATCGGCCATGAGGCATTCGGCTTCAATGCTCTTTTCGGTAATGATGCCACGGATATTTGCCGAACCTTGCAGCAGTTCAAAACGAAGAGTATCTGTATCCTGGGTTAAGGTGATATTGTGGTTGGCCGTATCCGCGTTAAAGTTCTGAAGTGACCTGAGAAAGTGACTATAACCCTCAATGATCTTCTCGTCTTCAAAGGCTTTTGCAGATGCTTCGAACAGTTCAGGCTCTTTGGGGTTGACGCTGGCATTGATACTGCGGCCGAACTGATAGCTTGTCGGCGTTTCATGGTCAAAAATGTGGTGAAACCAGTCCCGTATCACTTGGCTGCCCGCTCAGGAAAAGATTTGAGAAGGGCATTGACCAGCTTCTGAACATAAGCTTCACGCTCGTGTGGAGTATCACTCTTTCTCAGATTATCGCTTGCCGTGCCGCGCCACAGAATTTTTTCATCTGAGGACGAGAGCATGTCAATAATCAGTGTGCCTTTGTCATGAAGCGGTTGACGCGATGCTCCGACGGAGGTGCCTGTATTGCCGGAGAAGCTGCCTACACCGAAGCCGAAACTGACATTGCTTGGTACATCACGTTCGACTTCTGTCCGGAAGCGGACACGAAAATCGGCATTCTCTTTTGCCGCGCTACGATAACCTTTTGCATTGAGATTTGCTGTAATCGCTTTGATGATCCGCTCATCCTGGAGCGTATCGGGGCCCTTTTGCGTGGGATCCATAATGCTATAGGTATGCAGTCCGCCCAGTGAGATGTCAGGATCGTAATCGGTGTTGACTTTGAGGGAGCTGCACCCGGTAAAGAGTAAGAGTGCGATCCAGAACGTAAGCAGTGATTTCATTATTTCTTCCTTGATGCAGCTGAAGTGGCCGGGAATGTTTTGAGCAGTGAGCCGATAGCGTCATGAATATATTTTATACGCTCTTCGGGAGAGTCAAATGACTTGAGCCTGTCCGTAGCGATGCCCCGCCAAAAGATTTTATTTTCAGCCGGTTCAACAAAATCAATGATCAATTTCCCTTCATCATAGGTATAAGTACGGGTAGTAGGAACCATCATCGCCGATCTGTAACCGTAGCGGTAGGGGTACATGCCTACATGCTGATAATCGGTATCGATCCTTGTTTTGTTTCTCACGTCGGTATGAAACAGCACCAGGTAATCGGCTTCTTCCCTCGAAACAGTGCGATAGCCCTTTGAGCGCAGATCACTGTTGATGGCTTCGATGATACGGTCATTGGCCAGGGTGTCATCACCCGTTTTGTTCTTATGGATGACGGCATAGGTTTTGAGAGAATTGAAGCTGAACTCCGGATTGAAGTCCGTTTCGACGTTAATGGTTGAACATGCAGAGAGCAGAAGCATCAAAAAGATGGAGAAAAAATATTTCATAAAAAATCCCTGTTTATCTGGGTCTATTATAGAAGAGAGATGCTAAAAGGGGGTTAAATCTGTGTAGGGTTGTATTCCCCGACCATTGGGCCGTGTATTAGTAACAATCTATCGAGAGTTTCATCTCGATGATAGATTTAAAACCATTTGATACCCCGTTGCTTGCAGCGGGGTAGTTCATTCGTTTCGAGGCACTTGCGTGTTTTGGACTGAAGTACACGTATCGCTTTATACTCTTTTTGGTATTCGGTCAGTTTTGATTCGGAGGACTCCGTGTCGAGCAGGTTTTCCAGGACTGTCTGATAGGTTTGAAGTTCCTGATAGATCGCTTCGAGTTTGGTTTTTGAATCACTCTTTTTAAAACGTTTGTGCAGTTTTTTAAAAACTATCATGACGGCTCCTGTTCCAAGGGGTAGAAGTATAGAACTTTTCTGTTGCGAAACGGTTACGAAAAAGCGTTTGAAACGTGCGATCCGGTAATAGAGCGGTAATGGTTTAAGCATAAAATTTTCAACGACAAAAGATGAATTAAAGAGCAGCACACCATGATAAAAGTCGATCTTCACCTCCACTCAAAGTTTTCTGATAAATCTGCCGGTTTCTTCTCAAAAAAGCTTGATATGCATGAGTCGTATGTCACGCCAAAACAGTTATATGACACCCTGTTTGAACGGGGAATGACCCACTTTACCATCACCGATCATGACCAGATAGGCGGCTGTCTTGAGATTGCGCATCTGCCGGGTGTCTTTATCAGCGAAGAGGCGACTGCCTACTTTCCCGAAGACCGTTGCCGCATTCATGTGCTCTGTTATGACATCACCGTTGAACAGCATGAGGCGATCCAGCAGTTGCGCTATAACGTTTACGATCTGGTCGATTATCTGCAGGCACAGAACATTTTGCATGTCTTTGCCCATCCGCTTTACGATATGGATGGCCGTCTGAATGAGACACACATCGAAAGGTGCCTTTTGATGTTTGACAACTGGGAGATCATCAACGGGACGCGATCGGGGATATCGGCCAAACTGACACAGGAGATTACCGAGAAATTTTCCGTTGACGGCCTGCTCGAACTTGAACGCAAATACGGCTTTAACAAGCGCCGGCGAAGTCATATCAGTTTTACCGGGGGGAGTGACGATCACGGCGGGATGGATGCAGGCAGAACCTATACGAAGTGCCCGGGGGAGAGCCTTGAAGATTTTAAAGCCGCTTTTGAGCGGGGTACGACGGTTCCCCACGGTGAGTATGGCTCGCCGATCCGTCTGACACATATGATCATGGGAATCTCGCATCAGTGGGGAAAAGCGAAAAAACATACTGACTCCCATCTGCTTGACTATCTTTTCGGCAAACCGAAGATGAACATGGTGACCAGGCTGTTGGGGATGAAAAAAGTGCTCGAGCAGGTACAGAACATCTCCGGCATTCGTTCAGCCGTTTCGGCTGAGAACAAGCATGATGTCATTCACGGTTTTTTCAAAAATCTTTTTCCTCATTTGATGAAAGAGTTTTCCGACAAGAAAAACCTCGATATGGAGAGAGTGAGTACGCTGCTCGGACAGAGTATGCTCTCCGTTATCCCGACGGCCTACTATCTTTCGGTCTATTGGCAGCGAGCCTATGAAAAGAAGCGTTCGAGACAGATCTACCGTGCCGTCACCGGAGAGAAAAAAGATTATACCGGCAAGGTCGCCTATTTTACCGATACCTTTAATGAGATCAACGGAGTAGCCCTCACTTCCAAGAAGCTCTTCAAGCTGGTAAAAGAAAAAGGGTACAAGATGACTTTCATTACGGCCTATCCCGAGCAGGTGGATGATCCTTACCGAAAGAACTTTGATCCCATCTTCTCGTTTTCGCTGCCCGAGTATGAGGAGATCCCGGTCAATATCCCCCATTTTCTCGATATGCTCGAGTATTGTGATGATCAGAATTTTGATGTTATCTATGCTTCGACACCCGGCGTAGTAGGTCTGTATGCTTTTTTTATTGCCAAGATCCTGCATATTCCGTATGTCACGACGTTCCATACCGATTTTCCGGACTATATCGGTAAATACTCCGGCGACCACCTCTTTAAAGGACATATATGGAACGCTTTTTCACTGCTGTTCAACAATGCCGACCGGGTTCTGTCGCCATCGAAAATCTACCGCAAAACACTGATTGTCAACGGGGTGAAAAAGAAAAAAGTGGAGACTTTCACCCGCGGAGTGAATTTTGAGCGTTTCAATCCGGAGTTCAGAGACCGAAGTTTCTGGAAAAAGTTTGATCCATCTTACAGCAACGAGAAAGTGATTCTTTTTGTCGGTCGTATTGCCAAGGAGAAAAACCTTGATCTGTTTGTACAGGTGCATGAAGTGCTGAAAGAACGTGATGATCTGAAGTTCATTATTGTCGGCGATGGTCCCTATATGAAGACGATCAACACGGAGGAGAACCGGGCCATCATCAAAACAGGTTTTCTAGAAGGCGAGGAGCTTTCTATCGCATTCGCCTCGGCGGATATCTTCCTCTTCCCGAGTCAGACAGAGACCTTTGGCAATGTCGTACTCGAAGCGCAGGCATCGGGCACTGTTCCTGTTGTCTCGTCAGTCGGAGCGGTTAAAGAGAGTGTGGTTGACCACTCAACCGGATTTGTCATCGATGGCAACAACCCGTTTGATTATGCTGATGCCATTACAAAAATAACGGATAATGCATCGGTACTTGGAACGATGCGCCAGAATGCACTGAATTTTATGGAAGGCAAAGGAGAAGAGGAGCTGCTCGAGGTGATGCTTGAAAAACTTTCGCTTGGTAAATTGCAAAAACATGCCATCGATGAGCGGCTTGAATATATTGTGGAGAAGGCTTCGTGAGGGTGATGCTCTTTACCGATACGATAGGCGATCTCAATGGTGTATCGCGCTTTTTACAGGATATGGCGGAAAATGCGCTGCTGCGCGGTGATGATCTTCAAGTGATCACATCAACGGCCAAGCAGTGTCCGGAGAAGGGGAACATCCATAACTTTCCGCCGCAATTTCGTATGAGGATGCCCTATTATCAAGAACTTGATCTCGCTTTTCCCCCCGGTGATCTTATCGAGAGTTTTGTAAACAACAACCTGCCTGACCTTATTCACATCTCAACACCGGGACCGGTGGGAATGCTTGGGAAAAAGATTGCCAAAAAATTTGGAATCAATGTCATTGGCACTTACCATACTGATTTTCCCGCCTATATCCGGGATAATACCGGTTCTAAACTTCTCAAACGCATGACCGATCGCTGGATGGAGCGTTTTTATAAAAAATTTATTCATATTTTCAGCCGATCGGAAATCTATGGTGAGATCATGCAAAAAGATATCAGGATCGCACCGGAGAAGATCTCCTATATCCGTCCGGGTACGAACCTCAAACGCTTCTCACCCAACCACCGGCATGAACGTGTTTGGGAACTCTACGGTTTTTCAGGGCAGTCGGTCAAAGTGCTGTATGTCGGTCGCATGACAAAAGAGAAAAATGTTCCGTTTCTGCTGGATGTATGGGAAAAATTAAAAGAGCAGTATCCCGATCTGAATGTTGAACTTGCGCTTATAGGAGAGGGAAGCTGTCACCAACGGGCACTTGCTCTGAAGTCGATTGGTGTGCATGCGCTTGGACCGGTAGTGGGAGATGAACTGTCACATTTCTATGCATCTGCCGACATCTTTGTCTTCCCCTCGGTAACCGATACGCTTGGGCAGGTGGTAATGGAGTCGGCTGCCAGCGGTCTGCCCGTGGTTGTCTCAACGGTTGGCGGTCCGAAGAGTCTGATTAACCCTGAGAGGCCCAGCGGTTATGCAGTCAATACCGGTGATATGGATTTATGGGTCGATCATTTGAGGCGTCTGATCGACGAGAAGCAGCTGCGCGAGTCATTGGGCGAATCGGGCAAATCGTATATGCAGTCGTTTCCGATAGAGCATTCGTATGAAGATTTTTGGGGAGTACATCAGCGCTATTACGACGAACAGGCTTAGCAGGGATTTTAGTCTTCTTCCAGATCGTTTTTCTTTGGATATTGGGGTAGCACATGACTAAGGTCGAGGATGTCGTTTTCCATCACATGCATACACTGTAACAGCAGTGTTGTTTTGAGGGTGCCGCGGCTGATTTTCTGGCGAATTGAATCTGCCGTGGTCTCCACACCGATTTTTTTCAGGCGTTTGGCCAGTTTGCCGGATGTCAACCCTTTGCGTTCCATTTCCATCTTCAGCAGCAGTCCGGCAGCTCTGTTCCAATCAAATTTTTGCATATGCGATTGTATCATAAATAATACGTAAAATAGTCGATTTATAAGCAGCGAAAAGAAGATAGTTTTGACATATTGTATTGTTTATGATACAATTGTATTAAAAATATCACGATAGTATCAGTTTTGATACATGAATTTGGAAGGAAGTGATAAAAATGACTATGCTGATTACAGGCTTGTTTCTCATTGGATTGTCCGGGTTGATCGTTTATTACTATAAAACAATTGATAAAACGGAGAGATTCTCAACAGATTTCAGAAGCGACGGTCAACTCCATCTGATCTATCCCGAGAGTTGAGCTAACTATGCAGAGTGCATGAAATCAGGATGCAATATTGCAGTAGTATCATAGTGTCATGAAAAAGCATGATATCGTCATAAGACTCATTGAGTCTGAAGAGATTCCGTCTCTTCTTCCCATCATTTCTCTTATCAATCCCTCCATCCCCGAAAAAAAACTGACTGTTATGCTCGAAGAGATGGTCCAAAGCGGATACCGGTGTGCTGCAACCTTCGAGAAGGAGAGATGTGTCGGTGTGATCGGTATTTGGATACACACCAAGTTCTATGTCGGTAAGCATGCAGAGTATGACAATGTTTTTTTACTGCCGAAATACCGAAAAAAAGGCATTGGCAAAAAGATGTTGAAATTTGCCAATGGTTACGCCAAAGCGCAGGGATGTGTCGCTGCCGAGCTTAGCTGCGATGTTCTTGAAAAAGGGAGCCAGAAGTTTTGGGAAAAGATCGGTTTCGATACGATCGGTTACCGCTATCAGAAAAGCCTGATCGGTTGAGTCTAACCGGTTGATATCGGTCGGGTAATCAGATAACCGCCCAACAGCACGGGAATAATGCCTGCCAACTGCTGAAAAGAGGGGAGTTCGTTTAAAATAAAATAGGCGAAGATCAGCGTAAACAGAGGCATAAGCGCAATCATGGCACTCATTTTTGTGATCGATATGCGATGCAGTGCTTCGACCCAGAATATTTTGGCCAGAACATAGACCAGCAGGGCAATAGCAAACAGGTAGGGAAATGCATTTGTCAGGCTGCTGCAATCCAATGGCGGCTCGAAAACCCATGCCAGTAAAAAAAGAAACGGCATGGCGATGAGGTTGCGGTAGGTCAGGATGGTGATCGATCCGACATGGGCCCTTGCCCGCTTTTGGTAAAGATTGGCTATAGGGGCGATGGCTGCCGCACTCAGCGCCATGGCATCACCCAGATTGAACCTGAAATCTTCAGGAAAGAGCATAACCAGCGCACCGATGCCCATGATGGCCGCACCAAGGCTGTGCAGAGGGGTCAGATGCTCTTTTCCGAACAGATTGAAATAGAGGTATGAGAACAACAGCTGTAAAAAGAGCAGGACCGCCATATTGCCGGCGGTGGTATAGCGCAGGCTCATAAAGATCAGGATGAAGAGCAGGGTGATATAAAAAGAGGTAAGCAGAAGATCTTTCTGAGCCTCCGGGTTAAAGAGTTCGGAGTACTGTTTCTTACTGATGAGGATGACTGTCAAGATGGCAGTGGCGATCAATACGACAAAGGCGTAAGAGTGAAGGGCACCGATCAGGGCAATACTGAAGAGTGATAGAATGGGGAAAAGCCCTTCCAGTACAGAGAGCAGCAGCATCAAAATTTCGCCTTCACGTTCTTTCCTCAACTTTGACTCCGCTTGTTAAGATGAAGCGATTGTAGCACAAGAGAGTCATATCTCTGTTACGTTATCCGGTCTGCTGTAACCGGTCTGCAATATTGTCAGTCTATAATCGCCCCTGATGCAAACGGAGATATTAACAGAGTATACGACGCTGATCGACCGGCTTACCGATGCCAGACGGTCGAGTGAGAACGCCTTTTTTACCACTTTTTTAAATTTTGACATACAGACACGTGCACGCCTGATCACCGAGCTGCCCGAAACCTATCAGCGAGAGCTCTGTAGCGGCTTGAGTACAAAAAAACTGGCCAAAATGTTCAACTTCCTGCGTACCGATGATGCTACCGATATGATGATCATCCTCAAAGAGGTTGATGAGGCCAAATGGCTCAGCACGATCGAACTGATGGAGAGCAAACTGACCGAAGCGATCAAAGCGCTGATGGATTATGCTGAGGATGAATCCGGTGCTTTGATGGAGATCGAGATCTTCACGGTAACAAAGAACGAGACTGTCGGCGGCTCGATGAAACGGCTCGGCAAACTCGTCGACAACCATGCACTCGAACATGTCAGCAACATCTATCTTGTTGACAGGGAGCACAGACTGATGGCCATCTTCGCATTGGAACAGATCGCTACGGCAGAGAGTTCGCTCACTTATGCCGACCTCTACGATAAAAGCGTCTCGCCCCTCTCGATTCATAGCCGTTCATCGATCGATGAAGCGGCCAGGCTGATGAAGCGTTATGATCTCTCCGTGCTGCCGGTGATCAACAAGAATGGCCGGCTGCTTGGTAGGATCACGCATGACGACATGATGGATTACCTGCAGGAGGATGCGACCAAACAGATTTACGGATTGAGTCATGTTGATCCTGAAGAGGAGATTGAAGAGGGGGTGATGGAGACGGGTAAAGATCGCGCGTTATGGCTCTTTGTCAACCTTATCAATGCCACGCTGGTCTCCATCGTCATCGGCTTTTTTGAACATTCACTGCAAAAGGTGGTCGCACTGGCCGTCTTGATGCCGATCGTGGCCAATATGGCCGGTACGGCATCGATGCAGACCCTGACGGTCCTTGTCCGCCAGATGGCATTGGGGAATGTAGTGTGGGGCGATGCGGCAGTGACACTCTTTAAAGAGCTTAAGATCGCACTGATCAACGGTCTGTTTTTTGCCGTACTGGCAATGCTGATCGCTTATGTCTGGTTCGGTTCCTGGTATATCGGCGGGGTGATGGCGGCATCGATGTTCATCAGTTTTATCAGTGCGGGGGTTTTGGGAGCTTATGTGCCGCTGGCCCTTAAATCACTCAGGATCGATCCGGCGATCGCCAGTTCGGTGATTGTCATAACGCTGGTCGACGTAATCGGCTTTTTCTCGTTTTTGTGGTTTGCCACCATTTGGATTCCCGAAATCAACAGTTAAGGAAATGGATATGTTAGATGAAAGATTGATGGCGTTGGCACTTGAAGAGATTCAGCGGCTGCGTACGGAGCTTTTTGCAGCACGAAAAAAGGTAGATGCTTCTCATCCACGCTATCAAAGCCTGCTCAATCTTAAGCAGTATATGATTTTGCGCAGTGAAGACCGTACCGAACTGCAGGAGAAGCTTTTCTTGATGTCGCTCTCATCGCTTGGGCGGTCGTATGCCCATGTGGCGGCAAGTATCGATACGCTCTACGATCAGCTGAGCGGTTCGCTCCGGCGTGAAGCGATCACGTCTGAGGAGATGGCCGGTTTTCACCATGTGAGTATTCAAGAGGCGATCGAACTGGCCT
The DNA here is from genome assembly GCA_034717975.1 of Campylobacterota bacterium. Classification (GTDB taxonomy): domain Bacteria; phylum Campylobacterota; class Campylobacteria; order Campylobacterales; family Sulfurimonadaceae; genus BB26. Next base: position 16,583 of record JAYEMF010000030.1, read on the forward strand.
CCAGGAATAGTACAACACTCTTCGGCGGCAGAGCAAGCGCCAGGCTGAGCAAGCAAAAGACGGCAGTGATGGTCACCCTCCCCTCCTATGCGGCAGACCATGACGGTCGGCTGATCCGGGGGCTGGCCAAAGCGGGTGTCAGAATCTTTCGCATCAATACGGCCCATGACAGTATCGATACCTGGCAGGCAATGGCTGAAGTGATCGCCGCCATCAATGCAACGCGTGATGCCGACAGTCAGGTTAAGATTTTTGTTGACCTGGCCGGTCCCAAGATCAGAACCGGCAGGATTCTGCGGCTTGATCTTCCGGTCGTCATAGGGAGCAATAAGCGTGAAAAAGAGGTGGTGATCTATCCGAAAAATGCCATGACGGCTTCTGAGGGCGTTGATGCCATAACACAGAAAAAAGTGCCTGCACAGATCTGTGTGGAGAAGCGTTTTTTTAAAAAAATAAAAGCAGATGGGCCGGTCAAAGTGGTTGATGCAATCGGAAAAAAAGCACTGATAACGATTACGGAGCTGACAGGGGCATATGCCAAAGGCGTCATTGATAAAAAAGTCTACCTGAACAGGGACTCTACACTCCGCCGCAAGCATCACCAGGGCACGGTTTTGAATTGTGAGAGACAGGTTGACCCGATCCGGCTTTTCAAAGATGACCGGTTAGTGATTACTGAGCGCAATACCCCTGGTCACTCTGCTGTTACCGATATGCAGGGTAACGTAACCGAACCGGCTCTGATAGGCTGCAGCTTCAAAGGCGTTGCATCTTTTGTCAATGTCGGCGATAAGGTGTTTATCGATGATGGCAAGATCGGCGTGGTGGTCCTGGAAAAGAGGGATCATGAGATCATCTGCCGGGTAACCAATGCCAAAGTCGGCGGTACGCTGCTGAAAGAGGAGAAAGGTATCAACTTCCCCGATTCGCATATCGACACCTCGGCTTTGACCGGAACAGACCGCCAAAACCTGCTTTCCGTCATCGATTTTGCCGATCACGTCAGCATCTCATTCTGTCAGCGTGCCGAAGATGTGAAAGCGCTTCAGGAACTTCTGGAGGAAAATGGCCGCAGCGATATCGGGATCATCGCAAAGATCGAAACAAAACGAGCTGTAGCAAACATGCCTCAGATCCTTGAGCAGCTGCTCTTGTGCGAGAAGAGCGGCGTGATGATCGCCCGGGGTGACCTTGCCATCGAAGTCGGGTTTAAACATATGGCGTATGTGCAGGAGAAACTGCTCGATATCTGTGACGCGGCGCATATGCCGGTTATCTGGGCGACACAGGTTCTGGAAAGCCAGATGAAAAGCAATCTGCCAAGCCGTGCCGAAGTGACCGATGCGGCTATGTCGAGCCGGGCCGAGTGTGTTATGCTCAACAAAGGTTCCTTTGCCATCGATACCATCGATGTTCTGAAACATATACTCCACGATATGCATCTGATCTTCAAAAAGAACCGGCAGCTGCTAAGCAAAGAGACGCTCTGGTAATAATTCCCGGACAGCTTGCAGGCGAATCGTTTTGAGATAGTTTTTGGCTACCGTCTTATCTATGTTCTTTCGGAGGGAGAATTCCTAATCGACAGTAAAAGCAAACGAAACATGATAACTCCTTTTGGAAAGTGTATCATGAGAAGGCGTAAGTCATAACTCAACTTTCGCACATGCCGTCACCCCGGACTTGATCCGGGGTCCACAGCTGCAAGGTCTTAAACATAAAAACCACTAGATTCCGGGTCAAGCCCGGAATGACAGCCGTTTTTTATGTGCGAAAGTTGAGGTTATAATTTAAGGAGAGAATTTTTAATAATAGTTTGTTATGATGAGGAAAAGGATATTTATGCGTTTTCCATTGCTGGGCGAGATAGCTACAAAAGATGTGATTAGCATCAGTTCGCATGAGAGTGCTGCACTGGCTGTTGAAAAGATGGTCGCATCGGAACATCGTAATATTGTCGTTGAGAAAGATGGTGATTATTATCTGATGAGTGCTATAGATGCACTCTCTGTCAAATCCACATACGGTATGCTCGATATCACCATCGATGAGCTTGACCTTGCCAAAATGCAGACTATGCCGAGTTCCTGCAGTGTACTTGAAGTGTTGAATGATCTGCCGGAAGAGACGGAATATATCTGTGTTACCGGTGAAAAAGGGGAGCTGGTCGGTTTGATCACCCATACCGATATTATCAGCAATATTGATCCTGAAACGATGATGGAGAATTATCGTCTGAAAGATTTTCTGAAGATGAAGCGTCGGACAAACTGGGTTGGCCCGAATGAGATTACAGAAGATGTTTTGACTCATCTGGCAAATAATGATTATGACAATGTCGTCGTCATTGCGGAGGAGAAGCCTATCGGTATTTTAACGACAAAAGATGTTATTCGGCTGGTTCATGCACAAAGCGATCTAACATTGTCTATTGAGCACTATATGTCGTCACCGGTTGAGATGATCAGCAATGATGTCTCTGTCAAAGAGGCAATGGAGTTTATCCGTACCAAGCATTATAAGCGTATCATTGTCGTCAAGGGGGACGGGACAATGGCCGGTGTCATTTCGCAAAAAGAGTTGATCTCTCTTTCATATGGAAAATGGGCCACATTGATGAAAGAGTCCCAAAATGAACTAAAAGAGATCAACCGTATTCTGGAACAGCGCAGTTATCAATATGAGAAACTGGCTTCGACAGATGCTCTGACCGGTCTTTATAATCGTTATAAATTCAATGAACTTTATGTGACAGCGTACAAGACAAAGATGCAGCGGCAAAATGCTCTCTCTCTTATTTTACTGGATATTGACCATTTCAAACAGGTTAATGACCGGTTTGGACATAATGTCGGCGATCGTGTGCTGGTTCAGATAGCGCACGTTTTACTGCATCAGGTTCGGAGTGTCGATATTGTTGGCAGATGGGGAGGTGAAGAGTTTATCATCCTGCTGCCAACAGCCGATGTAGGACAGGCAGCTAAACTGGCGGAAAAACTTCGCGTTGCGATTGCGGAAAAAGAGATTGAACTTGTTGGCCATGTCTATGTCAGTCTTGGGGTAACGGAAATCGTTTCAGGTGATATGATGGAGAGTGCGGTTGAACGGGCAGATAAAGCACTCTATAGCGCCAAAGAGGGTGGGCGAAACCGCGTTGAGGTGCTTTGCTGATTAGGTGTAGATTGTGGCAGGAGTCGCCACTATCTGAAACAAAAAAATAATTGCCTATTTTTTAATCAATCAATATACCAAGCTTTGTGAATGCATAGGTTATACTTCTCACAATTTATTACATCAGGAGAAATGCATGGGAAAATTCGTTAATAATACAGACGAGTTCTTTAAATATTGTGAAGAGAACGACGTTCAGTTCGTAGACCTTCGTTTTACAGATATCAAAGGTATGTGGCACCACCTTACTTACCGTATGAGTGCGGTAAACAGTGAAATTCTTGAAAATGGTTTTCCGTTTGATGGTTCATCTGTCGATGCATGGCAGCCGATTAACAAATCTGACATGATCCTGAAAGCGGATGTACCAACGGCATTCCTTGACCCATTCACGGCAGATCCGACCATTATCGTATTCTGTGATGTATTTGATATCTACAAGGGTGAATTGTACGAAAAATGTCCACGTTCAATCGCCAAAAAAGCGCTTCAACATGCTGAAGAGATCGGTCTCGCTGATGCGGCTTACTTTGGACCTGAGAATGAATTCTTCATCTTCGATGATGTTCAGATTACTACAGGTATCAATGAAGCGGGTTACCGTGTAGATTCCGAAGAGGGTGAGTGGAACGACTCGACTAAATATGAAGACATGTACAACACCGGTCACCGTCCACGTACCAAAGGCGGTTACTTCCCGGTTCAGCCAACTGACTCTATGGTAGATCTTCGTGCTGAAATGATGCTGGTACTGGAACAAGTCGGTCTTGAAGTTATTCTTGGTCACCACGAAGTGGCTCAGGCTCAAGGCGAGATCGGTATCGTTTTCTCTGACATCATCACTGCAGCAGATAATGTCCAAAAATATAAATATGTTGTAAAAATGATCGCACACCTTAACGGTAAAACAGCTACCTTCATGCCTAAACCACTTTTCGGTGACAACGGTAACGGTATGCACGTACACCAATCATTATGGAAAGATGGTAAAAACCTTTTCTATAAAGAGGGTGAATACGGTAACCTTTCTGAAATGGCACTACACTATGCAGGCGGTATCTTTAAACATGCTCGCGCAGTAGCAGCATTTACAAACCCATCAACCAACTCGTACAAGCGTCTTATCCCTGGTTTTGAAGCTCCGAACATTCTTACATACTCCAGCCAAAACCGTTCAGCCGCTTGTCGTATCCCTTACGGTGCGGGTGAAAAAGCGACTCGTATCGAGATGCGTTTCCCGGATTCGACTTCATGCCCATACCTTGCATTTGCAGTTATGATGATGGCTGGTCTTGATGGTATCGCAAACAAAACTGTTCCTATCGGTCCAATGGATGAAGATCTGTTTGA
>JAYEMF010000031.1:0-20895 GCA_034717975.1 Campylobacterota bacterium
AAAGCTATAAATACTGTGAAGTAGAAAGTACAGTACTGCAGAAAATATTAATATTATATAGTATTAATCTCTTGGTCAAAAAAAAGCGACCCGAAAGCCGCATTTTCAAAGAAGATCAGATTACGCCATAGCTTCTTTAGCATATTTTTCGCCAAGATCATAAGCTACTTTATTCACTTCATGGACTTTAGCCGGTACTTTAGAAAGCATTGTTTCAATAAGAGCACCTTTATCAATAGCATTCATCATAGTGTTTGCGATTGCCAAGGCTACAACAGATTGAGTAATTACATTACCAACCTCTTCTTTAGCGATTGTAATAATCGGAATCTCATAGATAGTCCAGTTCTTTCTATCTTCTTCAGTTGGAGTAATAAGGTTTGGATCGATTACTAAAATCCCACCCTTTTGAACACCGTCTTTGAAAAGATCATAACTCTTTTGTGCAACAGAAAGCATGAAACCGATCTCACCGTCATTTGCATACGGATAATAGATCTCTTTGTCATCCAGCTGAATATCAACAACGGTCGGGCCACCACGTACTTGTGACGTATAGGTTGCAGTTTTTAGTCCGTGACCACCGGTTTTGATCTTTGCAGCTGCAAAAATCTCACCAGCAAGAAGAACACCTTGTCCACCAACGCCTGTAAATCTCATTAATGTTTTACTCATAGTGTCTCCTTATATTTTTTTCTTAAAGTCATCTTGAGTGATTTTTGCTCTCTCACCTTGATGTGCTTTGATAATTTCTGCATACATGTCGCAATACTCATCAGCTTCAGTATCTTGTTTCAAAATACCGGTTGGAAATAAGTTAAGCTGCTCTTCCGGTGTCATTGCATCGTATTTCTTTTTAGGAACAGTGATCTTGTCGATCCAGTCAAGGTTGTCCATAGCAGAAACCATTTTGTTTTTACGACCAAGGTTGATATGACAGTTGGAAAGTACTTCAGCCATAGAGAAACCTTTATGCTCCATCGCTTTAATAAGCATTTTTTCCAACTTTTTAGGGTCGATCATAGTCTCACGGGCAACAAAAGAAGCTCCGGAAGCGATCGCCAGGTCACAAGTGTCAAAAGTCGGGTCGATATTACCGGCTTTTTGAGTTACCGTCCACATACCTGTTGGTGTAGTTGGAGAGGTTTGTGAATTAGTCAGGCCGTAGATAAAGTTATTGATAACGATCATCGTCATATCGATATTTCTTCTACAACCATGGATAGTGTGGTTACCACCAATAGCAAGGGCATCACCGTCACCGGCTACACATACGACAAGCTTATCTGGATTAGCAAGCTTAACACCAGTTGCATAAGCTACTGTACGTCCGTGAGTAGTATGGATAGTGTTGAAATCTACATATGATGAAAATCTACCAGAACAACCGATTCCGGAAACAACACATACATCATCTTGAGATACACCCATCTTTTCAATTGCTCTAACAAATGCTTTAAGGATAACACCGTCACCACAACCCCAACACCATAGTGTCGGCATTTTTTGTAGTCTCAAATATTTTTCATAGTTAAATGCCATCTTATAACTCCTTTACTTTGTTTACAATCTCATAAGGTGAAATCGCTCTACCGTTAACCTTAAACAGACCTTCAATATCCAGTCTGGAAGAGGCACGCTGTACTTCAGAGTGGAACTGACCAATATTAAGCTCAACTACTAAAACTTTTTCAATTTTATCAGTATGCTCTTTTATCTTCTTGGCAGGTGACGGCCAGATGGTAATCGGGCGGAAAAGACCGGCTTTAATACCCTCATCTCTTAAGTGGCGAATTGATTCTTTAGCTGCTAGAGAAACTGAGCCGTAAGCTACGATCATAATCTCGGCATCGTCCATCATGAACTCTTCATAAGACTCAACTTCATCTTCATGCAATGCCACTTTATCTTCAAGACGTTGGATCAATTTTCTACAAGTCTCGATCTCTTCAGTCGGGAAACCGTTTTTATCATGGTGAAGACCGGTAAAGTGGTAGCGATAACCTGTAAACATCGGGTTAAGAACCGCTGGCTCATCATGCTCGCACTCATACGGGAAGTACTCATCTGCCGGACCGTCAAATGTTTTTCTTGGAACAATTCCAGCTTTTACATCTTCTACAGTAGGAATATCAGCTTTACCGTGCATGTGACCTATAGTCTCATCCAACAGAACGATAACCGGCTGCATAAACCTGTCAGCAAGATTAAATGCTCTTACCGTTTCGGTATAACACTCAGCTAATGAACCTGCACATAAAGTGATTGATTTGTAATCACCATGTGATGGATTTTTAGACTGAAGGATATCACCTTGAGATACACGGGTCGGAAGACCGGTTGATGGACCACCGCGCATAACATTGACACAAACTAAAGGCACTTCAGCCATTTGGGCCAGACCTAGATTCTCCGCTTTTAAACTCATACCTGGTCCAGAAGTACCAGTCATGGTTCTAACACCAGCCATTCCTGCACCAATTACTGCACAAATTGCTGCTATCTCATCTTCCATTTGAATACATGTACCACCAACCTTAGGTAAAAGATCAGAGATAACATGCATTACTTCACTTGATGGTGTCAGTGGGTATCCACCAAAAAACATACATCCGGCATCAACACCTGCAAGCGCTGCCAGTTCATTACCGGTAGATATAATTTCTCTTGTCGCCATTATCTAGCTCCTTGTTCTATTGAATAGTAGTTATTTGCTTTAATTGCTGCCTGACGCTCTTTAGCCTCATCAGTAAGTTTTGCAAAGCTCAAACCAGCTGCTTTTAAATCAGCTCTCTCTGCTACGAAAATAGCAAAGTCCGGACATGACAGTTCACAATCCATACAGCCTATACAAGCTTCCGGATGCTCAATTGCTATCATAGCACCAAGCGTTGAAGAGATTTCATATCTCATAGCAAGTACACCTGATGGGCATACCGATACACAAATATCGCATGCTTTACAGTTGTCAGTGTTTACCCATACAGGTTGATCACCTGGGTTTTCAGTCTTAAAAGTTCCCATTTATTCTCCTCTTTTTAAGTACGAAATTACTTCGTAGAATCGTTGACCATAAATTTTCCGATAGAGCAAGAGACAAAGCTCTTAGCTTTAAGACCAGCTGAATCAAGCAGACTAATCTCTTCATCGGATAAAGGATAACCAAGTTTTCTTAAAATCGTTTTGAAGTGTGCTGATCGCGCGTCGTCTGCTACATTAGCTGTTACTTTACGAGGCTCGCACGAGAGATCTACTGATATTTCTGTAAACCCTTCTTCTTCTAACGCTTTAGAGATCGTTGCAGCACAACCGCTGCAACGAACATTGGCAACCTCTACGGTTTCAAGCATTACTTGTTTGCCATTGCCTTGGTTACTGCCGCACCGATTTCAGCAGGACTTACAACAACAGTTACGCCTGCTGCTTCAAGAGCTTCCATCTTCTCTTTTGCAGTACCGGCAGAGCCAGAAACGATTGCACCGGCATGACCCATTGTTTTACCCTTAGGAGCAGTTTGACCTGCAATAAAAGCAACTACCGGCTTAGTGATCTGCTCTTTAATCAGTTTAGCCGCTTGAATTTCAAGGTCTCCACCGATCTCACCGATCATTACGATACATTCAGTTTCAGGATCTGCTTCAAACATTGGCAGGATCTGCTTATATGAAAGACCGATAATCGGGTCTCCACCAATACCAACAGCTGTAGTAATACCATAACCTTCTTGAACAACCTGATTAGTACCTTCGTACGTAAGTGTTCCAGACTTAGAAATAAGACCAACATTACCTTTTTTGAAGATCATACCCGGCATGATCCCGATCTTACACTCTTCAGCAGTGATAATACCTGGGCAGTTTGGTCCAATAGTCATCATACCATGCTTAGTAGCATAAGCTTTTGCAGCCTGCATATCTTTAACCGGAGCACCCTCAGTAATAATTACTGCAAGTTCAATCCCAGCTTCTGCAGCTTCCATTACAGCGTCACCGACAAATGCAGGTGGAACAAAGATCATAGAAACGGTAGCACCTGTAGTTTTAACTGCTTCAGACACAGTGTTAAATACAGGTTGACCAAGGTGAGTCTGTCCACCCTTATTTGGTGTAACACCACCAACAATCTTAGTTCCATATGCCAAACACTGCTCAGCATGGAAAGAACCCTCTTTACCAGTGAAACCCTGAACGATTACTTTTGTATCTTTGTTTACTAGAATTGACATTAGTTTCCTTTCGCTGCCGCTACTGCTTTTGCAGCACCGTCACCTAGATCGCTACCAACAATCAAGTTGGCGATATTTGCATTTTTAAGAATTTCAGCAGCCTCAGGCGCATTAGTTCCATCAAGACGAACAATAACAGGAACGTTGACATCTGTGATCTTAGTCGCTTCAATGATACCGTTAGCAATACGGTCACAACGAACGATACCACCAAAGATATTTACAAAGATAGCCTTGACTTTCGGGTTTTTAAGAATGATCTCAAAACCTTTTGAAACTGTTTCAGCATTAGCTGAACCACCAACGTCAAGGAAGTTTGCAGGTGTTCCACCCATATGGTTAATTGTATCCATCGTACCCATCGCAAGACCGGCACCATTTACCATACAACCAATCTCACCATCAAGAGCTACGTAAGAGAGACCGTAGTGAGCTGCTTCAACTTCGTCCGGATCTTCTTCTGTTAAATCTCTCATAGCCAAGATATCCGGTTGACGTCCAAGAGCAGAGTTATCAAAGCCCATTTTTCCGTCAAGTGCGATAAATTCACCCTTACCTGTTTTAACAAGAGGATTGATCTCGATCATCTCTGCATCATTTTCCATGTAAAGTTTGAAAAGTTTTTGTGCAAATAAGATAATGTTCTTCTGTTCGGCTTTATCTGTAATACCTAAACCGAAAGCCAATTCGCGACCGTGAAAACCTTGGAAGCCAATAGCTGGATCAACCGGAACAGTAATAATCTTTTCCGGGGTGTTTTCAGCAACATCTTCAATGTTCATACCACCCTCGGTAGATGCCATAATCAGAGGCATTTCCAATGTTCTATCCAGAACAACAGAAAGATATAACTCTTCTTGGATGTCTGCACCATCTTCGATGTAAAGCTTTTGAACCAATTTACCCTCGGCAGTAGTTTGGTGTGTCACCAAAGTCATACCCAGGATCTCATGAGCCAACGTTTCGACTTCATCAAGAGTCTTGGCAAGTTTAACACCGCCACCAAGACCACGTCCACCAGCGTGAATTTGAGCTTTAACAACCCAGATAGGACCACCTAACTCTTGGGCAGCTACCACAGCATCTTTTACACTCTCGACCATTATACCTTTTGGTGTTGGTACACCATACTTAGCAAAAATCTGCTTCGCTTGATATTCATGAATATTCATCTACTCTCCTTGTTTTAAAATGGAATTATGTTTGCACTGCTCGAGATTTACTCTCTAGCAGTATTGGCTTTTAAGCCTTAGGTGCGATCATATCACCCGGAACAACATATTTATCGAACTCTTCTTCTGTTAAGAGTCCAAGTTCAACAGCCGTAGCTTTAAGCGTTGATTTGTTGGCATGTGCTGTTTTAGCAATTTTTGCTGCATTGTCATAACCAATATGCGGGTTAAGCGCTGTGACCAACATCAATGAATCATGCAGGAAATGATCAATATTGTCTTCTATCGGCATAATCCCTACGGCACAGTTATCATTAAAAGAGACGATAGAATCTGCTAAAAGGCGAGTTGATTGTAAAAAGTTAAGTGCAATAACCGGCTTGAACACATTTAGTTCAAAGTTACCTTGACTGGCTGCAAAACCAATCGTTGCATCATTTCCCATAACCTGACAGGCAACCATTGTTACAGCTTCTGATTGTGTAGGATTGACTTTACCCGGCATAATCGAGCTTCCTGGCTCATTCGCAGGAATCTCAAGTTCGCCCAAACCACAGCGCGGACCGGAAGCCAACCAACGAACGTCATTAGCTATTTTCATCATATCTGCAGCAAGTGCTTTAAGGGCACCATGCGCATAGACAAGAGCATCATGTGATGTCAAAGCATGAAACTTGTTTGGTGCTGTAATAAAATCATGTCCTGTTAACTCAGACAGTTTTGCTGCAACACGTTCACCCAGTTCAGGGTGTGCGTTCAGACCCGTACCGACAGCTGTTCCGCCAAGAGCCAGTTCACGAACCGCTTCAAGTGAATCTTTTGCCATCTTCTCACACTTGTTAAGCATCTCAACCCAGCCGCTGATCTCTTGTCCAAGGGTTAGCGGAGTAGCATCTTGAAGGTGAGTACGTCCGATCTTTACAACAGAGCTGAAGGCTTCACTTTTTGCCTGCAGTGTCGCTTTCAGTTTTGCAATGGCAGGAAGTAAACTCTCTTCTACAGCGATTACAGCTGCAACATGCAGTGCTGTCGGGTAGGTATCGTTTGAAGATTGTGATTTATTGACATCATCATTTGGGTGAACGAGCTTTTCTGTACGGAAGTCGCCGCCAAGAATTTCAGTTGCACGGTTGGCCAGCACTTCATTGTTATTCATGTTTGACTGCGTGCCTGAACCTGTCTGCCAGACAACAAGCGGATAGTTGCCATCAAGTTTACCGGCAAGCATATCATCAGCAGCAGCGGCAATCGCATCAGCTTTCGTTCCATCAAGTTTACCTAGGTCTTTGTTGACTAGGGCAACTGATTTTTTAAGAAATGAGAATGCACGCGTAATCTCATACGGCATTGTCTCTTCACCGATAGCAAAGTTATGAATAGAACGTTGGGTCTGTGCAGCCCAGTAGGCATCAACCGGAACCTGCATTTCTCCCATTGTGTCTTTTTCAATACGAAATGACATTCTTACTCTCCTTCAAAAAATTTGTTGGCATCGAGCGTATCGACCAGTGACTGTACTGAGTCACATGATCGTTTAAACATCTCTTTTTCTGTATCGTCAAGCGTCACCTCAATAATCTTTTCAGCACCGTTGGCACCGAGCATGACCGGAACACCACTGACAATATCACTGTAACCGTATTCACCTTCGAGGTAAACAGCACATGGATATATCTGTTTTGTATCTTTCAAGATGGCATCGACCATAATAGCTGTTGATTTGCCCGGAGCATAATAGGCAGAACCCGTTTTAAGATGAGCAACGATCTCAGCACCGCCATGGCGGGTGCGATCAACGATCTCTGCTACTTCATCATCACTCAGCAGGTCTGAAAGTGGGACACCGGCAACAGTTGAGTAGCGCGGTAAAGGAACCATATCGTCACCATGACCGCCCATAACGGATGCACGGATCTGACCACCACCATAGCCCAGTTTTTCCTGAATAAATGAGGCCATACGAGAGCTGTCAAGAATACCGGCCATACCAAGAACACGGCTTCTATCGAACCCACTCTCTTTCAGTGCCACATAGGTCATGGCATCCAATGGGTTTGAAACCATAATAATAATGGCGTTAGGAGAGTATTTCGCAATACCCTGAATAACCTCTTTTGTAATGTTTGCATTGATCATCAGAAGATCGTCACGGCTCATGCCAGGAAGACGAGGACTGCCGGCGGTAACAACCACTACATCACAATCGACAAGCTGGTCCATCGTTTCAGCGACAGATACAACCGTATGACTACGTATGGCTGAAGCAGCTTGAGACATATCGAGTGCTTTACCTTTAGCAATATCTATCTTGTTGTCACGCAAAATAACCTCATGACAAGTACCAAGCATCGCAAGTGAGTAAGCAACAGTTGAACCGACATTCCCTGCACCTACAATTCCAACACGTTTCCCTTTGTTCATGTATGCCCCTTTTATATGTCGTAGTAGATGTACCCTCTTTAACCAATACACTTAAGCACTATGTGCGCACACATACCATTAAGCATAAAAGGCAAGAAGATACCGTTTAGTGAAGTAAAGACAATTTCGTCTTTTCTCTAAAACTGAAAAGTTTCAGAAAAAAGATGAAAGGAGATGGTGCATCGCACCATCTTTTTCATATGACTTATCTTTAATTTAGATAGCGTCAATAATTGCGTTAAGTGTAGCAGATGGACGCATTGCTTTTTCAGCTTTAGCATCATCTGGATGGAAGTAACCACCAACATCTTGAGCTTTACCTTCTACTGCAAGAAGCTCAGCCATAATAGTGTCTTCTTTTTCAGCAAGCTCTGCAGCTATCGGAGCAAACTTAGCAGCTAACTCAGCATTATCACCTTCAGCAAGTGCTTTCGCCCAGTACTGAGCTACGAAGAAGTGAGAAGCTTTGTTATCTGGCTCGCCACATTTACGTGAAGGCTCTTTTGAATTATCAAGGTAACCGTCATTTGCAACATCTAATGCAGCAGTAAGTGCAGAAAGTTTTGCGTCTGAGTGTTTGTTACCTAAGAAACGTAAAGACTCAGCCAGTGCTAAAAACTCACCTAATGAATCCCAACGAAGGTGACCTTCAGCCAAGAATTGGTCAACGTGTTTAGGAGCAGATCCACCAGCACCAGTCTCATACAGACCACCACCAGCAATCAATGGAACGATAGAAAGCATCTTAGCAGATGTTCCAAGCTCCAAAATTGGGTACATATCAGTAAGGTGGTCACGAAGAACGTTACCCGTTACAGCGATAGTGTTTTTACCTTCACGTACACGAGCGTTAGTGAAACGTGTAGCATCAGTAACTTTCATGAATTGAATATCTAAACCAGATGTATCGTGGTCTTTTAGGTACTCGTTAACTTTTTTCATAAGTTCAGCATCGTGAGCACGGTTTTCATCTAACCAGAATACTGCCGGGATACCCTCTAAACGAGTTCTCTCAACTGTTAAACGTACCCAGTCACGAATTGGAATATCTTTTGTTCTTGCAAGTCTCCAGATATCACCCGCTTCACACTCAAAGCTCATAAGACAACCATCAGCACCAGTAACAGTTACAGTACCAGCTTCAGCAAGTTCGAATGTAGTTGGGTGAGAACCGTACTCTTCAGCTTTTTGAGCCATAAGACCGATATTTTGCATTGTACCCATAGTAGTTACATCGTACTGACCATTTTTAACACAGTCAGCTACCATCTCAGCGTGGAACATACCGTAAGTAGAATCAGGAATAACAGCAACACACTCTACTGCAGCACCAGTTCTATCCCACTGTTTACCACCTTCACGTACAACTACCGGCATAGAAGCATCGATAATTACATCGTTAGATGCGTTGAAGTTAGTTGTACCTTTGTCAGAATCAACCATCGCAAGTTTTGGAGAGTCAGTCTCAAGTGCTGCCAGGAAGTCAGCTTTGATCTCAGCTTCTTTAGCGTGACCAGCAATTTTCTTCTCTAGATCACTCATACCCATGTTAGGGTTAACATTAAGCTCTGCCAATGTATCTGCATGCTTAGCAAACACTTCTTCGAAGAATGCAACAAAACCGTGACCGAACATAATAGGGTCAGAGATCTTCATCATTGTTGCTTTTAGGTGTAGTGACCAAAGAACATCATTTGCTTTTGCATCTTCTATTGTTTTTTTGTAAAACGCTTTAAGAGCAGCAACTGACATAAATGTACCATCAAGTACTTCACCAGCAAGTGCATCGATAGAAGTCAGCTCTTTACCGTTAAGAGCGATTGTTACTTTTTGGTCTTTATCTAAAGTTACAGATTTTTCATGTGAGAAGAAATCTCCATTGCCTTCCATGTGAGCTACATACGCTTTTGAGTTTTCAGCAAATGGCTTGAGACGGTGTGGGTTTTTCTGAGCAAAGTTCTTAACCGCTTTAGCAGCACGACGATCAGAGTTACCTTCACGAAGAACCGGGTTAACCGCTGAACCTAGACATACACCGTATTTAGCCTGGATAGCTTCTTCATCAGCATTCGCAGGATTTTCAGGGTAGTTAGGGATGTCATAACCTTGACCTTGAAGTTCAGCGATACAATCTTTAAGTTGACCTACTGAAGCAGAGATGTTTGGAAGTTTAATGATGTTTCCATCGTCTTGAAGAACAACTTCACCTAGTTTAGAAAGTTCATCTTCCGCTTTACCCATTGCAGCTAAAACGCGACCTGCTAGTGAAATATCACTAAGAACCACTTCAACACCAGCAGCTTTTGTGAAAGCATTAACGATTGGTAGTAATGAATACGTTGCTAAAGCCGGAGCTTCATCAATTTTTGACCAAATGATTTTTGACATATACGTGTCCTTCATATTTTAAGATTAGGACATAATAGCACTTCGAAACATAATAATCTATAAGATAGAATGAACAGAAAAGAAAGTTGTTTTAATGCTTCATTTTGTAGCACTTCGTATGTTCTTTAGGTGTGTAGAATAGTAACGCGTGTACTTGTGCTGCCCACTCTTCATCTTCATAAAGTAGAGATAATCAGTTTTAGCCGGAAAGATAGCCGCCTTTATAGCAGTAAAGCTCACATTGCATACCGGGAACTCTGGCAAACCTCTATATTTGTAAGTGTTATAGCGCGTCTTATCGGTACGTATACGCTTTGCTGTGATCTTGACATGGGAATATTTCCCATAATTCAGTGTCCCATCCATCTGCAGCTTCATCCCCTCATGCAGGCGGTTTTGAATGACTGAGCTGACAAAGGCCATATCGTCATTATCGGCGGCCTCTTTCTGTATGACGGAAGCAAGTGTTACATATTGAAACCATTTTCGTTCATTATAAATGCCAAATATCTTCATCGACAATGCCTGCATCTGTTTCTTGGACTGGTTCAAGAGCAGTCGGATAACTTCTTCTTCGGTAATCCCCAACGGCAGCTTATAGGTGTTGGGCACGAGAGCCCCCTCATGTATAGGTGTCAAACGATTATAATAAGCAAATAGCTTGGAGCGATCGAGATTCATCTCCTCTGACAACTGTCCAAGAAAGACATAGGTCGTTTCCCCAGGGATCAGCGTAATATCACGCATAGCCGCTTTGGCCGTTGACAGATGATAAAGAAAATCGGCATGAGTAAGCTTATGCGTACCGATGTAAATCCAGCCTTTCTGGGGCATCCCGATAAAACGCAGAAAGTAGCCGTCCAACGGGGAAACATCGATATCTTTATAAGCTAGGTATGTTATGATTTTATTAATAGAGCCTGATGGGATATAAAGGACTTTCGAGGTTTTGACAGGAAGGTTGAGATAGTAGATGAATGACAGAGCAATAATCAGTGCTATTTCAAAAATCCATGACAATATAGTCGTTTTTTTTGCTGTCATCATCCTCTCTTTATCCATACTTTTTTTTGTACTGAAAGAGGGTCTGATTATTGAACGACTCTTGCTTCCAGGCATTGAAGTTCAGCAATTATACATAAAATGGCATGAAAAGCTTTCACTGACCGCCAACAAAATATATGTTACAAAAAGTAGCAGAGAGAAATCTGAAAAACTGCCCTCTGAACTTATAAAGGAGACCTTGAGCTATATCAAATGGTTTGAGGATTGGATAGAGACCGTTAGTATTGCTCATATAGAGCTAGATGACATTAATGCTACTTTTCGTTATAAGGATGGTGAAAAGGGCCGAATCATACTGCGCTCATCTTCTATGACACTTGATGCCAAACTCGATTTGAGTAATGATTACTTCTTTGCACATTTAACTTTTGATGATAAACAGCGGGATATAGAGGTAAAAGGAGTTTCGGTTATCGATCTCGGCACCCTCACCTCCTACTCAAAACTGAATATAAGTGCCGTCAAATCTGCAGATATTACACTCTATTTGAGAGCTGATCAAGATGAGCTAGCTTTTACCCTCGACTCAAACAGACCTATTACCGATCTTCGACCGATCGTTGACCTTTTTCAGCTGCATGAGAAGATAACACCATGGATTGTGGATTATAGCTCCGGGACAGCCTTTCATCTACATAGCATGAAGGGGGGTCTTTCTTATGATAATCCAAAAGAGATTTTAAACACCCTCTATGCCCAAGCCACCTACACCGATTTCAGCTATAAATTTCAGCCGGGACTGCCACCTATCAAAACCTCCCATACTGACTTTGTATTTGAGAAGGGTGTACTCAATATCATTCCGAAAAATGCCTACTATTGCAAGCAGCGTACAGGAGAGAGCTGGCTGGACATCGATTTTAATCCTGAAGAGGAGCCGGTGCTTAATGCCTATGTCATTACTACCTCTCAATTGGACCAGGACCTTATAGACCTGCTTGACTATTTTGACATTCCACTTCCATTTCTTCAATCAGAAGGTGTGACTCAAGCCAATCTTACGCTTAACATTCCTCTTCTCAGTGTTGATGTCAAAGCCAATGGTGATTTTTATATCGAAAAAGGCGAAGTACTCTTCAGAGGAGTTCCCTGGCAAGTTACAAATTCCACGATCTCCCTGCATAACAGTAAAGTGACAGTAGAAAAGGTCAATATTGGCTATGAAAAAATACTTCAAGCCTCTGTGGATGGGCTGATGGATTTTGGCGGAGGCAAAACAGATCTGAAGATCAAGGCAAAAGAGTTTACCCTTAACATGGGAGAATCACTTCTATCGTTAGACAACAACAGAACACAGTTAATGATAGACTATAAGCTCTCTCCAAAATCAGAATCCGTCACGCTTAGCGCCTCTGCATGGAAATTCAACGATCAAAATATATCGATTGCATCGTTTAGAGCACCTTTCAATTTTGATTCGGTTCTATTGAATATGCCAAATGTTTCCGGATCACTTGGTGATTATGCTGACTTTACGGCAGAAGGTCCCGTCAATTTAGCCAAACTGACAGCAGATCTAAAAATTGACCTTCTTAGACTTGAGTTGCAGAGTATTATTTTGGATCAGGCTCATTTTCCATTTTCCGCGCATTATGATGAAAATCTCACTATCACCAGCTATGAGGATATGCACCTTAACTATGCCGATACAGACATTACCGCCGGTCCATCAATTTTCACGATCAACAAAGAAAGCCTGAGCATAGTAAAAAACCATTTTTCCATAGCAAATCTGATAGAGAGTGAACTGGGAGGGAGTTATAATATCTCAAAAGGACTGGGTGAGTTTACACTGCATGATTTTGTCATTTCCAATGAAGATGCAGGTGATCTTTTCAAAACAGACAAAGAGATAGCCGTCAACATTATCAATGATAAAAAAGCTATATTTGTCTCGGTTCCATCACTTACATTAAATGCCAGGACAAAAAGAGATGGATGGAAACTCTCTTTTTCCGATTTTGGAAAACTTTCGGAACACTCTACGCTCATGCGAGACTACAATCTAACCGACGGTTCCCTCACGATTGAAACAGAAACAGGTTCCGAGCCCTACAGACTCAATGGAAAAGTCAACTACCCCTATCCATTTATCGTCGATGACAAAACCCCTGTTAATGACTATATCTTCTACGGCTCTATTCAAAATGGCAAGACAAAACTCAATGTCAATGAAAATATTGATATTGACATATCGGATCGCATCAAAATACGCTCAAAAAATATAGGTTACAACAGCGATGCTATTATAAATTTCATTAAAGACCATCCCAGTGACGATAATCAGACAAACCTGCCAAGTGTCACTATGACCGCCAATAACAGTTTTATGCATTTCTCACCAAAGTCCCGTGCATTAGCTGATATGATAACCCTTGATATGAACGGGACACAGATAACAGCGAGTCTTTTGCACAAGAAAGGCATCGCAATATTTGAACTTAATGACAAGACTTTTTATGCTGACGGACAACTTTTTGGTGGAGAGTTTATGACGGGAGTATTTGCAGCATCTGAGTTTGAAGGCGGCAACCTGCTCTTTAACGTCAACGGTACACTCGAACATGCTGATGGGGTACTCTATATCGACAACACTACGTTGAAAGAGTATAAGGCACTCAACAATATTCTGGCATTCATCAATACCGTCCCCTCCCTTGCAACCTTTTCCCTGCCAGGCTACAGCAAAAAAGGGATCAAGGTTGATGAAGCTTATGCACGATTTACCCATAAAAACAATAAAATCTTTTTTGATTCCATTAAACTGGACTCAAAAGAGATGGATATTGTGGGGACAGGTTTCACTGATTATATCAACAATAAAATCGATATGGATATGACATTCAAAACTGACCTGGGCACGACAGTCAGTAAAATTCCTGTCGTCGGTTATCTACTTCTAGGCAAGGATGGTTCGATTTCAACCTCCTTCAAAGTAACCGGCGCACTGGATGACCCAGAAGTTGAAACACAAACCGTAAAAGATGTAGCCGTAGCCCCGTTCAATATCATCAAGCGGGCAGTGACCCTGCCGTTTTGGATATTCTCATCAGAGGAAGAAGAGTAGTAAGCTCTACTCGTTTCTCAGTACTGTCAGCACATCCACTTCACTGGCTTTTTTTGCCGGGTAGTATGACGAGAGCAGCACGATCACAAAAGCACCTGAAATGATAGAGAAGAAATCACTCATGCTAAGGTCTAGAGGCAGTGTTGATGTCGGATAGACATCTTTTGGCAGTGAAACGATATCGAAAGTACCGAGTACCCAGATACCGCTTAGACCTAAAACAGCTCCTGCCACGATTCCGCCAATACCGATCACAACACCAAGATAGAGAAAAACTTTCTTAATCTCCATGGCTGATGCGCCCAAAGAGATCAGTAGGGCAATCTCACTGCGTCTGTTCATCACTGTCATCAGAAGCGATGAGATGATATTGATCGCAGCGATCAGGATAATCAGCATCAAGACAATAAAAAGAGCTGTCTTTTCCATCTCCAGGGCAGCAAAAAAGTTGACATTATCTTCCCACCACCCTTTGGCTGTCACCGACATCGGCAACTTCTCTTTTATACGGACAATATCTGCCTGCGGCTCTTTGGAGAAGATATGGATACCGTCATACTCATTGGCCGAAAGGTGCAACACCTTCTGAAGGGATTCGAGTGTGGTATAACTGTAGGCCTTGTCATAAGCAGAGAGGCCGGAATCAAAAGTGCCCTGAACCCTAAAGCGTTTGACCCTGGGAGTAACAGCCAGGCCACCCGGTTCCATCTGTGTAAAGATATAGGTGAGCTTCTCTTTACTGTGTACGTCAAATGAGGTATAAAGACTCTTGCCGACAAGAACATCAAACTTTCCTAAATCAAGCCCTTCAATAGCGTCTCCGACAACGCTGTTGACCTTGGCTTCATCACTGAAATTGACCCCGAAAAGATAACCGCCTTCCAACCGTGAGCCTTTTCTGGCAATAACAGGAGATGATACATAGGGGCTGAAGTGTAATTCCGGAAATGACATTTCGAGTTCCATCAGCAGCTGATCATTGACACTGCCATAGAAGCGTGGAAGAATGGTGATCGGGTAGTTCATAACAGTGAGCTTCTTTTTAAACTCATTGTCAAAGCCGTTCATCAGCGCCATGGCGATAATCAGGACCATCACACCGAGCATGATGCCTAGGAAGGCAAGCAGTGCGGAGAGAAAGATGAAGGGTTGATCATTGTCAAAGCGGAGAAAACGCTTGACGAGGTAAGGAACGATGGAGTGCGTCACGACGCAAACGCACCTTTTTTCGGGCCGCTTTTACCGCAGCACTGCTTGTATTTTTTACCGCTGCCACAGGGACAGGGATCGTTTCTGGCAACTTTTTTCTCACTCATCGGTTCATCATCGGAAAGGTTGAGTGACATCTGTGCCTCACGCGCTTTTGTCTCCTGAGCAAGCTTTTTGGCAAAAGCCTCTGCCTCTTCTTCTGCTGACTGCATCTTGAACTGAATGATCTGAAGGGTCTTGATCGTATCGTACTTGATCGTCTCGACAAGTTCACTAAAGAGGTTGAAGCTCTCTTTTTTGTACTCGACCAGCGGATCTTTCTGGTTGTAGGCACGCAGGCGGATACCTGTTTTCATCGTATCCATCTGATAGAGATGCTCACGCCATGCTGTATCGAGTGTTTTCAAGTAGATCTCACGCTGAATATCGTGTCGAAGCTGACCATCAAGGACACTCATCTTCTCATCATAACGTGCTTTAATCACTGTTTCAATTTTTTCGCTCAGTTCTTCATATTCAAGCGCATTGAGCGCTTCAAGATCAAGCGTGAAGTTCATCTCTTCTTGAAGCATTGCAGCAAGTTTATCAAGATTGAAATCCTCATGGGCCGTACCATCATAAATATCACACTGTATAAGCGTACGCTGAACATATTCGTGACGGTTTGTATCGATCTTCTCGTCGATTGCAAATTCCGGATCAAGGAGTTCATTACGGAACCTGTAGACGATCTTGCGCTGTTCGTTGGCTACATCATCATACTCAACGATCTGCTTACGACCTTCAAAGTGAAGGTTCTCAACTTTTTTCTGCGCCTTTTCAACGGCACGGGTCACCATTTTTGACTCGATGTACTCGCCATCTTCAACGCCTAAGCGCTCCATGATCGATTTGATCTTGTCTGAACCGAAGATACGCAGCAGGTTGTCTTCAAGACTCAGGTAGAACTGTGAAGAACCTGGATCACCCTGACGGCCTGAACGTCCGCGGAGCTGATTGTCGATACGACGGTTTTCATGACGTTCCGTCCCGATGATATAGAGCCCACCCAAGGCTTTGATCTCATCACTCACTTTGATATCAACCCCACGTCCAGCCATATTGGTAGCGATCGTAATAGCACCCTTTTCACCGGCATGCTTAATGATCTCACCCTCTTGCTCATGATTTTTTGCATTAAGTACAGTATGGGCAATCTTCTCCTGCTTGAGCAACTGATGCAGAAGCTCTGACTTTTCAATGGAAGCTGTACCGACAAGGATAGGCTGACCTTTACCATTCAGCTCTTTGATGGTTGCGATTGTGGCAGCAAACTTTTCTGCTTCTGTTTTATAGATAAGGTCATTCATATCGTTACGAACAACTTTTACATTGGTTGGGATAGAGACCACATCCAGTTTATAGATCTGTGCAAACTCGGTAGCTTCGGTCTGTGCAGTACCCGTCATTCCGCCAATTTTTTCATACATGCGGAAATAGTTCTGAAACGTGATATCGGCAAGGGTCTGTGTCTCTTCTTTGATCTCAACGCGTTCTTTGGCTTCAAGTGCCTGGTGAAGACCTTCGGAGAAGCGGCGTCCTTCACTTAAACGACCGGTAAACTCATCAACGATGACCACTTCACCCTCTTTCAGAACATAATCAACATCGATCTCAAAAAGATTGTTGGCTTTAAGGGATTGATCGAGGTGGTGTGAAAGCGCCGAGTTTTCAAGGCTGTAAAGGTTATCGACATCAAAAAGCTTTTCAGCCTCAGCGATCCCCTCTTCCGTGATTAGAACCACTTTGTCTTTTTCATCAACGGTAAAGTGTTCATCTTTGACCAGTTTTCTGGCTACATCATCCGCACGGCTGTAGTTTTCCAGAGTACGGTTTGTAGGACCGGAGATAATAAGCGGTGTTCTTGCCTCATCGATCAGAATCGAATCGACTTCATCAACGATGACAAAGTGATGACGGCGCTGAACCATCTGCTCTTGCGAATAACTCATGTTATCACGCAGGTAGTCAAATCCAAATTCGTTATTGGTCCCATAGGTGATATCGGCACTGTATTGACGGCGTTTCTCCTCGTGATCGTACATCGATTCGAGGACAATACCTGTCTCATAGCCCAAAAAGCTGTAGAGTTCACCCATCTCCGTACCATCACGCTTTGCGAGGTAGTCATTCACTGTTACCAGGTGAACGCCCTGCCCCATCATCGCATTGAGGGCAATCGGAAGTGTAGCGACAAGCGTTTTACCTTCACCTGTCTTCATCTCGGCAATACGCCCTTCATGCAGGACCATTCCCCCGACAAGCTGTACATCAAAGTGGCGCATACCCAGTACACGCTTCGATGCTTCTCTGGTAATCGCAAATGAGTCCACCAATACACTGTTAAGACTCTTGTTTTCGTTTTGAACAGACTCTTTAAGTGCGTTAAAGCTTGCCTTGAGCTCATCATCACTCATGGCTTCATACTGTTTTTCAAGCGCATTGATCTGCTTGACACGTTTATTGTATTGTTTTAATTCCCGATCGTTCTTAGTTCCGAATATCTTACCAAACACTGACTGTAGCATCTGCTGCCTTGTAGTTAAAAATCAGGGGATTATATCACTCCCTATATATGGATTGGCTAAAGCTCCCGTAAAGAGCATATAAACATAATAATACTAATTAATATGAACAGCTCTATTTACACTTTTTTAGCTATAATCTCTATTATTTTTCTTAAGGCAGCCTATGCGGATCACTCTTCTTCTGGTAACTTTCGTCTCCCTTCTCATGGGGTTTTCTGAAACTATAAACACATTTTCTGCTGACTTTGAGCAGCGTATAACCGATGATCAGAATAAAACATTGACCTATCGTGGTCATGTTTGGTCAAAACGGCCCAATTCAGCACTGTGGCACTACAAAAATCCTATTGAAAAAATGGTTTATGTACGTGGTCAAAAAGTGGTAATCATCGAGCCCGATCTTGAACAGGTATTGATGAGAAAAATTGACCGGGATATTGATCTCCTGGCTATATTGAAAACATCAAAACCCTTGGATAACGGCAAACATGAAGCTTTTTTTGACGCTCAGCGCTTCGTTATTACAGAAACGCAAGGAGTTATTCAGCAAATTGATTATCTGGATAGCTTTGAGAACAGAGTTGTTCTACAATTTAGCGACCAAGAGCTAAACCGTCCCATAGATGCTGAAAAGTTCATAGCAAAAATTCCAAAAGATTATGACATCATAAAATAGAGTGGACTTTTAAAAAAAACTTTTTAGCGTATCTCTATCTACATGCGGGATTTGGAGACAGGTTTTCCAATATAATAACCCTGAGAATAATCAACTCCCAGATCATGTACGATCCGATGCAGAGACTCGCTGTCTACATGCTCGGCAACCGTCTTCATACCTGTCTTTCTGGCAAAGGCAACGATATTCTCTACTACCACGCGATGAAACTGATTGGTGGCAAGGTCTTGAATGAATGTACTGTCGATCTTGATAAAATCAGCCTGCACCTGCAGCATACGGCTCAACATCGAATGTTCTGTACCAAAGTCATCTACTGCTATGTGAAAACCGGCATCACGCAACCGCTGTATCTGTTTAATGATCACCTCTGAATTAGATATCGAGATATCTTCAACCAGCTCCAGATAGACACGCTTAGGTACGATCCCATAGCGATCACATTTATAGAGAAGCAACTCTTCGAGATACTGCTCTTCAAGATCATAACGGTTGATGTTAATGGAGAAAAGATAGTGATTACTGCTAAAGTGTTTAAATGCTTTATCGATAATAATGCGTGAGATCTGTGTTACCAGTCCCGCTTTTTTAGCAATATCGATAAATTCACTGGCATCAATCAGCTTCCCCTCTTTGTTTTCAATACGGCAAAGCACTTCATAGTGTTGCATCGAGCTGTCTGTATTGCTTACAATAGGCTGATAATAAGGGATGAGTTTATCATGCTCGATCGCCTCTTTGACCATACGGATCCAGTAGAGATTACGACGCTGAGTCAGCATGTAATCGGAATCGGCTTGATAAAAGCGGACACACGCCCCGCCATGCTCTTTTGCCTCTTTGGATGCTGCTTTTGCCTGGACAAAGAGCTGCATACCCTCTCCTCTATCTGCACCGATTGAAAAGTTTATCTTGTAACTATTCTCTTCTATCTCTATCGGCGCTTCTCTGAAAAGTGACAGGATCTGTTCAGCAAATATTTTTTCCTGGTTTTCAACCGGCTCATTGAGAAGAATGACAAACTCATCGGCAGTAATATGGAAAAGAGAGCCGTTATTTGGGAGAAATTTTTCAAGACGTTTCACCGTTTCAACTAGGACTTTATTCCCCTGCCCCATTCCGTAAATTGTGTTGATCATATCGAAGTTATCGATATTAAGGTAGAGCAATGCTTTTGATATTTTCGATTTCAGCGCCTCTTGAAGGGCCAGTTTACTGGCAGCGCCTGTCAACTCGTTGACATGTTTAACTGCAGGACTTTTATCGGCTGTTTTTTCCTTCCCTTTTTCTAGCTCTTTGATCTGCTGCATCAGCCGTCCAAGACGCTTTCGCTCATATAGCAGCTCATCTTTGAGCTTCTGTTCACGCTCTTTGGAGGTCTGAATAACATATTCATGCTGCTCTTTGACTGTTTGTGTCCGCTCCAGCAGTTCACGCTGCTGCATCTGTTTGTATGCGATTTTAACACTTGGAGCAATAGTCTCAAGGAGTGACTCAACCGTGTAGGGCTTTTTAAGATAGGCACTGACACCGGCATTGATCAGTGTTACCACTTCATCCATACTTAGATCATTTTCCGTCGTATAGATGATGTGCTGTTCAGGTTTGGCTGTTTTGATATTGTTGATCAACTGCATATTTGTCATATTGGGTACATTGGCATCCATCACCACAATATCATGCTGATTGATTTTAAAAGAGCTTAGGCCTTCATACCCTGTCTCGGTATCATCTACCAACGAGAAGATCTTCTTCATCGATTCGGATACAGGTTTTCTTACACCGGCATCTGCATCCATGTGAAGCAGTGAAAGTTTTTTTGTGAATGGTAAAAGGTCACGTAAGTCAGCCATTGTGCTATTCACCCTTTTGTTATAATTACACTTATTTTACCAGAAAAAGTGTTAATCAGCTATTTTTATCACTTCTCACCTTCATCCAAAAGGTATGGTTGTGGCTTTCCGATAAAGAAACCTTGTGAAAAATCAACCCCTACTTCTTTGACGATTTCATATACAGAAGGTGAATTGACATATTTGGCAATGGTCTGAGCACCTATTTTTTTCGCAAACTCAACTATACTCTCGACAATAATTCTGCTATTA
>JAYEMF010000032.1:0-20807 GCA_034717975.1 Campylobacterota bacterium
AGTAAGGATGTAAGAGAGAATTTTCAGAAGGTGAGATTTACCGGAGCCAAAGTGTCCAGAGATCCACACTCCAACATTTTGAGTATCTTTGCCTAAGCTTGGGCTGTATTCACCAAAGAACTCATCCAGTTTCTTATTGAGATCATTAGTAATGACATACTCATCAACCTCTTGGAATATTGCTTCATCTGTAAGATTGTCGGCTTTGATAACCCCTTCAATGTTTCTATGGATATCTTTTTTAAATAGTTTTTCAATCACTGCTTTTCCTTACAAATTAAGTGTGTCGAGATTAAACGCCCGATAGTAATTATCATCTTTCATTCTTCCAAAAAGTGAGAGGTCATTACCATAAACACCGGGAAAGAACATAATCGTCGGTCTATCTTTGATACTGTTTTGCAGATTGTTTAAAATGGTGTGGGAGCGAATGTATGGGAACACCTGTCCAATACCCGTCAGAAAGATCATTTGAGATGGGTTCTCTTTACAGAGCTTTCCAATTTGAGGTATCAGTTTTGTCTCACTATCCAGAACACCTTGCAGCGTTTTAAAAAGTTTTGCTTTGGGCAGGCTGCTTTCTTTTGCAATAATCTTTTCCAATACACCTCGATCTTCAAGCATGTCCAATGATAGATCGAACAAGTTGATCTCAAACACACTAATCCCGTCACGAGAAAGTCTGTCTTTTAGCTGTCTTGTTTTTTGCACAACACCATTTTCTTGTTCAGGGTTGTAAGGAACAATATAAAAGGGGATCTCTCCACCAAGAGCACTCATCGAAAGAAAACTCTCTTTTTTCAGATTGCTGAACAGTTTCTCAAATTTTATTTCCAATGACTCTATTTTCATGCGTATCTCTTTGTATGCTCTTTGATCTCACTATCACTGTAAAGAAAAGCACTGAGGTGTTTTGGATCGTCTTGCACTATAAGTTTGATCAGATCTTCCGAGAGGTATGGTTTTTGAATAGTTTTGGTTTTAACACTATCGATGAGCCCCGACTGCTCAAGCATTTTAAACATCACCTGCTTGAGTTTCTTTTGTGTGCTTTCAGAGATAGTGTTCAAGCTGTCATAAGCAACTCGCTTGCTGTCATAAAACGATTCATAATCACTGTTTAAAATCTGAAAGTCAAAAAGAAGCAGTTTGTTTCTTATCACTTCAGTAGTGAAATCGTAAATGAATTGGTATAGCTTGAAACAACTGAGCATCGTAAGATACTTTACGTCATTGCTTGTTGCATTTTCATAAAATGAAAGCTGTCCTGGTGTTAAAGTGTTTAAGCGTTTTTGAAGCTCACTAAATTCTCTTTTTCGCGTAGCAAGAGTGCCTTTTTGCAAAATATTTTCATCAAGAACAGCGACTTTTACTTTTCCCCAGTCTTCTGTTTGAGCAAATAGATTAGCTATAGTCTCCATCTCGTGTGACAACAATGATGCCGATGTGTATGATAAAATATAATTTGAAGCCACGAAATCTAAACCACCAACATGTTATTAATTTTCTTGAACAGATATGAACACACCGCAATGTTCTATTTTATCCTCTTTTAACTATGCAATGTATTATATTACCGGCAATCATTAGACTTCTTTCATAACCCCTTGCTGCCTTACTCACTCTTTTTAATACGGAAAACTACCGCATAAAGCAGCGGGACATAAACAAGGTTTAAAATTGTCGCCCAGGTAATACCGAAGCCAAGCGATATAGCCATGGGCTGCAGGATCATGGCCTGACCCGATGCAAAGAAAATGAGAGTGGAAAGTCCCAGGACCGTTGTGATGGAGGTCAGTAAAATCGGGCGCAAACGGGTTCTCGCCAGCCGCATCAGATCTTCTGTATCAACAGCACGACGGATGAAACTGACCATGATAAGCCCATCATTGACCACGACACCGGCCAGTCCAATGGTTCCGATCATCCCCGGCATTGTCATATTGAGTCCCATAATCAGGTGGCCTCCAAAAACACCGAGCAGTACCAAGGGGATGGTGCTTAAGACAATCAACGACTGTTTGAGGGAGTCAAAAAGCCAAACCAATGTAATAAAAATCAAAAAGATCGCTACAGCAGCAGCCTGTGCCATCTCTTTTTTGGTCTTGGCATTCTCCTCCTCTTCTCCCTTGATGTCGACGGTATAGCCATCAGCCAAAAGGGCATCAACAGCCGGCTGCACCTTTTTCATCGCTTCGGATGATGTTATCAGTTCTTTGTTGAGCGATGCAAATACGGAGCGGATTCTCTGGCCATCCTCTTTTTCAACCGTCACATAAGCCTGCGTCATAATAAAATCACACACATCTTTTAGTGCGATAAACTGACCGGTCCCGGGGATCTGAACCTGAAAGTCATTGAGTGATGCCAGTTCATCCTTGGTCGTTCCCTCAATACGGATACGTATCAGTCCCGTCTCACTGAACATCTTCCCGTACTCACCTTTGAGATAGTATGAACGCAACTCTGAGGTAATCAGCTGCTCATTAAATCCTAGCTCCTGTCCATAACTGTTGACACGCAGCTTGAGCTCTTTCTCCCCGATATCAGCATCATCCACAACATTGTAGACACCTTCAGTACCGGCTAACGCTTCACCCAGACGTTGCACTCCTTCAAGCAATAGATCATCTGATTTGCCACCCAGAGCGATCTCTACATCATGAGCGACCACCCCGGTTCCCGGAACCATCACTGTCAACTCTTCAAAACGTGACTCCGCCTCTTTTTCCACTCCGGAAACCATTACTGCCAGCTCTTCAAAACGTTCTGCATCATCTTTGCTGGTCGATTTAAGCGGCTTGATCCATTCAGCTACATCTTTGCTGATTGAGTTCGCGGTTCTCTCACGGATCAATACATCCGGATCATATTCCAAAGAGAGATAAGGGTTGATGTAGGTATTGAAAAAGTTATCGGGTGCACGTTCATGCAGTTCAATAAAGATATGAAAGAGATTCTCCCCCAGTTCCGCTTTGTTTTTGGCATCCAGACGCATTCCCACAACGGAAGTGACGGATGAAGCTTCATCTTCGCGAAGTTTTTCAAGCAGAATATTTTCTATGCTTGTCACGATTTTTTCCGTATTTTCAAGATCATTGTTAATGTTCACTTTTCCGGTTACATAGATCTGTGTCACATCAAAATCCGGAAAGAGCTGGAACTTGCTGCTTTTTACAAGATAGAAGGTCGCACCGCCGATGATGGTCACTATCATGACCAATGAGAGTACCCGTCGTTTGAAAAGGGTATGTAAAAGGGTATCATACCAGCGATAGAGGTTATCCCATATGGAGTGTGTCATATGATCATCTTTTCGTACACGCAGGAACTCATAAGCGTGCAGCGGCAGGAAGTAGAAGGCTTCAAACAGTGAGCTGATCAGTAACACCGAGATCATGATCGGCAGGATCTTGATAAAGGCACCCATCTCACCGGTGATCATCAGCAGCGGTAGAAATGCGAAAACCGTGGTAAGTGTAGCCGTCAATACCGCCGGAAACATCTCAACGGCACCGACAATCGCTGCTTCCCGTCGCGGCATCCCCTCTTCGAGATGACGGTAAATATTCTCCGCAACGACGATCGCCTCGTCCACCAGCATCCCCAGAGCGATCAGTGCGCCAAGAAGCGAAAGCATATTTAGACTGTAACCGATCATCTCTGTTACGATAAGACCGATCATGAAGCTTAGCGGAATTCCAATAGCAACGACCAGGGCAATCCCACGGTTGACAAAGATCAGCATGGCCAAAAACACCAGCATCAGACCAAACATAATGTTGGCAAAAACCGTATTGAGCCGGTTTTTGATCCAGACCGAGGTGTCGGTATAGATATCGAAGACCAGGTGGGGATAACTGCCTTCATACTCCTTCAGGAGGCTTCTTATCTGTTTGACCAGTGCAATGGAGTTACCTGTTTTCGCCTTGGTGATATTAATAGAGACATTGCGTACACCGTTATAGTGAGAAAGTTCGCTCTTGTCGCTCAGCTCGAAGGAGATATCGGCAACATCACCGACACGCAGACGTTTATTGGCGATCGTGATCAGCGTATCTTCTATGGCACGCTGCTCTTTTTCACCGTTGAACGTACTGATGTAAAGATGCTCACCACGCTGCTTGATCGTTCCGATCGGGAAGATGGAACTCAGGTTTTGCAATGCACCGACTACACTGTTCAGCTGTAATCCGTATGCACGGATCTTATCTTCATTGAGCCGGATCACCAGCTCATCATCAGCATCCCCGCGAATTGAGATATCGCTCAGATCCTTAAACTGGCTTAGACTGCTTTTCAGTTCATCAGCACGCTCCAGAAGCTCTTCCGTAGTCACATCGCCGGCAATGGCAATCAACAGAAGCGGGATCGTCTCCTCATGGATCTTTGCTATCGGCTCATTCATATCGGCCGGAAGGTCACGTTTCGCCTGGGCGATGATATCTTTGACATCATTGAGTACAGTAATATTTTCTGACCCGGACTTGATATCGACCATCATCGAGAAAGTCCCGTTTTTGATCGTCGTCTTGATCGTATCCAACTCATTGATATTTTTCAGATCATCCTCGATCGTCTTAACGACCATGTTGTCGAGGACATCGGCACTGGTTCCCGCGTAACCGCCTGTGATCGAAATCTTGTCCATCTGGATAGGCGGGAAAATCTCTTTGGGGATATTGATATAGGCAAAAATCGACAAGAGGAGAATAAAGAGAAAAAGGATGTGGTTTAGCAGCGGTTTATCAATGGAGAATTCAATAAAACGACGGATCATTTCTCAACTCCTTCTTTTATATTTCTTCTATACATAAATTGCTTATGAAAATATTTTCTCTGCCTTGACAAAGGCAAGCTTTAGTGCCATAGCGGTCAGCGTAGCTTTAGGAGCTTTGCTTCTATAGCGTTCAAAACAGTGTATCTAAGACCTGATTTTTAAAGCGGATAGACTCCACTTTGCTCTTGATAATGTGATTCTCCTCTATCAATGCCTTATATTCACGCTTTAAAACAGCAATGTCACGGCTCTTGTAATAGATCTGGCTTTGCAGATAGATCTTGGGAAAAAGAACCGTCAAGGCAATCGCCACGACAAGCAAAAAAAGCACTAAAAAACGCCATCCCATCTTCGCACTTGGTGCAATAATAGTATCGACGGCATCTAAAATCTCGTGTTTTTCACTCATACCGCACCCATCTGAAAAATACGCAGCTTGGCACTTCGGCTTCTGGGGTTTTGTCTAAGTTCATCCTCTTTGGCAATGATCGGCTTTTTGGCAATGGCCCTGCCAAGTGCATGGTTATTACCGCAGGTACAGCGCATCGCTTCGCTTGGACAGATGCATGACTTGGCCCACCTGTTGAACCGCTGTTTGACAATACGGTCTTCAAGAGAGTGAAATGAGATGATGCCTATACGTGCTTCAGGAAGTTTTGCCGCTTCAATGGCATCAAGCAGACCCTTAAGTTCGCCAAGCTCATCATTCACCTCAATCCGGATCGCCTGCATTACCAGCGTTGCAGGATGGATCTTTTTGCCTTTTGGCATCAATGGTCTCACGGCATCAGCCAACGCTTTGGCCGACTCAAATGGCCGTCTGGAGACGATCACATCAGCAACTTTGCGCCAGTTTCGAAGTTCGCCATACTCGCGCAGAAGCGTTTCCAATTCAGCTTTTGTATAGCTGTTGACCACATCTGCCGCACTGAGCGGAGCATCCGGATTCATGCGCATATCGAGGACATCGCTCTCAAAGGAAAATCCGCGATCTTTTTGATCGAGTTGCAAAGACGAGACCCCGATATCGGCCAACACCCCACGGATAATGTGCGGATCATTCTCTTCAAGTATCTCTTTGATCACATTTGAGAAGCGCCCCTTTTTGATCTGAACCCGATCGCCAAACGATTCCAAACGCTGCGTTGAAAAATCGATCGCCGTCTGATCCTGGTCGATCCCTATCAGCCGGATATTGGGGTTTGCTTCCAGAAGCATGGAACTGTGACCGGCATACCCCATCGTGCAATCTACAATAATCCCCTCTTCGATCTCGGCAAAAGCGTCAATTACCTCACGGTATAGTACGGGTATATGGGGACTCTGACTCACGCTGATCTGCTCCTTGGATAATCCAGACATTTTACATGATAAGCACTTAAGATTTATTGGAGAAGAGGAAAGAGGAAAGGGGAAAGAGGAAAATAAGGTCTGTTTTAACTACTTTCCCGCCCAGGCGGTCCCTCTCTTGTGTAAACCTCAATCCCCCAGGGGAGCTTCTCTTGCTTTTTGGCAATTCACCTTCTTCTCCTTGATCTTCCCTCTTAGCGGAGCGACCTCTTCCCCCTTCTCAAATTTAATGCTACAATTAGCCCATGAACAGAGAATATATAAAAGAGAAACTTTCAAGCCTTGCCCTCTCATTTTTCCGAAAAGATTTTTTTGGTATCTATCACGGATCGATCTCGGCAAAGACCGATAACAACCGTTTTATAATCAACTCCAGCGAGACCATTTTTGATGCGATCGATGAAGATCAACTCATCGAGCTTAGCTACAAAAAAGATTACCGCTGGAAAGATGCCAGCATCGATGCCAATATTCATATGGGAATTTATAAGCAGATCAGTGATGCAAAATACATCACATACACTATGGCTCCTTTTACAACGTCTTACTCACTTTATCACAATGTCGTCTTGCCGCAAGACTATTTTGGGCATCAGGTACTTGGCAAGATCCACATCTATGAGCCGAAACAGTTTGATGACTGGTATGATCGTGCCAGCAGTGAGATTCCACACTACTTCCTGAACAATAACAGTAATATTATGATTGTCCGTGGCTATGGCGTTTATGCCTACCATCGTGACGTTCATGAGATGGCCAAACAGCTTGCCATTCTGGAGCGAAGCTGCCGTATTCTTATGCTTGATCATAATGCAGCTAAGCTGGATATCGGATAATTTATAGGCGCCCCTATTTCAAACCACTCTGTTAGTCCTGGATTCCAGTAGAGCAATAAGGCTAAATCCAGTCAGACTTTTTTATATCTTTTTTTCTTAAACCTAACATATAGTTATTCTCTTTATCAACTCCTCTTAAACTCCTTACTGCAGGACTTCAGACCAAATATATAAATAAAAAATTTTCCTTTACTAACAAAAAGCAGACAAAATAGAGCAGTACCAAAATCTTTAAAAAATTTTCCAAATTTCACTTTATAAATATAACAGATGTCCGATATTGTGTTATAGGTTACAAAGAGTAAGGCAAATAGTTACTTTTAGCCATACTTTTTAGAGGGTTTTAATGCAAATAAACATAGAATATCCACATTATAATAATAAGGTTCAAATAAGATGATTACGTGGATGCAACGACATAGAAAATATCTTGTCGTAACAATGTGGATTTCGGCCATTGCCTTTATTGGTGCCGGCTTTGTAGGATGGGGACAATACTCTTACGGAGAAAAAGCGACTGCCGTTGCCAAAGTGGGAACTGTTGATATCAGTATGCGAGAGCTTCAGCAGGGTTATAGCCGTCTTTACAGCAAATACAACCAACTCTTTCAAGGAAACTTCGACGAAGCACAGGCAAAAAGTTTCGGTCTGCAGAAGCAGGCGATGAAGCAACTCATCGACCAGACACTGATTTTAAATCTTGCTCAGAGTTACGGACTGGTCGTCGGTGATGATGAACTGCTTGCTGCCATTACTTCAGAGACAGCCTTCAACAAAGATGGAAAATTCGATAAAGAGACTTACCGAAAAGTACTTCAGCAAAACAGACTGAGCATCCAGGATTTTGAAGCAGATATGAAAAAAAGCCTGCTGATTCAAAAAACGTTGGAACTTTTTCCCAAACAGTCACTGCCTCTGGAAAAGAAAGCGCTCAATGCCGTTATGCTGATTGCCGACAAGATCGATTATAAAATCCTGACAGCCGATATGATCACCATCGACCGGTCGGATGAAGCACTCAAGCAGTTTTGGGAAAAAAACACGCAAAACTATATGACACTGCCTGCATATAACCTTCAGATCATCACGCAAGAGCGCGTTTCGTCAAATCCGGATGATGCCGCTATCGAAGAGCACTACAATGCCAACAGACATAACTTCACCGATGCTGAGAGCAAGATCCTCTCTCTTGAAGAGGCCAAACCGGCAGTCATCGCTGCACTCGATGAGAAAGCCACCCATAAAGCTGCGTTGAAACAGTACATTGCCTTCAAAAAAGAGAAACTGGATCCATCTACAACCATCAACACGGCGACTATTAACGAAAAAGAACATTCCTACAGTGCAGAGATATTCAGTGAGATCATGGCCCTTACGCCAGCCTCACCTTATCTTAAGCCGCGTAAAACGGGCAATAGTTACCAGACGATCAAACTCGTGAGCAGCGTCCCCTCTAAAGTAAAAACGTTCGAAGCCGCCAAAGCAGAACTCCTGAAAGATTTTGCGGAGAATGAGAAAAGCACAAAACTGCAAGAACTTGCCAACAACTCACTGGCAACATTCAGTGGCCAGCAATCGCCTTTCATAACACGTGATTTTGAGCTTCCGTTAGACGGTCTCAGCGAAGCAGAAACAAAACTTTTCATTGAAGGACTATTCAAGCAATC
The DNA here is from genome assembly GCA_034717975.1 of Campylobacterota bacterium. Taxonomy (GTDB): domain Bacteria; phylum Campylobacterota; class Campylobacteria; order Campylobacterales; family Sulfurimonadaceae; genus BB26. Next base: position 8,634 of record JAYEMF010000032.1, read on the forward strand.
AACCAAGCGTGGGTCTATAACACTCAATAACGAAAAAATCGTTCTATTCCACATTTTGGAACAGAAAATGCTTAAAACCTCTAAAACAGATCAGGAAAACAGTGTGCTACGTTTGAAAACCACTCTGCTGGATCAGGGGCTTATCAAAATGCTTGAAAACAAATTCTCTGTAGAGATCTATATCGAAGGACTGTAAGCGTGGATAAAACTGTTTTAGCGATCGATATCGGTTCCACAAAAATTTGTGCCATTATTGCCAATATTGATGAAGATGACCAGATCACCATCATAGGTGCCGGAATTTCAAAAGCTCAGGGGCTCAAAAAAGGAACCATCACAAATATCGAGCTTGCAGCTAAATCAATCAAACATGCACTCAGTGATGCCAAACGTGTAGCGGGTACGGACCTCAAACGTGCCATCGTCTCCCTCTCTGGTGCCTATACCAAGAGCCTGAACTCAAGCGGCATCGTCAATATCCCAAATAAAGAGATCACGATCAAAGAGATCGACCGTGTGATGCGAACCTCTCTATACAATGCCAATATCCCTAACGAATATGAGGTACTGCACGCCTTGCCATACAACTTCAAGGTCGATGATCAGGACTTTATTGAAGACCCACTCGGGATGAATGCAGCGCGTCTTGAAGTAGAGACGCATATCATCACTTCCCAAAAATCAAATCTTAACAATCTCCGAAAAGCTGTCAAAGGGGCCGGTGTCGATGTAGAGAACATCATCCTAAGCGGTTACGCTTCAGCCATTGCCGTACTCAATGAAGATGAGAAAGAGCTGGGTGCTGCCGTTATCGATATGGGCGGAAGTACGAGCAATATCATTATCCATTCAGGCAACTCGGTCCGCTTTGATGACTTTTTGGGTGTAGGGTCCAACCACATTACCAGCGACCTCTCGATGGCACTTCATACACCACTCAATATGGCCGACAGTGTTAAAATCGAATACGGTTCACTCAATACTCCCAGCAATGAGCTGATCGAACTTCCGATCATCGGGGATGAGACATCTACCCATGAAGTCTCGCTTGAAGTCGTTCACAATGTGATCTATGCACGTGTTGAAGAGACACTGATGATCATCGCACAGTCGTTGGAAAAAAGCGGTCTGAAAGATCACCTGGGTGCCGGTATCGTACTGACCGGCGGATTTACCAAAATGGAAGGCATCCGTGAGCTGGCTGTAGCGATCTTTGACAATATGCCGGTACGTCTTGCGAAACCCTCTTCAATGGATGGACTGTTCGACACGCTGAGAGACCCGGCCTACTCCGGTGCTGTTGGACTTGTCAACTATGCTTCCGGCGGCTATTGTACTTATGAGATCGACATCAATAAGAACATGCGTCATCATAATGAAGATCCGATACATAACGAATACGTATCACTTGATGACATCTCTACCGAAAGCGGTGAGATTCCGGTTGCTGCCACTGAACCGGATAACAGTGTAGAGAAACTTGTCAAGCTGCCATCCAAGAAGGAAAAGCGCAGTGATGAGCCAACTATTTTTGCCAAATTCTGGAATTGGGCAACCCAGTTATTTTAACAAAGGAGTGTGAGAAATGGAACCGTTTTTAGTTGAGGAGTCGTTAATGCAAAAAGGAGCACGAATTGTTGCTGTCGGTGTCGGCGGCGGCGGCGGTAATATGATCGGGCACATGCTCAAAGAGTCGGTACCCGGGATTGAGATGATCATCGCCAATACCGATGCACAGGTATTGGAAAAATCAAGTTCTCATACTAAGATCCAGATCGGTACTAAATTGACCAAAGGTCTCGGTGCAGGGATGAAACCCAGCATTGGTAAAGATTCTGCACTGGAAAGTTATGATGAGATCCGTGCAGCTCTTGAAGGTGCCGACATCGTCTTTATCGCTGCCGGTCTTGGCGGTGGTACCGGTACCGGAGCTGCACCGGTCATCGCACAGATTGCCAAAGAAGTAGATGCGCTGACTATCTCTGTCGTGACAAAACCTTTTGCTTTTGAAGGTCGCAAGCGTATGAAGATGGCCGAAGCCGGTCTGGAAGAGCTGAAGAAAGAGAGTGATTCCATTGTTGTCATTCCAAACGACAAACTCCTCTCTATCATTGACCGCAGACTTGGTATGAAAGAGAGTTTCAAGATTGTCGACAGTGTGCTTTCCCGTGCCGTAAGCGGTACAAGCGGTGTAATCCTCGCAAGCGGTGACAATGACATCAACCTTGACTTTGCCGACCTTCAGACGGTTATGAGCCATCGCGGTATGGCCCTTATGGGTGTAGGTGAGTATCAGGGTGAAAATGCCGCTTATGAAGCGATCAAGAGTGCCATTGAATCACCACTGCTCGATAACATGTCTATCAACGGTGCCATGGGTGTACTTGTCCACTTTAACATGCATCCGGATTTCCCGATGATGGAACTTAGCGAAGCAATGGATGTTGTCCATGAAAGTGCTGATGAAGAGGCTGAAGTGATCTTTGGTACCAGTACAGATTCGTCACTTCCAATTGACTTTGTCCGTATTACCCTTGTCGCTACAGGTTTTGAACATGACCTCAATATAGAGGGGAACAACCCTGACTTCGTTAATGAAGAAGCTCCACAGCAGCCAACCGTTGTTCAGCGCCCTCGCCTGGTAGTCGGCGGTGATATCAGCGAAGACTTCCTGGACGTTCCGACTTACATGCGCCAACAAAAAGACTAACTCCGGTTAGTCAATGACCTCCTACGACAATCTCCTAAAGGCCAAAACACTCCTTGGCCTTCACGATAAAGCCACCCTCTCCGAAATAAAATTACGTTATAAAAACCTTATGAAAAAATGGCATCCCGATATGCATCGCGAAGATGTCGACAGTGCGACAAAAATGAGTGCAAAAATCAATGAAGCCTATGAAGTGGTGTTAAACTACTGTAACAGCTACGAATACCGCTTTGATGAAGAGTTTTTGAGAGATCAGACCATCACCCCTCAGGAGTGGTGGGAGAAACGTTTTGGCGGGCGTTAAGGCGCCGCCTTGACTATTTGATTGTACGAAGCAGCATAACTCTTCGATAAAAGAGCACTGCCAAAGCCACTGCCAAAATTTTAAATGCCAGCTCACTGCCATTGTGCAGTCCGGCAAAGGCTTCACTCATCGTCGCTTCCGGACCTTCAGCCTGCATTTCAAGTATCTTAGGAGTGTAAACAGAACTAAAAAGAAGCATACTGCCAACAGCGAGGAATGCACTGATTCCTACGATTTTATCACGGCGCATCGATTTATATTCATAGAGTTCAACTGCAACGATATATAGTGTTGTAAGGTAGGTCCAGTAGGTAAAACGGCGAAATACCTCTGACATAATAACACCTTCGTTATAGTTGTCGAGCAGTGCCACACTCAGCAATGTTTCCGAGTGAAAAACAACCGGTGCTACAAAGATTCCCAACACTAAGACAGCACCAAAAGTGGCTGCGATCAATAGAAGATAGGTCAGGTCAAAATACATCTTCATTTTTATTTTATTCATGTTATTTCTCCATTTTTAAAACAAATCCGCGGTCAAAACCAGCCAGATCACAATAAAATTCCAGTGATTCAGATCCAAAAGTGCTGACATAGGCTTCCACTTTTGGCTTTTGATCGTATCCCATCTCACAGACGAAACATGCAATTTTACGTTCATTAACCTGATCTAAAAGCCGTTGGATGATCTCATCTCCGACCTGGCCGCCAAACAGTGCACTGTCGGGTTCATAATCGAGATTCTTCTCGAGCTTCGCATCCGCTGCAATATAGGGCGGATTGGAAACCAACAGGTCGATAGGCTCATCGACAGATTCAAGCAGATCACCTTTACGCAGTTCAATACGCTCTTCAAGGCCGAATGCTTCAATATTCTTTCCAGCCACCATCAGCGCTTCATCACTGATATCTACCGCGATGATCTTCGCATTTGGCAGATGCTGTGCCAATACGATAGATATCACTCCACTGCCCACCCCTACTTCAGCGATGGTAAGTGATGCCTCTCGATCAACCTCTTCAAGTACCCTGTCGATCAACAGTTCTGTCTCGGGACGGGGGATGAGCGCACCCGGTTCAATGTGAAAAGTCTGAGAGTAGAAGCTGACACTGTTTGTGATGTATTCCAATGGCTCACTGTTTTGACGGCGGAGCATCCACTGCAGCAGACGATCTCCATTGGCGACTTCGTCATCCGGATGGGTAATAAGCCAGAGCTGATCACGCTGCAGATACGCCATAACCAGCAACTCGGCTTCACGCCGGGGCCGTTCGACGACACCGTCAAGTTCAGCGGTAATGCTCTGAAGCCACTGGGCTACTGATCGAGTGTCGGGCATGAACCTTCCAGACCGCTTTCAGTGTCAACTGACTCATTAAAGCCAAGTTCTTTAAGTCGTTCAAGCACCGGAGGGTGCGTGTAATAGAAAAAGATATAGACCGGATGTGAAAGCGGATAACTTTTGTTTTCCGTTACCAGTTTTTTTAGTGCTTCGGCCAGGAAGAGTTTTCCGCCAAGTTCGGCACCGGTCCTGTCAGCTTCGTACTCGTTATGGCGGCTGACAACACCCATGATCGGCATCATGACAAAACTAAGCAGCGGCATAAAGAGCAGAAAGAGTATCATCACCACAGCCGGTGAAGAGGCGATCCCCATCTCTAAAAAAAGCGATCCGGGAAGATTGCCAAAGAGTGCAAACATCACGAAGAGCATGCCGCCCACAATACCGATATTTTTATAGATATCGCCGTGGGCAAAGTGCCCGAGTTCATGGCCGAGTACAGCCAGAAGTTCCTGATGCGTCAACTTTTGCAGCAGCGTATCAAACAGTACAACACGTTTTGTTTTACCAAGGCCGCCGAAATAGGCATTCAGACGTGCATCACGTTTACTGGCGTCGCTGATAAAGACGCCACTGCTGTGAAAGCCCGTCTTTTCCATCAGTGCCTTGATCTTTTCATCGAGTTCTTTATCTTCAAGCGGTGAAAGTTTGTCAAAAAAGAGGGCTCGAATGGTCGGGAAGAACATATTGATCAGAATGATCACGCCAAAGATGAAAGCAAAACTCCAGAGCCACCAGCTTTCAAAACTGTTCATAATGGCATAAACACCCCAGATGACCAGGCCTCCCAATACAATGCTAAGCAGCGTCGAGATTGCAGTATCTTTGATATAGAGTCCTATAGTCGAACGGTTAAAACCAAACTTTGCATCAAGGACAAACTTGCCATACCAGTCAAGCGGCATAGAGATCAGGCCATTGATCAGTACAAAACCCAGCACCATTACAATACTCTTTTGTGCATCACTCTGAAGAAGGGTCATCTCATCCAGCCAGGCGATTCCGCCACTCATCCAGACGATAAAGAGCAGATACTCGATCAACGCACCTACCATAGAGAGTTTCTCTTTAGCGACACTATAGTTACCCGCTTTCAAAAACTCGCCCGGCAACATTAAAACAGCTTTTTTGCGTTTGGTCTGGTTGATATAGCCTATCTGCATCACACTCACATAGAGCTTTATTAAAAAATAGAGCGATACCGCTACCATTGCACCCGTCAACATCCATCAGACCTTAAATATTTTCGCGTATTCTACCCTATTTGAGTGGTAAATACCCAATTTTTTCTGTAGCAATTTCATCATCAACACTTCCAAAGTAAACTTTGGCAGTCGCATAGATGGCGCCAATAAGCAGTCCGGCAATCACAACGGCCCAGACAATACGTTTTTTCTCACCCTTGAGGGTATTGTAGTCTTCAATTGTATTCAAGGTCGGTTCATTCATAGTTTATCTTTCTTAATGTTTTTATGGATTGATTTCAAATTCTCCGGCCTGAAAAAAAGGAGGGAAAAGTTCAGGAGGGGGAGGAGAATGTAAGTAGAAGAATAGCTGTTTTTCTTATGCTCTATATCAAAACAAATAGTTAGCTTGACGATTTAAGTTTGATTTTTGGATATTTTCTTCGTCATACATTTTCCATTTAAAATTTAGATATAGTATGATTAACTAAAAAAAGCTGGATACTACTTTGAATTTTACACTACGTGGCGGTCGTATATGAATGACGATTTTATTCCCATGATTGAACCTACACCCGAACCCAGGCAGAAAAAATGCAAACTCCTTGTTTTTTTAATTGGGTCGGGACTCAGCTATGGTACCTTCATCATAGCCCTCATTGTATGGTTCTATTATGACTTTTTTTACGCTTTTGGTGCCTTACTCATCAGTTATCTTATTATGGGAATCATCCGTTCAAAACTTCGTAACAGTGTCATTCCTCCCAGCCAGCAGGAGTACTCCTACAGTGACAATGCCATTGCAGCGTGGTATGTGTCAAGACGCTTATTATGCGACTATAAGTATCAGGATGATCCAGTATAATTCCATCAACAGAATATTCCAATTCCCTATTTCCTAAAGAGACACCATGGCACTCATCGATCTTTTAGACATCTACAAACACTATGAAGCACAAAAGATTCTTGAAGGTGTCAATTTTCATATTGATGAAGGGGAGCGCGTCGTCATCGTCGGTAAGAACGGCAGCGGCAAGTCGACACTGATGAAGATCATCGACGGAACCCTTGAGTTTGATGAGGGAAATCGTATCACCAAACAGAATCTTCAGATCAAGATGCTGGCACAGCGTCCAGAGTTTGAGCCGGGGCATTCGGTTCGTGAAGCGGTTGAAGCAGGTCTGAACGAACTTAAGAGCGCCAAAGTACGTTTTGATCTCCTCTCCATCCAACTGGCTGAAGATTTTGAGAACCAGCTTCTGCTTAAAGAGCATGCTGAACTCAGTCACTATCTCGATCATCACAACGCCTGGAATCTCGACGATAAGATCGAACGTGTTCTGCAAAACTTCCAGCTCAAACAGCATGAGAGCAAAAACATTGACCTGCTAAGCGGTGGAGAACAGCGCCGTGTCGCCCTCGCCTCACTGCTCCTGCAAAAACCTGACATCCTCCTGCTGGATGAACCTACCAACCACCTTGACGTCTACATGGTAGAGTTTCTTGAAGAGCTGCTGCTGCGTGAAAAGTTCACCCTGGTCTTTATCTCGCATGACCGTTACTTCATCGACCGTATCGCCACCAAAACCGTTGAAGTCGAAGATAGCAAACTGCGAAGTTTCGGCGGCGGCTACTCCAACTACCTCGTTCAGAAACAGGAGCTCCTCCGTACTATGCAAAAACAGCACGACAATCTGCTTCGACTTCTCAAAAGTGAAAACGAGTGGTACTCCCGCGGTGTTCGTGCACGTCTGAAACGTAATGAGGGGCGGAAAGCGAGATTGATGGATCTACGCGATGAGGCTAAAACAAACCCCGCCAGAATCCGGAAGATGAAAGTGGAACTGCAACGCGAAGCAAAGCATTTCAACCGTGATAAAAGCGTCAACAAGCAGAAGATGCTCTTTGAGATCGATAACCTCGATATCACGCTCGGTGACAAAAATCTGGTGCATAATTTTACGAGCCGAATCCTCCAAAAAGATGTCATCGCCATTGTCGGGCCAAACGGCAGTGGTAAATCAACCCTTCTCAAAGCCCTGCTGGGACGCCTAAAACCAACCAGCGGCAAGATCGAACGGGGTGAGTTCAAGATCGGCTACTTCGACCAGCACAGAGAGATGCTCGATGACTCTAAAAACCTGATCGAAACTTTCTGTCCGCATGGCGGTGACCGTGTCGATGTCCATGGGAAAAATCTGCACGTTTACGGCTACCTTAAAAACTTTCTCTTCCCCCGCGAGTTTCTCGATAAAAAGATCGGTATTTTAAGCGGTGGAGAAAAGAACCGTGTCGCCCTTGCTCTGCTCTTTACCAAAGAAGTCGATATTATGATCCTCGATGAGCCGACAAACGACCTGGATATCCCGACCATCAACATTCTCGAAGAGCAGCTACAAAACTTTCCCGGAGCTGTCATCATTGTCAGCCATGACCGCTATTTTGTCGACAAGATCGCCAAGAAACTCTTTATCTTCCAGGGTAACGGCGTGGTCGAGGAGCGCTTTCAGCAGTACTCCGAGTACCTGGAGATGGAAAAAGAGTTCCGCGAGATGGATGAGATGGCTCATGCAACCGACAAGCCTGTCGAAAAGCCGAAGCAGGTCGAAAAGAGCAAACCGATCAAACTCACCTACAAAGAGAAGATGGCACTCGAATCTCTGCCCGAAGAGATTGAAGCTATTGAAGAGCAGATCGAAGCGATGAACAGCTGTCTGGCCGATCCTGAATGTTACGGGGAAAAGGGAATCCAGACCCTGGCCAAAGAGCTTGAAGCGCTTGAAGCCAGCTATGAAGCGACGGTTGAAGAACTGCTCACCATCGAAGAGAAAGTTGAAGCCATCGAAGCGCAGAAAAACGGATAACCGCTTGAAGTGCAAAATCTGCCGACAGCCAACAGACTCTTTTTATGATCCCCGTATGGAGTGTGATACCTACCACTGTGAGAACTGCCGCTTTATCTTTAAAGCTGAGCAGGCCTATGTCTCATCCGAGCAGGAGCTCAAACAGTACAACCACCATAACAACAGTTTTGAGAGTCCAGGTTATGTCGAGATGTTTCAAGCCTTTATCGACCGCTGTATCACACCATACAGAGCCGATATCGAAACCGTTCTTGAATTCGGGTCCGGACCGGGACCGGTACTCTCCAAACTCTTATCGAATGAGGGGTACAGTGTTGAGTGCTATGACAAATACTTTTCACCAGAGCCGGTCTATGAAGGGAAACAGTACGATCTCATTACGGCCACAGAGGTGATCGAACATATCGATGATCCGCTGAAGATTATGCACTTTTTTTACGATCATCTCAAGCCCGGCGGCTATCTGGCACTGATGACACAGTTTCATTCTGACAGCCCTGAGAAGTATCTCAAGTGGTGGTACCGCGGCGACCCGACGCATATCTGTTTCTTCCGGCCGGAAACGTTTACGGTGATCGGTGAAAAAACCGGCTTTACCCTGCTCGATGCCGATGACAAAAAACTACTGCTGCTGCAAGTTACAAAATAGACCGATTTCATAATATTTTCGATACTATTTGCTATAATCCGTCAAAAAGTTAATATTTAGGGAGGAGTTGTCATGGATGATACAATAAATTCCTCTCAGAGGGATATCACCCTTCTCTACAGTGAAGCCTCTCTCTACTCACGCATCAAAGTAGCACAAGCCCATGTCAAGTTGGATAACGCTGAGATGAAAGAGATCATTGACCAGTATATCAATGACACTCCTGTAATGTTCAAGCAGCTGAACACGGCATGGATAAAAAGCGACTATGAAAATATCATCCTCTATGCCCACTCTATAGTAGGCGTGGCCCGCATTTTAAAGCTTGACGAAGTTAGCGAGTACGCCAAAGCTCTTGAAGATAAGGCAAAAGAACGTAAACGCTCTGAGAAAAAAGTATTAAAGCTTCTAAACGACCACCATCACGCAAGTCTCAAGACCCTTTGTCAACTTTTTAGCTAAAAATCCATGCAAAACCTCCCTGTCCAACAGGTCATACCCCAAATCATCACCACCCTGACCCAGCATAACCGACTTGTATTGCAAGCTCCTCCGGGTGCGGGTAAGACGACTGTAGTCCCCATCGCCCTGCTGAATGAGCCATGGCTGGAGGGCAGACAGATCATCATGCTCGAACCGCGCCGTCTGGCAGCGAGAAATGCTGCTTCACGTATGGCGGAACTGTTGGGAGAAAAGGTCGGCGAGAGGGTCGGTTACCAGATACGCGCTGAGCGCTGCATTAGTAAAAAGACGAAGATCGTCGTCGTGACCGAAGGTATATTGACCCGCATGCTTCAGGGCGATCCAGCCTTGGAGAACGCAGCACTGCTGATCTTTGACGAGTTTCACGAACGTAACCTCCACGGCGACCTCGCCCTCGCTCTTGCCCTCCAGTCACAAGAACTCCTGCGCGATGATATCAAGATCATGGTGATGTCCGCGACGCTCAATACTGAAGCGATCTCCATTCTGCTGGAGAGTGCACCGATCGTTACCAGTGAAGGACGCAGCTTTCCCGTAGAGAATATCTACCTAGACAGTAAAACAGCCCACCCTTCACCGATGCAATTAAGCAGGATTATTACCAAAACCGTCGTCGACGTAGTGCGCAACGAAAGCGGCAGTATTCTGATCTTCCTGCCCGGAGTCAGAGAGATCAAAAACGTCGAAGCTAAACTGCGTGAGACGCTCAAAAGTGAGGAGATTACCATTGCCCCACTCTACGGCGTTATGAGCAAGCAGGCGCAGGACGCCGCCATCGCTCCGTGCAAAGAGGGCAGACGCAAAATCGTTCTTGCCACCAATATCGCCGAGACAAGCCTTACCATTGAGGGGATCACCGTCGTCATCGACTCCGGCTTGCAGCGTGTCTCCACTTTCAACAGCGGTTCAGGGATGAACCGCCTGCATACCGTAACGATCTCTCAGGACTCCGCCACACAACGCAGCGGCCGTGCGGGGCGTCTGAGTGCGGGCAGATGCTACCGCCTCTGGCATGAACACCGCCAGCTGGCCCAGCATATGACACCGGAGATATTGACTAGCGACCTGACCCCCGTGATGCTTGAACTCGCCAACTGGGGCATCGACGAGGTGGACGAACTGCGGTGGCTCGACCTCCCCGCTCCTTCCGCCGTAGAGCATGCCCGCCGCCTGCTGAGCGAACTTGGGGCATTAGAGGGCACACAGATCACCCAACACGGTAAAACTATGCTCTCGATGGGCACGCACCCCCGTCTGGCACATATGATACTCAAAGCTGCCGAAATGGGCCATGGTGAAACGGCATGCCTTATCGCTGCGCTGCTGAGTGAGAAAGATATCTTTACGGGCAGTGCCAAACATTCTGCCGATCTTTCACAGCGCGTGACGGCATTACGGGAGCGACTCTCGGGCAGCCATATCGACAAAGGAGCGTGCAGCCGCGTTTTAACCACCGCTTCGGAGTTCCGAAAAAAACTCAAAAAGAGTCGCTCGCTGCAAACAGTCACCGTCGATACCCTCGGCGTGCTGCTTGGCTTCGCCTACCCTGACCGCATCGCCAAATGCCGCAACGTTAGACATGGGAGATACCTGCTTAGCGGCGGAAAGGGTGCCGTGCTGAACACGGATGATGAACTTTTCGGCGAACCTTTCCTTGTCATCGCCAACCTCGATGCCGCCCAGACCGACGCACGCATCTTCAGCGCGGTGACGATCAGCGAAGCAGTGATTGAAGGGCATTTCGGCGAACTCATCGTCAAGGAGCGCCTGACTAAGTGGAACGACCGGGCCGAACGGGTCGAGGCAAGAGAGGTGACGAAGCTCGGTGCGATAACCCTCGACGAACGAGCCGTGCAAAACGTGAACGATGCCGACATCGCTGCCGCCCTGCTTGGGGCCATCAAAGAGAAGGGGTTGGATACTTTGGCGTGGTCGAAAGAGGCGCTTGCCCTGCGGCAGCGGGTCAACTTCCTGAACTACTGGAAAGAGAAAGATATTAATGCGGCAAAGATCATCGGTGAACTGAATGATCTCAGCGACGCATGGCTGCTCGATCATCTCGACATATGGCTGCTGCCGCACCTGAAAGATGTCAAAAACTTCAGGGCATGTCGCAGGCTTGATACCTTCCCGATGCTTCTGGGCATGCTTTCATGGGATCAGCAGCAACGCATCGGCATGCTTGCACCCGCCAGACTGGAAGTGCCGAGCGGTTCGAAGATATTCCTCAATTATGAGAATCCCGCTTCGCCTGTTCTGGCGGTACGATTGCAGGAGCTGTTCGGTATGCTCGACACCCCGCTGCTTATCAACGGAATCGTGACAATGACCGTTGAGCTCCTCTCCCCGGCACATCGCCCGATGCAGGTCACCAAAGATCTGCGAAGCTTTTGGGAGAACACCTACCACGACGTCAAAAAAGAGCTGCGGGGCAAGTACAAAAAACACTACTGGCCCGACGATCCCTTTACTGCACAGGCTACAAATAAAACCAAAAAAAACATGTAAAGATTTAGGGCACCTCTAAAAACCCTGGATATCATCAGCGTTACATACATTTTCGTGATCAAGGCAGGTTCTTGTCAGCGTAGCAGGGCTACGGTGGCAAGGTTCTAACGCAGACTCACGGACATGTAT
>JAYEMF010000033.1:0-52069 GCA_034717975.1 Campylobacterota bacterium
GCGAGGTATCATCTCCGCCTGAACATAAAATTGCAATATTATTCATTCTTAACTGTTTCCTTCTTTAGTTTTTAAGATTATATTATGACTTTGTGTACAAATGATAACGTAATTGATTGATTTGTAAGTAATATGTAACCATACTTACATAAAATCTATTGTAAAATATTATCACAAAGGAATTCTAATGATTAAAATCAAAAAAAATGGCCAAAGAGCTTGGGTGACGTTTACGTTTTTACCATCCGATACTACTGAAAGTGTTCTGATTTCAGGTGACTGGAACGAGTGGAAAGAGGAGCCGATGAAGCAGAAAAAAAGCGGTGAGTTCTCCATCACTAAAATACTCAAAGTCGGAAACACGTTTCAGTTTGGTTATAAAGTAAATGGTCAGGAGTGGACATTCGATAGTGATTGCCCTGTCGTGGCATCTCCATTCCATACCCAAAACTCGTTGATTGAACTTTAATCGGACCATTTTAGATTCTTACCTTAATGGCCGAAGCGCCTTTTGGAGTGAAAGATAAACTGTAGAATTAAAATCAAATAATCGTTTAAGCAGGCAGAGAACTGCTTGACATTACACCCACATATTACCGCAAGGAGCACGAATGAAAGCTGTTGTTATGGCAGGTGGATTTGGAACAAGAATTCAGCCACTTACTAACTCCCGTCCTAAGCCAATGTTACCGATTGTCAACAAACCGATGATGGAACACACGATGATGACTCTTAAAGATTTAGGAATTACCGAGTTTATTATTCTGCTCTATTTCAAGCCTGAAATCATCAAAGATCATTTCAGAGACGGCAGTGATTTTGGTATCAAAATCACCTATGTCGTACCCGATGATGATTATGGTACGGCAGGTGCGGTAAAACTGGCACAGGAGCATATCGGCGATGAGAACTTTATCATCATCAGCGGTGACCTTGTAACCGATTTTGATTTCCAGCAGATATTTGATTACCATCAACAAAAAGAGTCCAAGCTGACGATCACTTTGACATCGGTAGACAATCCGCTCCAATTCGGTGTTGTCATTGCCAATGAAGAGGGAAAGATAGAGAAGTTTCTGGAAAAACCAAGCTGGGGTGAAGTCTTCAGTGATACGATCAATACCGGTATCTACATCATAGAGCCGGAGATCCTGGACTATATCCCGCAAGGCAGCAATTTTGATTTTGCCAAAGATCTCTTTCCTCTTCTTATGAAAGAGGATATTGACCTGATGGCCGGATATGCCCAGGGGTACTGGCGTGATGTCGGAAATCCGGAGAGTTACAGAGAAGTCTATGATGATATTTTGACCAGTAAAGTAAAATTCACTTATGACGGAATAAAAACTGAATTCCCCGATGGTCTGCTCTACAGTGCCGAACCGGTTGAACTTGACAGCAGCATAGAGATTATCGGGACAGTGGTACTGGGCAAAAATGTCACACTGGGTAAACGTGCCAAGCTGAACAATGTAGTTATCGGTGACAATGTTGCCATCGGTGCATCCTGTAAGATCAGAAACACGGTATTCTGGAATGATGTAGAAGTAGGCAAAAGCGTCACGCTTGATGGCTGTGTAATCTGTAACAACAATGTTTTCGGAAAGAATTCACAGGCCAAAGCGGGCATGATCCTTGCCGAGGGATGTGAGATTGGACAACTGGTCTCTATCGAACAGGATATCACGATATGGCCGGATAAAAAAATCGATGATGCAGCGATCGTCAGCAACAATGTGGTCTGGGGAAGCAAATACAAAAATTCAATCTTTGAAAACGGCAGTGTCATCGGAAAATCGAATGTCGAACTCTCCTGTGAAATGTCAACAAAACTGGCAGAAGCATTTGGTGCACAGCTGCCTGTTGGCAGCACTGTCTATGTCTCCAGAGATGCCCATAAAAGCTCCAGAATGCTCAAGCGTGCCTTCCTTGGAGGATTGCTCGCTTCGGGTATCCATGTGATGGACCTGAAAAGTATGCCCTCGGCCGTTCTGCGCTACAACCTCTCCAAGAATCCCGACATCATAGCCGGTATCCATTTCCGTGAAAATGTCATTGACCCGACCAGTACCGAGTTGACTTTCTTCAATGAAGAGGGACTGCGTATCGATACCGGTACGGCACAGAGTGTTGAAAAAGCTTTCTTCAAAGAGACGTTCAGACGGGTTGATTACAAACAGATAGGTGTTATCCATGAAACAGAACACCACAACCTTCATGAGTGTTTGACGTACAAAAATGCGCTTGAGTCGACAGTCGATCAAGCCGCCTTGAAGTGCAGCACCAGGTGCAGAGTCGCGGTTGACGTGATGCATGGCGGAACAGCAGAGATTTTCCCTGAGGTCATGCACGATCTTAATATCGACAATATTATTTTAAATGCCCACCATGGCAGTCACAGACTCTCAAATTTTCTTGCAAAAAAGAAAAAATCGGAAGAGGACCTTACCGCAATCGTCAAAAACCTGGAGATGGATATGGGATTTATGATCTACCCTAACGGTCAGCGACTTAATGTCGTAACCGATGAAGGCGTGGTCCTTGGGCAAGAGACGGCCCTTCTGGTGATCTTGTATCTGCTCAATCTTGAAGCCGGGGAGGGTGCGATGTCGGTATTTCTTCCTTCCTGGGCTCCCGATGTCATGGATGATACTTTCGAGAATCTTACGATAGAGCGTGGAAAATATGCCAATTTCAAAGCTGCTGAATTGAAAAAGTATGATCTGATCGCCACACTCGATGGTAACTTTGCATTCACCGAATTTGCTCTCCACCGTGATTCGATGTATGCCTGTCTGAAGATGATCGCACTCACAATGAAACACAATATAAAGCTCTCAGACATTGTTCGCAAAATAAACTCCTTTCACTATAGTACCCATCAGATCCCGTGCACACAGGCGCTTAAAGGGAAGATGATGCGTAAGTTCCTGGAAGAGGCCAAAGGGAAAAGATCCTCTTCGGCCGATGGTGTCAAGATATGGGTTTATGAAAATGACTGGGTATTGATGATCCCTGACCAGTACAGTGACAGTCTAAATCTCTTCATACAGGCGAAGGATGTTCTCACCGGCAATGCAATCTATGATATCTACAAAGCCAAGATCGAGGAGTGGTCAAAAGAGTAATGATGAGCAAGTCACTTAACCTCTGTTTTTTCTGGCATATGCACCAGCCCGATTACCGGGGCAGTAACGGAGTGATGACGATGCCATGGGTCTTTCTTCATGCCATCAAAGACTATTATGAGATGCCCTGGTTGGTTAGCCGGCATCCCGGTCTGAAAGCAACTTTCAATATTACGGCTCCGTTGATCGAGCAGCTCAACCTTTACAGCGAACCGCTCAGATACGACTACTTTCTCTCACTGTGGGAAGCTCACCCTTCTGCGCTTGAGGCAGAAGCCAGGAGCTGGCTGGTAAAAACCTGTAAATCGACTCAATTCGACACGATGGTTCAGCCATTTCCTCGTTATGGTACGCTTTATCATCAGGATGATCTGAATGATGAGGAGCTGATCGATCTGGAAGTGCTTTTTATCCTGTCATGGTGCGGAAACTATCTACGGCAGGAAAATAAGCTGGTCAGAGAGCTTATCGAAAAAGGTGAAGCGTTTTCTCAGTCTGATAAAACTGAATTATTGAAGACACTGTGTGACTTTGTCGCTACTATTTTGCCATTTTATGCCTCTTTGCAAAAGCAGGGTGTGATCTCACTCTCTACGACACCTTATAATCACCCGATTTTACCGCTACTGCTTGATATCGACAATGCCAAACATGCCAATGCCCATACGCCGTTGCCGGATAACTCCCTTTCGTTGCGTGACGATGCGATCGAGCAGGTCAATCGATCCATCATGCTTTATGAAGAGACTTTTGGCCGGAAACCGACCGGATTCTGGCCGGCAGAAGGGGCGGTAGATGAAGCCAGTGTAGCCATCTACAAAGAGAAAGGACTCAAATGGATAGCGACCGATGAAGCGATCCTTTTTCGTTCACTGGAGGATTCGGAACGAGCCAATCTCTATAGTGCCTATAATTTCAATGATGTGACCATTGGGTTTCGTGATCATGGTTTGAGTGATCTGATCGGGTTTACCTATCGGTTTAAAGGCGCAGAAGAAGCTGCCGAGCATTTTATGCAGGCACTCAAACCTATTGCGCAAGAGAGTAGAGATGCAACCGTTTTCGTCATCCTTGATGGTGAAAATGCCTGGGAGTTCTTCGCAGATAATGCCTATCCGTTTTTCAATGCACTCTATCAACGATTTGCCGATGCCAGCTGGTGTCATACGGTTACGATGGATGAGGTCTCTCAGGGCAAAGATATTCCTATATTGGACAGACTGGCTCCGGGAAGCTGGATCAATGGCGAGTTCAATACCTGGTCCGGGCATCAGGAGAAAAATCGTGCCTGGGAGTTGATCTATCAGACTCGCCGCGATGTAGATAACTACCTGGGTACGATAAGCGATGAAGTAAAAGAGAAGGTTACCTACCACTTTTTAGCGGCTGAGTGCAGTGACTGGTTCTGGTGGTATGGCGACGATCATGTCACCGACTTTGCTTTTGAGTTCGATGCACTCTTCAGGGAACATCTCATCACCATATATACGCTGCTTGATATGCGTGCTCCGGCTGATCTCTATGAACCGATCATCACTCATAAAAGCAGTGCCTCGTTTATGCTTAAACCCAATGCCCATATCTCTCCTATTATCGATGGTAAGAACAGCTCATTTTTTGAGTGGCTGGACAGTGGCAGCATTGATGAAACACAGATTTTCTCTACGATGGACCGTGTACGCGGACCGATGGAGAAGATCTATTTCGGGCAGAATGATGAGGCTGTTTTTCTGGCCTTTGAAGGTGAATTCGAACGGTTTCAGCAGGAGGTGTCAACACTGGAAGTGATCATTGAAGAGACGGCAGAAAAACTTTTCTTTGCACTGGACTGCTCCTATGAAGATGAGGTCTCTTCGCTGGCTGTTGGCGAGCGGATCGAGTTGGCACTTCAGCGTTCACTGTTTAAAGAACATGGCAGTGTTCACTTGCGTTTTGAGATCGTGCAGGGTTCCCATATTATCCAGACGCTGCCTGGGTATGGGTCGCTGGTGATTGATCTCGATGAGACATTTGCTGAGAACTGGTTTGTTTGAAAGGAGATTGTATGCAAGATAAAACGACACTACTGTTCGGCATTCACATGCACCAGCCCGTCGATAATTTTCAGTGGGTCATCGAGCATGCTGTTGACGTCTGTTACGGCCCTTTTTTCGATGTGGTGAGCAGGTATCCGGAGTTCCGCTTTTCGGTACACTGCAGCGGCTGGCTGATGGAACAGATTGAACAGAATCATCCCCGGCTCTATAAGCAGATCACGTTATTGGCCAAAAATGGGAGTATCGAGTTCGTAAGTGCCGGCTACTATGAACCGATACTCAGTGTCATTCCCTCGGATGACCGTGTAGCGCAGATCGACCAGCTTAATGCTTCGATCGAATCAGCATTCAATCAGACGCCGCGTGGGCTCTGGCTGACAGAGCGGGTCTGGGAATCATCACTGATCCCCGACCTCAATCGTGCCGGTATCAAATACACGGTGATGGATGACTATCACTTTCAGTGTGCCGGTTTTGATGAAGAGATTCTTGATGGCTACTACCTGACAGAGGAGGGCGGTAAGCAGCTTGCCCTCTTCCCGATCAGTAAAAAACTGCGTTACGCCATTCCATTCTTAAGTGTCGAGAGTGCCCTTAAAGCGGTCAAGTCATTCAACCGCAAAAAAGATTCTGCGGCGATTATCTTTGATGATGCCGAGAAGTTTGGAATGTGGCCGGGAACGTATGAGTGGGTGTATGAAAAAGAGTGGCTCAAAGGGTTCATCGAAGGTATACTTGCAGATCCGTCGATCGAAACGATGCAGTATGGCGAGTACCTTCAACAGCAGCGTACCAGAGGGATCGCCTACCTGCCGAATGTCTCATACTATGAGATGGGAGAGTGGAGTTTGCGCGCCGATGATGCGTTAAAACTGGAAGCCTTCAAGCATGAGATGGGTCACGAGCGTTATGAACGCGAAGGCGTGAAGTTTTTAAAAGGCGGCATCTGGAAGAATTTCTTTGTGAAATATGATGAGAGCAATCGCATCCATAAACGGATGTTGGAACTTTCTGAGGTACGAGAGAGTGTCGACAAGCCGGCATTTGATGTCAGCCTCCACAAGCTTCAGACCAATGATGCTCTCTGGCACGGTGTCTTTGGCGGGCTGTACCTGCCAAATCTGCGTGACAATGCCTACCGCTATATGATTGAGTGTGAGAATCTGCGCTATGGGAAGAAGCTAGTTGTCGCTGCGGACAGCAACGATCTCGATGGGTTTGAAAAGATCAAAGCGGTAACGGCGCAACTGATTTTTCGTTTCGATGCCGCATCCGGTGGTCAGCTGGTAGAGTTTGACAGCCGGGCAGATGCGTTTAACTGGCAAAACACACTGACACGCCGTAAAGAGGCCTACCATCAGCAACTGTTTGAAGTGCCGGATGATGAAACTTCGGTGGTTGAAGATGGCATCGATACTATCCACAACGCCGCGATGGAGATCGATGACGAGATGCGCGATACAGTCATTTACGACTGGTATCTCAAAAACTCGTTTATTGATCATATCAGTGATGATGAATTTGGTTCCGACAGTTTCCGCCACAGCAATTTTCATGAGTATGGCGACTTTGCCAATCAGCCTTTTGAGCTTAAGTATGATCGAAAAAGCGTGACATTCTGGCGTGATGGCGGTCTCTTCTTTCCGGACAAAGCTGCGGCACATTTGAAAAAAAGCTTCTATCCAAAGAGAGATGGATTGGATTTCACTATTGATTTTAATGCAGATACCGAACAGTCACTTAGCTATGTCCTTGAGCATAATTTTCACTTTGCCAACTATGAAGAGGTCAGTGTCAACGGTGTAGCTCTCAAAGAAGAGGGGTGGCATAGCGTGGTTGACGAACTGGAGATACATGACGGCTATCTGAAGAAAAAGATCACGATTGCGCTAAACCATCCATTTGATATCTACTATTTCCTGTTAAAGACACTTTCGCAGAGCGAAAAAGGGTTTGATCTGACGATTCAGGGTGTCAGCTTTGCGATGGTCATTCCGTTTAGTCAGGCTGTTTCACTTGAAGGTACGCTGGAGGTTATAGATGTCTGAGATCCGGTACGATGTTCTGAATGATACGCACGTTATTATTGCCCCGGAGCGTCTGCACCGTCCTGATCAGTGTGGTATAGATCAGGAAACATACGCATCGGAAAACTGTCCTTTCTGCGAAGGGAATGAGTCGATGACACCGCCGGAGATTTTTTCCCTGCGAGGAAAAAAGAGTTTTGCCAATGAACCGGGCTGGCAGACCCGTGTTGTTCCAAATCTCTATAGAGCCGTCCAGATCGAAGTACAGCATCAGTTTTATCGGGAGGGGCTTTTTCATAAGTCTGAGGGTTTTGGAGCGCATGAGGTGATTATTGATACACCTAACCATCACAGCACAATGACGCAGTGGAGTGAAGAAGAGATAGCCAACTGGATTAAGACGATGCGTGCACGTGTAAGTGATCTGCGTCATGATCATCGCATCACCTTTATCTCCCTCTTTAAAAATCAGGGGACGCAAGCTGGCTCAACGCAACCGCATCCGCACACTCAGCTTATCGGTCTGTCGATCATTCCCAAAGCAGATAGAGAGTGTTATGAACGTACGCATACCCACTACAAAACAACGGGTAAGGCACTGCTGGAATCACTGCTGTTGCAAGAGGAAGAGGAGGTGAAACGTATTGTTGCCAAGGCAGGTGACTTTACGGCATTCTGTCCTTATGCCAGTGGTTATCCTTTTGAAGTGATGATCAGTTCGAAAAAGGCAGTTGGACAGATCGATACGCTTAGTGACGAAGCTATTCTGTCACTCTCATCGTTGCTGCTTGATGTTCTGAAAAAGATGGAACGACAGCTGATGTGTTTTGATTTCAATCTTCAGATCACCACTCCGCCACTTCAGCATGGACCGTTGGGAAGTGAGCTTTTACATGATGTTGAGTATGCATGTCGATTTGCCATCCGGATCATGCCGCGTCTCTATCGTCATGGTGGCTTTGAAGTGAGTACCGGCATGATGATCAATCCCGTGGCTCCGGAGATGGCTGCCAAACTGCTCCGAGAGAGTGATGATGTCCGCTAAAGCAAAGCTTCTGTTTGCTGCGAGCGAAGTCTACCCCTTTGCCAAAAGCGGGGGATTGGCCGATGTGGCTCACAGTCTGCCGCGGGCACTGAACAGAGATTATGATCTAACTGTCGTTATGCCGCTTTATCGGAAAGTTGATCGTGACCGATTTGGTATTGCAGTTCTCGATGAGTGCTTTGATATTGTGATGGGCGGTGTTGAGTACCCTGTTGAACTTTACGGCTGTGAGTATGAGGGGGTACACTACCGCTTTATCTATTCACCGCTGCTGTGTGACCGCGAGTTCCTTTATGGCCCGCCGGAGAGCGGCTATGACGATAATGCCGTCCGTTTTGGCATCTTCAATTACGCCATCGTTGAGCTGCTTAAACGAGAGCGCTATGATATCGCTCATCTCAATGACTGGCAGAGTGCACTGAGTGCTCTGCTGGTAGATGAAGCCGGTGAGATCGAGACCAAAACAGTATTTACCATCCATAATCTTGCTTATCAGGGAACATTTGAAGCAGATATGCTGCAGAAGCTTGGCCTGAATGAGAGCTGCTTTACGATGAGCGGCATCGAGTTTTACGGTCAGATCAACTTTATGAAAGCAGGTATCGCTTATGCGGATAGGGTTACGACAGTAAGTCCGACCTATGCCAAAGAGATTCTGACTTCGGAATTTGGATGCGGACTGGAGGGGTTTTTGCTAGAGCATCAATATAAACTCTCTGGCATTGTCAACGGCATTGATACGGAACACTTTTCACCTTCGGATGACAGAGCACTTACGGAACCTTACAGTGATCTAACCGGTAAAGCAGTCAATAAAAAAGCCTATCTCAAGGAGGTGACACTTAAAGGCCTAAAGAGACCGCTCTTTATCTTCATCGGACGGTTTACCTGGCAAAAAGGGATGGAGCTGCTGATCGGGACCTTGCCAAAGATCGCTTTGATGGAG
The DNA here is from genome assembly GCA_034717975.1 of Campylobacterota bacterium. GTDB lineage: Bacteria > Campylobacterota > Campylobacteria > Campylobacterales > Sulfurimonadaceae > BB26. The sequence goes on from JAYEMF010000033.1 coordinate 9,183, forward strand.
TGTAATATTGCTATTTTGGGCGAGGGTGAAGGAAAGTATCACGAAGATCTTAAAGCAATCGCTGATGAACACACTAATATTCATCTTGAATTTGGTTATGACGAGTCGCTCTCTCACCGTATGTATGCAGCCGCCGATTTTCTACTGATGCCTTCGCTGTTTGAGCCATGCGGGTTGAACCAGATAATCGCGATGCATTATGGTGCTGCTCCGGTGGTCCATCATGTAGGTGGTCTGGTTGATACAGTTCAGCCTGATAAAGAGTTTGATCCGGCATCGGCTGATGGCTATGGTGTTGTCTTTACACGTCCGACTGAACGCTCTTTTGGGAATGCCTTGCAACGTGCAGATGAGCTTTATGCCGATAAACGCCGATATAACAGGATCACCAAACACAATATGGAGTGTGATTTCTCCTGGCAGGAGAGTGCAAAATCTTATAGGGCATTGTACGGGATGGTCACACAATGAAAAAGCTTTATATCGATATCGGCGGTACCTATCTTCGCAGTGAACTCTCAAGCAGAGGTGGAGTGGTGATAGAGAGAGAGACTCTCAGCTCTCAAACGACAGAGTTGATGAGCTATATCGATACAAAGATGCGCGAAACACCCGCTATAACGTTTATCGGAATCTCCTATGCCGGACAGGTCCATGACGGGGTGATCCTTTCGGCTCCAAATATTGCACTCCGGGAGTCGGCGATCAAAGCAGCTGCCAAAACAGACTATGGTGTACATTTAGAGATTGACAATGACCTTAGCTGTGCCGTGATGGCGGAAGCGGACTGTTTTCGGACAAAAAACATAGCGGCCCTCTATGTCGGTACGGGAATCGGTGCTGCTTATATTGATGGCGGAAAAGTCGTTCGCGGTGGCAGAAATCTGGCGTTTGAAATAGGCCATATTCCTTATAAAGAGGCCCCGTTCAGATGTGGATGCGGTCGGACAAACTGTGTAGAGCTTTTTGCTTCCGGATCAGCACTCTCAAAATGGCTTCATCACTATGGGAGTGAAAAATCTTCTGACCTTGAAGCCCTGAAATTATCTGATATTGCCGAAGAGTCTTCCATAGCCGAGAGATTTGAAGCGGCATTACTGCATGCTGCCGGTACACTGGTGACCATAGCCAATCCAGATATTCTAGTGCTTGGCGGCGGAGTGATAAAACATAACCCTTACCTGATGGAGTTGCTGAAAGACGGATTGAAAGATGTTGCCTTGGCACCATCGTTGGAGACGCTTCGTATCGAGATGACGCAGCTGAAAAATGCACCCTTAGAGGGTGTAAAACTACTTGAAAAGAGAGCGTATGGATAAATTAAATATATTAATCGTGGCTTCTGAAGTCGTGCCTTTTGCCAAAAGCGGCGGTTTGGCGGATGTGGCCGGAGCGTTGCCAAAAGCATTACAAAAGTTAGGGCATGATGTCCGTGTGGTCATGCCGCGCTATTACATCGTCGATAAAGAGAAGTATGGTCTGAAACCGCTTGAAGGTTCGATGGGTGTACCGATGGGGAGCATGGGTGAAGAGTGGTGTGCCGTGTATGAGGGGGTATTGCCGGGTACGGATGTTCCGGTCTATTTCATCGAGCACGATGGTTTTTTTGGCCGTAAAGGACTTTATGACGAGAATGGTTTCTCTTTTTCTGATAATGACAATCGTTTTGTCTTTTTCAGCAAGGCTGCCATGCAGCTGTGTAACAAGATAGCCTTCAGACCGGATATATTGCATGCCAACGACTGGCATACGGCCTCGATACCGCTGTTACTGAACACGCGATTCGCACATGATGAGATCTTTCAGGGAACAGCCTCGGTACTTACCATCCATAATATGCAGCATCAAGGCCACTTCTACAAGGGGCTGATCGATGTTATGGAAGTTCCGTGGGAAGAGTTCAATCCGCTCTCACTGGAATCATTTGGCGGTATCAATCTTCTCAAGGGAGGGATTGCCCATACGGATATGCTGACCACGGTGAGTTCAAAATATGCCGATGAGATACAGACCGAGGCGTTTGGCTGGGGACTGGAAACTCATATCCAGGGGCATAGCCACAAGCTGGTGGGTATTGTCAATGGCATCGATTATGATGAGTGGCATCCGACAAACGACCCGTATATTGCAGCTCCTTATACAGATGAAGACCTTTCAGGAAAAGAGGTATGTAAAAAAGCGCTGCAGCAACATTTTGGTCTTCCTGAGCGAAATGATGTTCCGCTGATAGGATTTGTCGGAAGACTGGCAGAGCAGAAGGGGATAGATCTGGTTGCACATGTGATCAGCGGATTGATGCATTTGGATATTCAGATTGTATTGCTGGGTACGGGCGAGCAGTGGGCGGAACACTTTTTCAGCAATGTCGCCGGAAAATATCCGGACCGTTTTGCCTGCCATATCGGTTACAGCAACGCTATCGCCCATCAGATTGAAGCCGGCAGTGACTTTTTCCTGATGCCATCGCTCTTTGAACCGTGCGGTTTGAATCAGCTATATAGTCTCAGTTACGGAACACTGCCGATTGTACGGGCTACGGGAGGATTGGATGATACGATCGAAAATTATGATCCGCAAAGTGGGGCAGGGACAGGCTTCAAGTTTGAGTGGGCGACGGCTGATGCGCTCTATGGCACAGTCAAATGGGCAGTCGATACCTGGTATGAGAAACCTGAACAGATTGTCGCCATGAAACGTCATGCGATGCAGCAGCACTTCGGCTGGGACGATTCCGCTAAAGATTACGAAAAAGTCTATTATTACGCACTCGGCAAGCGCCGAAACTAAGGAAGTCAAGATGAACAACCCAATACGATACGACGTAACACGTTTTACAGAGCTCGATGTCTATCTGTTTAAACAGGGAAACCATATCAAACTATATGATAAGATGGGTTCACATCTCATGGAGCATGAGGATAAAAAAGGGGTCTACTTCGCTGTCTGGGCACCCAATGCCGAACGTGTCAGTGTTCGCGGTGATTTTAATAATTACGATACTGAGGTGCACCCGCTTAAAATCCGTGAAGATGATTCCGGTATATGGGAAGGATTTATCGAAGGGGTTGAACAGGGCCCTACCTATAAGTATCACATCGTTTCAAAATTTCATAACATCATCCATGATAAGAGTGATCCCTTTGCTTTTTACAGTGAAAAACCCTCAAATTCAGCTTCTCGTGTCTGGAGTCTTGAAGGGTACGACTGGAAGGACAAGGAGTGGATGAACGAGCGTCATAAGCATAACAATCATGAAGTAGCGGTCAGTGTTTATGAAGTGCACCTCGGTTCATGGCGGCGAAAAGTTGAAGAGGAGAACCGTTACCTGAGCTACCGTGAATTGGCTGATGAGCTGGTTGAGTATGTCAAAATGATGAACTATACCCATGTCGAATTTATGCCGCTGACCGAGTATCCTTTCTTTGGATCATGGGGATATCAGGTGGTCGGCTACTTCGCTGCAACAGCACGTTTTGGCGAACCGGCAGACCTGATGTACCTGATCGATAAAATGCATGAAAACGGTATCGGTGTTATCATGGACTGGGTACCGTCTCACTTTGCTGTAGATATGCACGGATTGATCAATTTTGACGGAACGGCGTTATATGAGCATGAAGATCCAAGACAGGGATTCCATCCGGAGTGGGGGAGCATTATCTTCAACTATGGGCGTAATGAGGTGCAGTCGTTTCTGATCAGTTCGGCAATGTTCTGGCTTGAGAAGTACCATATTGACGGTATCCGCGTTGATGCTGTCGCTTCCATGCTTTATCTGAACTATGCCAGAGAAGAGGGGGAGTGGATCCCCAATGTGCATGGCGGTGATGAAAATCTTGAAGCCGTTGCCTTTTTACGTAAGCTCAACGAAAGTGTCTATCGCGAGTTTACTGATATTATGATGATCGCCGAGGAGTCAACGGCCTGGCCGATGGTGACACGGCCGACAAGCATCGGCGGTCTTGGGTTTGGTTTTAAATGGAACATGGGATGGATGCATGACTCGCTTAAATATATGAGTTATGATCCCATCTACCGTCAGCATCATCACCATCAGCTCACATTCAGTATGTGGTACGCCTTTGATGAACACTTTATGCTGCCGCTGAGTCATGATGAAGTGGTCCATATGAAGGGCTCGCTTATCAATAAAATGCCGGGTGACAATAACCAGAAATTTGCCCATCTTCGTGCCCTCTACGCCCATATGATGGCGCATCCGGGTAAAAAACTGCTCTTTATGGGGGGTGAGATAGCCCAGTTTGCAGAGTGGAATTTTGAACAGAGCCTTGACTGGCATCTGCTTGATTACCCGCTGCATAGTAAGCTGCAGAAGATGCTGAGTGATCTTAACCGCATCTACCGTGATGAGCGTGCCCTGCATCTGTATGATGAGCAGAAGTGCGGCTTTGAGTGGATAGATGACGGCGATTATCAGCATAACTGTATCAGTTTTATGCGAAAAAGCGATGATCCGGATGAGACGGTTTTGGTGTTATGTAACTTTTCAGACGAAACGCGTAAGTTTTACCGTGTCGGTGTACCGTATGAAGGCGAATATGAAGAGATCTTTAATTCGCAATCCTCTTATTATGAAGGATGGAACATAGGTAACAGCGGACCGATCACAGCGGTCAAAGAGACAATGCACGGACGTGACTACTCGATCAGTCTGACCCTTCCTCCTCTTGGTGTACTTTATTTGAAACGGATTATTAAATGAAAAAACGAACCAAAATATTAGCCACGATCGGGCCGGCATCTGATTCACTTGAACAGCTCGAAGCACTTATCCGTGCAGGCGTCAATGTTTTCCGCCTGAACTTCAGCCATGGGAGCCATGAATATCATTCAGAAGTTCTTGAGCGTATTCGAACAGCAATTGAAAATACCGGACTCATTACCGGAGTACTACAAGATATCAGCGGCCCGAAGATCCGAATCGGGATGCTCGAAGAGGACTTTACACTCCGGGCAGGCGATACGATCGAGTTCGTGAAAGATGATATTGTCGGTAGTAAAGTTGCAGAGGGGTACTACCGTCTGACGATCAACCAGAAATCGATTCTTGATCGACTTCATGTTGGTGAGTTGATCTATCTGTATGACGGGATTATCCGTTCAAGAGTCATTGAAGTGACACCCGAATGTGTGAAGGTTCTTATAGAAAATGATGGGATTCTGAGTTCAAGAAAAGGGGTCAATTTTCCAAACACCAGACTCGGTATTGATGTTCTGACACCAAAAGATAAAGATGACATGCGCTGGGGAGTTGAAAACGGTGTAGACTTTATGGCGATCTCCTTTGTTCAGAATGCAAAAGATATGCGTGCCGCGCGATCTGTTGTTGAAGGTCATGGCGGAACTACCCAGCTTTTTGCGAAGATCGAAAAGTTTGATGCGGTAGAAAATATTGATGAGATACTAGAAGCGAGTGACGGGCTGATGGTCGCACGGGGTGACCTGGGGATAGAGATTCCCTATTTTAACGTCCCGTCTGTCCAGAAGATGATTATCAAAAAAGCAAACGATGCCAGTAAACCGGTCATCACAGCGACGCAGATGCTGCTCTCCATGACCAAAAACGATACCGCTACCCGCGCCGAGATCAGTGATGTAGCCAACGCTGTTTTAGACGGTACCGATGCGGTGATGCTCTCCGAAGAGAGTGCGATGGGACATAACCCTGTTCTGGCAGTTGAGACAATGACCAATACGATCCGGGCGACGGAAGATAACTATCCGTATGATCATCTGACAGGTTATACGATGCATGACAGAAGCGATAAGATCAATGAGTCGGCGGTCCGTCTCTGTCAGACCCTTGATGCAGCGGCCATATTGACGATTACCTCTTCTGGACAATCAGCGAAAAAAATAGCCCGTTACCGGCCCCATACAACTATTTATGCCGTAACCCATGATGTCAGAACTGCTCAGTCCATGACAATTGTCTGGGGTGTCGTTCCGGCCTTCTCGGTAACCGATCAAAGTCTTGGCAAGATGATGAATGATTTAATGGAACAGGGGCTTAAACGCGGGGTCCTGGACATAGAGAGTCACTATATTCTGACCGCAGGCGATCCCGTAGGTGTCAGCGGTCTGACCAATATGATCCGTATTATCGGCGCGAATGAGATGGAGTATTTCAGATCGTTAGAGTGGAAAGATTAGCAGTAATCCAAGAGAAAAACAGTTAAATAGGGGAGTCTATGTCAACACTTACTGTCAAAGAGTACGCCGTCAAATATAGACTACCCATCTACAATGTTGTCAAGATGGCTAAAAATGGAGAGCTTCCTACTGAAAAACGTCAGGTAGATGGTAAAGATGAGCTGTTTATCGTAACTGATGAAGCACCTGCGCTCAAAACGCCATCTCAAGAAGCGACAGTTGATTATAAAAAAGCCTATTTTGAACTCAAAGCCAAATATGACAAACTGTTAAAGCAAAAGGGTTAAAATATCTTCTCAATGAGATTGAGCAGATCTCATTGAAGTGGCAGGATGAGGAAGATAATCCCTAAAAAAGTTTACTTACCATAGCCTGGGCTTCATCCTGTATCTGTTTCAAGTGAGCCTCGTCAATAAAACTTTCCGCGTAGATTTTGTAAATATCTTCTGTTCCGGATGGACGAAGGGCAAACCAGCCATTTTTGGCCACGATCTTCAAGCCGCCGATAGCCGCATTGTTTCCCGGGGCATTGGTGAGGATCGCTTCAATCTTTTCGCCTGCAAGCGTGCTCTCTTTCACATCTTCCGGCGATAGGTTTTTCAATACAGCTTTTTGCTCTGCCGTAGCCGGTGCATCGATACGGGCGTAAACCGGTGCGCCGAACTTTTTGGTCAGTTCCCGGTAGTGTTCACCCGGATCACGTCCCGTTTTGGCAAGGATCTCGGCAGAGAGAAGGGTCAGGATCATACCGTCTTTGTCAGTGCTCCAAACGGTGCCGTCTTTACGTAAAAAGCTGGCTCCGGCACTCTCTTCTCCGCCAAAGATGATGCTTCCCTCGACCAGCCCATCGACAAACCATTTGAATCCGACCGGTACTTCAATCACTTTTTTGCCAAGTGCCTCGGCTACACGGTCGATCATCGAACTGCTGACGAGTGTCTTGCCGATACCCAGTTCACTGCTCCACTGCGGACGGTTCTGTGCAAGGTAGTTGATGGCAACACTAAGGTAGTGGTTGGGGTTCATGAGACCGACACTTTTGGTGACGATACCGTGACGGTCGAAGTCAGTGTCGTTTCCAAAAGCGATGTCAAACTCCTCTTTCATGGCGACCAGTCCGGCCATGGCATAAGGGGACGAACAGTCCATGCGGATCTTTCCATCTTTATCGCAGTGCATGAAGGAGAAGGTGGAGTCAAGGGTGTTGTTGAAAACTTCCATATTCAGGTTATAGCGTTCTTTGATGGCGCCATAGTAAGCCATACCGGCACCACCCATCGCATCAGCACCAATATGGATACCGGACGAAGCAATCGTATCCATATCAATTACATTCTGAAGATCTTCGACGTAAGGGGTGATATAGTCATACTCCACGATATTATCGGTTTCAAGGGCCTCCTCAAGAGGGAATTTCAGAACACCATTGAGGCCGTTTTCCATATGGGTATTGGCCCGGGCTTCGATCCAGTCGGTGACATCGGTGTCAGCCGGTCCGCCATGCGGTGGATTGTACTTGAAGCCGCCATCGGTCGGCGGATTGTGTGATGGTGTGATGACGATGCCGTCACACTGTGCATCGCTGTGCTGATTGTGTGTCAAAATAGCATGTGAGATGACGGGTGTCGGTGTATAGCCAAAATCTTTGGCAATACGTACATCGATACCATTGGCGCTCAGGACCTGAATGGCACTCAGCTGTGCAGGGTAGGAGAGGGCATGCGTGTCCATTCCCATAAACAAGATACCATCAATCCCCGCTTCTTTACGGTAATCGCAGACCGCTTGGGTCACTGCCAGTATATGTCTCTCATTAAAGCTGTTAAGGAGTGCAGCACCCCGGTGTCCGGAGGTTCCGAAACTGATGCGCTGAGCATTCTTGTCCGTATCGGGAACCTGGGTGTAGTAAGCTGAGATAAGTTCGGGAACATTGATCAGGACTGATGTCGGTGCCAGTTTTCCGGCATATGGATGGAGACTCATAGGGTGCCTTTCGGGTTTAGATAATCATAGTATGACATTTTATCATTTACAGTGATGTTACAGTTTATTAAAGTTGATTGAAATTGAAACAATTTTGAAACTAGGTTTATGTAAAATTTCACTATAATTCTTACAATAAAAATAAAAGGATTCTTATGGCTATCAAAGCAGCAATCAACGGAACAGGACGCATCGGAATGATCGTCGCGAAAATTATCACGTCACGTGACGATATCGAACTAGTCGCAATCAATACAACGGCAAAGCCGGATATGCTGGAGTACCTTTTCAAATATGACAGTGTTCACACGGGTGTCGATGCAGAAGTGATCGATGACAACACCATTATGATCAACGGCAAGAGAGTCACAATGTTCAGTACACGTGATCCTAAAGAACTTGACTTTGGTTCTGCCGGTGCTGAAATTGTCATCGAGTGTACAGGTGTCTTTTTAACGACTGAAAAAGCGCAGTCTTACCTTAAAAACGGCGTCAAAAAAGTCGTTATGTCTGCTCCGGCTAAAGATGATACACCTACCTATGTGCTAAATATCAATACAGACGACTATAAAGGCGAAGCGATTATCTCCAATGCAAGCTGTACTACCAACTGTCTTGCCCCGATCTGTAAAGTCCTTGATGATGCCTTTGGCATTGAAAACGGTTTGATGACGACGATCCACTCCTATACAAACGATCAGAATGTCCTTGATGTCAAACACAACAAAGATCAGCGACGTGCCCGTGCGGCAGCAGTCAATATGATCCCGACAACGACCGGTGCGGCTAAGGCTATCGCCCTTGTAATGCCTCAGCTTAAAGGCAAACTCAACGGTTATGCCATGCGTGTCCCAACACCGAACGTTTCGGTTGTCGACCTGACGGTCAACCTGAAAAAAGATGTTACAAAAGAGGAGATCAATGCCGCTTTTGATACAGCTGCGACAGGTGACTTCAAAGGTCTGATCGAGATCGATAACGACAAACGTGTTTCAAGTGACTTTATCGGTTCGACTTACAGCTCAACCTATGTCCCGGATATGACCAGTGTTGTTGATGGCAATACGGTCAAAGTACTTGCCTGGTATGACAATGAGTGGGGTTACAGCTCTCGTCTTGTAGACATGTGTGTTCTCGTCGGAAACAAGTAATGTTACGCTTCAATCGTGATTTCAGTTTTGAAGGCACGGATGCTCAACAGACGATTATGGACGGCGCTCTAGCTGTCGTAACTGAAGAGCGTCAAAGCGGCAGGATCGGCTACTATAACCTTCCTCAGGATACAAAGTCTCTGATCACTGAGGTGAATGAGCTTGAAACAAGCAATTCACTGCTTGCTTCCGGTGCCATCACCGACATTGCGGTGATCGGCATCGGCGGTTCATCACTGGGTATTAAAGCGATTGATTCGTTAATGGCTTCGAAAAATGTCAAAACGCGTGAACTGCACTTTTTTGAGAACTCTGACCCGATCAATATCTCCGGAACACTGGCCAAACTGAAAAAAGAGAGTACGCTCTTTATCGTTATCTCCAAATCAGGCGGTACGATCGAGACGACCTCTGTTTTCAAGACAGCTATTGCCCACTTTGGACTGGATCTCGAAGGTGCTGACAGTGAACGTGTGATGGTGATCACCGACAAAGGGTCTGCGCTTTCAGAGTTTGGCGACCACTATGGCCTGAGCCAGTTCAACATCCCTGACAATGTCGGTGGACGCTTTTCGGTACTGAGTGCGGTGGGGATTGTTCCTCTGACACTGGCAGGTTTCGATACTGCTTCCCTGTTGAACGGTGCCGGGGATTTCCTTGAGCGCTTTTTCAAGCGTGAAGAGAACCATCTGCTGGAAAAAGCCTGCTTTTTGTATGAACAGAGTAAACAGAAGAGTATTAACGTCCTCTTCTCTTATGCCAATGACCTGGAAAACCTGAGCAAATGGTATGTCCAGCTCTGGGGTGAATCCCTGGGAAAGATCGACGCATTCGAGAGCAGTGTCGGACTGACGCCGATCGGTCTGATCGGTGCGGTTGATCAGCACTCTTTCTTACAGCTGGTGATCGAGGGACCAAAAGACAAGACGGTAACCTTTATTAGTATTGAAGATTTTGAGAATGATCTGACAATTCCGGATGTCTCGCTGAAATATATTGAAAAAACAGACTTTATTAATACCCAAAGCTTCAATACCCTCATCAATGCACAGTGCGATGCGACCAGACAGAGTCTGGTACAAAGTGATGTACCTGTCGATGGTATTGTGATCGATAAGATCTGTGAAGCAAATATCGGTGCGATGATCATCTACTATGAACTGCTGACTTCACTTGTCGGCGCAATGATGATGGTCAACACCTATGACCAGCCCGGTGTTGAACTGGGTAAGGTAATCCTCTATAAAAATTTAGAAAAGTAAAACAACTAAGGACATTAATGATACTGCACGACTATGAGTTTGATCCAAAATACAGCAAAAGCGTAGCCTATTTTTCGATGGAGTTTGCTATCCATCAGTCACTGAAAATCTATTCTGGGGGACTGGGGTTTCTTTCCGGTTCCCATATGCGGAGTGTCTTTGACCTGAAACAGAATGTTGTTGGTGTTGGGATCATGTGGAGTTATGGTTATTATGATCAGACACGCCATGAAAATCGCAGCCTTCAAGCCGAGTTTATTCGCAAACACTACTACTTTCTGGAAGATCTTGGTGTTCAGGCAACGGTCAATATTCACAATCAGGATGTCCATATCAAGGCACTCTATCTGCCGTCACATATTTTCAGTTCAGCACCGCTTATTCTGTTGACTACCGATATCCCGGAAAATGATTTCCTGGCCAGAACCATTACCCATAAACTATATGACGCCAATGAAGAGACCCGTATTTCACAGGAAATTGTCCTGGGAATTGGCGGGGTCAAAGTACTTGAAGCGCTTCAGCAAAAGATTGATATTTATCACATGAATGAAGGGCATGCTCTGCCGCTTGTCTATGAGCTCTACGATAGGTATAGAGATCTCGACGAGGTAAAAAAACACGTTGTCTTTACAACGCATACTCCGGAAGATGCCGGAAATGAAGAGCATAATATTCATCTGCTGCATAAATTTGGTTTCTTCAATGGTCTTTCGCTGGATGAAGTACGTGAACTCACCATGACTTATGATGATACCTTCAATCTCACGGTCGGTGCTCTGCGTGCTTCCAAGCGTACCAATGCTGTTTCTAAGTTTCATGGTGAAGTAGCCAACCGTATGTGGAAAGATTGTAAGGGAAGATCAGAGATTACCTATATTACCAATGCCCAAAATCGCCGCTACTGGAGCGATAAGGGGATGCAGGGTGCGCTTGATGAGCATGAGGATTATGCACTGATTGCCCGTAAAAAGCACCTGAAACGCCTGCTCTTCGGTGTTGTGGCTGATCAGACTGGAAAAATGTTCGATCCGGATGTCCTGACCATCGTCTGGGCAAGACGTTTCGCCGAGTATAAACGTCCAGGACTGATAAAAGAGGATTTTGAGCGTTTCAAAAAGATGCTCAATAACGCAGAGCATCCGGTTCAGATTATCTGGGCAGGAAAACCCTACCCATTCGACACCAATGCGGTTAACACTTTCAATGAACTGATCCATATCGCTCACAGTCAGAAAAACATGGCTGTCCTTATCGGGTATGAGCTTGGGCTCTCACGTGTTCTCAAACACGGGAGTGATCTCTGGCTTAACACTCCGCGTGTCTCTCGTGAAGCGAGCGGTACAAGCGGTATGACAGCGAGTATGAACGGTTCGATTCACTTCTCGACAGATGATGGCTGGCATCCGGAGTTTGCCAAGCATGGGGTCAATTCTTTTACCATTCCGCCGATCGATCATAACAAACCGGTAGAAGAGCAGGATTTTGAGGACAATAAAAATATGATGGATATGCTTGAAAATGAGATTATCCCAATGTATTATGAGCGACCAGAACAGTGGACGGCAATCATGAAGGCAGCAATGTCTGATGTTATACCGGCATTTGACTCAGGCCGTATGGCACATGAATACTATGTTGAGATGTACGATAGTCCCACTGATGACTGGGGACGTCTTCTTAAAAAAACGGCGCAGGGACAGCGACAGGCAATAGCAGAAAATCCAGAACTTTAAAAAGAGAAAAAAATGACAAGCAACATTACTGTAATGGGTGGCGTAAAAAGCCTTAAAGATATCGATGTTACCGGCAAAAGAGTCTTGATTCGTGTTGATTTTAATGTCCCGATGGATGCACATTTCAATATCTCTGATGACCGCCGTATCCGTGCGGCACTTCCGACGATCAACTACTGTATCGATCATAATGCCTGCTCGATTACTCTGGTCACTCATCTGGGGCGTCCAAAAGGTGAGTATGATGACCGTTTTACGTTAAAGCATATTCAGAAGCGTCTTGAGCGTCTGCTGCAGAAACGTGTTGAGTTCATCGAAGATTTTGAAGCCTCCAAAGAGGAGATCGGTACCTGTTCGTTAGAGCGCGTCTTCTTGCTGGAGAACATCCGTTTTTATGCCGGTGAAAAGAAAAATGATCGTGAACTCTCTCAAAAACTGGGGGCTATCTGTGATGTTTTTGTGAATGATGCCTTTGGAACATCGCACCGTCAGCATGCATCTACTTACGGTATTACAGAGTTTGTAGACACCAGTGTCGCAGGCTTCTTGATGATGAAAGAGATAGAAGCCTTCAGCAAAGCGCTTGAAAAACCGATGCGCCCGATTGCTCTGGTTGTCGGAGGGGCAAAAATATCATCAAAGATCACGCTGTTGACTTCTGTCATGCCAAAGATCGACAAGCTCATCATCGGTGGTGCCATGAGCAATACTTTCTTACAGGCACTCGGCTATGATATGCACGCTTCACTCTTTGAAGAGGAGTATGTCGAAACGGCCAGAGAAGTACTTGAAGAGGCGAAACTACATAAGGTTAATGTCTATCTACCTGTGGATGTAGTGATAACCGACTCTATTGAACATCCAATCGATGTCAAGGTGGTTCCTGCCCAGGATGTTCTTGAAGGGTTCCAGGCGGTAGATATCGGACCGGCGACACTCAAACTTTTCTCTGAAGCAATCGAACTCTCCAACACCATTATCTGGAACGGACCGATGGGAATTTATGAGATCGATAAGTTCTCAAAAGGGACTTTCAAGCTGGCCACTGCCATCGCTGATTCGTATGCCTATACTATTGTCGGCGGCGGCGATACGGCGGATGCGGTTGAAAAAGCCGGTGAGAAAGAGAACTTCAGCTTTATCTCCACAGGCGGCGGCGCCAGCCTCGAACTGCTCGAAGGTAAAGTCTTGCCAGGATTTGAACAACTTGATCGTCTTGATTGATCTTACACACTAACTCTCAGGAGGCATGACTACTTCAGCCTCCTTAATAAAATACCTCTAAATTCTATATGAAGTAATCACATAACTTTATTGAATCACGGTTTATTGTATACTATAGCCATCTATTTTATTAACTTATAATTTATGGGAATTAGAATGCGGCTGTTGAACAATTTTTCGATCAAATCAAAAACCTATATGCTGGTGGGATTAAGTGTCCTTGTAGCATTAACACTCTCCTTCGTCTCCAATAACGGGCTAAATATCATCAAAGCCCAGGTTGATGAACTGATCCGTGCCAATAACATTGAACGCTCTACTTATCGTGCTATTCTGGAAGAGAAAAACTACCTGCTCAATGCCAACGGCTCGGTGACAAATCACGAGATGGCCAGGCATGCATTCAGTAATGCCGATAAAGCACTTAAAGCTATTGATACTACTCTGAATGAAATAGAGCAGAAGAGCCCGGACCCTGATGTTTTACAGACGACGGAAGCCGTCAGAAAAGCGATCGATGAGTATGGTGTGTTTTATAAGCGCGGTGTCTATCTTCTGGATGAACTGGAAAATGCACGTCAGATCCTTCAGAAGGAGGGTGACAAGATTACCTTGCAGATTCAGCAGTATGTTGAAGCCAAGCGCGTTGATGTCAAACAGGCCCTCTCTCAAGAGACCATCGAGAAGATCAATTGCGGCTCAAACATCTGGCAGTATACCTATGTGACCCGTGCCGATGAAAAACGTTACCTGCTGAGTCCGGATGATGCGCTCTATGAACAGTTGAAAAAAGATTATGCTTTTATGATGAGTGAACTCGACCGCCTCAAAGGGATCTCCGATCAGCCGTTTGAACAGGAGAAGATCGCAGTGTTTTATCAATCAGCAAGAAACTATGAAGAAGCGATGCACAACTGGGTCCGTTACAACAAGGAGCATGTCTCAACCATTTTGCCGAAGACAAAAGAGTTAGGTGACGTCGTGATTTCCGAGGCGTTGAAGATAGCCAACATGGCAGTAGACGATATCGCCAAAAAGCGTACCATCGTTGTGACAACACTGATCACGGTCACGCTGTTGGCTATTTTGCTTGGCATCCTATTTGGAGGGGTGGTGTCGCGGTCAATCTCCTCCATCATCCTCAATTTTCAAACCGGCCTTTTAGACTTTTTCAAATATCTAGATCGTCAGAAAAACAGTGCCAATCAGATCAAGATAGAGAGCAAAGATGAGATCGCATTGATGGCAGAGGTCGTGAATGAAAACATTCTTAAAATCGAAGAGGTGATGGAGAAAAAGCTCTCCCAGATGAAAGAGAAGGATCAGCAGATGCTCAAGCAGTCGCGTCTGGCACAGATGGGTGAGATGATCTCCATGATCGCCCACCAGTGGAGGCAGCCGCTAGGTGCGATCTCGGCCACAACCAGTGATATGGAAGTGAAGCTGTTCCAACGCCGTATGTATGACCTCTCAACAGAGCAGGGACAGGCCGATATGGAGGCATATACGGTTGAAAATATTCACAGGATAAATGGGTTTGTCAAGCATCTCTCAACCACCATTGATGATTTTAGAAATTTTTTCAAATCTGACAAAGCGGTAAGCGCTTTCAGACTATCGGAACTGATGGATAAAACACTGAACCTCACTGGGCACCTTTTACGTACCAAAGGGATAGAAGTCACTAAAGATTTTGACCCGACGCTTGAGGATATAAAAAGTTATGAAAATGAGATCATGCAGGTGTTTTTAAATATCATTCATAACGCTGTTGATATCCTTACTGAAAAGCGTATTGAAACTCCTGAGATATATATCACTATCGAAAAGAACCGGATGGGTCATCAAACAGTGCTTATTGAAGATAATGCCGGAGGTATCCCCACCGATCTTATCGATAAAATATTTGAACCTTACTTCTCCACCAAAGATATAAATGGAACGGGACTTGGGTTATATATGTCGCAAACGATTATAGAAGAGCATTGCCAGGGAGTGATGCGTGTCAAAAATACAGCACGAGGTGCCTGTTTTAGCATCGAGTTTCCGGATATGATGGATGGAAGCAATGAAGTTTGATGAGATCTATGCTTACACCCAAGACCTGAGTATTCTATATGTAGAAGATGAAGCAAGTGTCAGAGAGTCGACACGCACTCTGCTGGAGAACTATTTTAAGCGGGTAGACAGTGCAAAGGATGGAAAAGAGGGTCTTGAACAGTATCGGGCCATGTTTGAAAAAGAGTGCTATAACATTGTGCTGACCGATATGAATATGCCCTTTTTTACAGGAGTGGAAATGGCGGAGGCGATCAGGCATATCAACCCTGATCAGGTAGTTGTTTTTGTCAGTGCCCATAATGAACAGAAATTTCTACTGGATGCCATTAAGTTAGGGGTTAACTACTATTTGATCAAACCCATCGATCTTGATGAGCTTGGCAAGATTCTTTTCCAGTCAGCAAAACTTATTGTCAATCAGATAAAAGTAGCTGATCAGCTGGCCGATGAGAAAGAGCGTGTCGAGCGTAATGAACACTATCAGAAAGCCTTGCAGAAGTGGGCAAATATTGATTTTGAAGATACTGTAAACTCTATCCGAAAAACGACAGAGCTTTCAGCAAAAACCTTAAATATCGGACGTGTCAGTATCTGGCTCATGAATGAAGAAAAGAGAGCTATGGTCTGTAAAGACCTTTATGAACTTGATGAAGATACGCATACGAAGGGAACCACTCTGATAAAAGAGAGGTTCCCTAACTATTTTCAGGCATTGAATGAGAAGAAAATCATGGTTGTCGATGATGCCAGAGATGACCCTCGGACCTCTGAATTCAGGAGCAGTTACCTTGAACCGCTAGGTATCTACTCTATGCTTGACATCCCGATTATACAGAATGAGGAGCTTCTGGGTGTGATCTGTCATGAAGCTATCGGTGAACCACACAGCTGGAGGATTGAAGAGCAGGAGTTTGCCATGACACTGGCAAATAACATTGCACTCTCACTGGAGATCAAAAAACGCTATGAGATGCAGGAAAAACTTCAGCGTCAAAAAGAGCTTCTGGATTACCAGGCACATCATGATCATCTAACCGGGCTGCCTAATCGTACACTCTTTATTGATCGGCTGGAGCAGGCGATCAAACATAATCAGCGACAGGAGACACAAGTAGCGCTTCTGTTTATTGATCTCGATCATTTTAAACAGATCAATGACTCGATGGGACACGATGCCGGGGATCGTGTCCTGAAAATTTTAGCCAAACGTTTAGAGGAGCAGATACGTAAGGGTGACACACTCGCGCGTCTTGGTGGTGATGAGTTTACACTGATCCTGGACAGTATCCAGGAGATGAAAGTGATTGTCGGCATTATTCAAAAACTGCTTGAGTGTACAAAAGATGTGATCATGATCGATGAGCAGGAACTTTATGTAACACTCAGTATAGGGATAACTATTTATCCGTATGATGGTATTACTGTGAAGGCGTTGCTGAAAAATGCAGATGCAGCCATGTATAAAGCAAAAGAAGATGGACGCAACACCTACCAGTACTATACACCGGAGATGACAAAAAAAGCAGTAGAACGGATTGTCATGGAGGGCAATCTCCGTCAGGCGATAGCTAAAGAGGAGCTGCTAGTCTATTATCAACCGCAATACAGCGGCATTGATGATTCCATAATAGGTATGGAAGCACTGGTAAGGTGGAATCATGACAACAAGGGGGCGATCCTACCCGATAAGTTCATCCCTCTTGCCGAAGATACCGGTCTGATTGTGGAGATTGACCGATGGGTGATGGAAACATCGATCAGACAATTTGCACAGTGGTATGAAGCGGGTCTCAACCCTGGAAAGCTTTCACTTAACCTGTCGATGAAACAGCTTCACAAAAGTGACTGTATTGATCTGCTGAAATCACTACTGGAGAAGTATGGTTTTTGTGAAAACTGGCTTACCTTTGAGATTACAGAAGGGCGGATCATGAAGAATCCGGAAGCTGCTATTGCGACACTTGAAGAGATCAGGGCGTTAGGTGTCACTCTTGCTATTGATGATTTTGGAACAGGGTACTCCTCTCTCTCTTATCTTAAACGGCTGCCGATCGATACCCTGAAAATCGACCGGGCATTTATCAAAGAGCTTCCTGATGATGAAGAGGATGAAGCAATCTCAAAAGCGATTATTGCATTGGGGAAGAGCCTGAAACTGAATGTGATCGCCGAAGGGGTGGAAACGCTGGAACAGAAAACATTTTTAGTAGAACAGGGGTGTCATCTGATTCAAGGGTACTACTATGCTCGACCGCTTCCGGCTGATGAGATAGAGAATGGATTAAAAAGTGGCACTATTTAAATAGTGGTTTGATCTTACTCTCAATCGACGCGGGTGTTGTAGCTGAAGCAAATCGATTGAGTACTTTTCCATTTTGGTCTACTAAGAACTTTGTAAAGTTCCATTTGATCGATTCTGTCCCCATGAACCCAGACTGCTCAGACTTTAAAAACTTATAGAGCGGATGGGCATTCTCTCCGTTGACATTAATCTTGGCAAACATCGGGAAGCTCACCCCGTAATTGAGACGGCAGAAGTTCTGGATCTCGGCTTCGCTGCCGGGCTCCTGAGAACCAAACTGATTACATGGAAATCCAAGTACAACAAGCCCCTGTTCTCTGTACTTCCTGTAGAGGGCTTCAAGCCCGTCATATTGAGAGGTAAAGCCGCATCTGCTTGCAACATTGACAATAAGTATTACCTGGCCGCGATAACGGTCAAGTTTAACAGTTTCACCATTAATGGTTGTAACTTCAATATCGTATAATGAGATACTCTTCTCCTTGGCATGGGTGGTGGCAGAGAAGAGCAGCATAAACATAAAGATTAGACGGAGCATATTTCCCTCTTTGTAGAATGAGTATAAGGTAACCTTCTTATCGGTTTTTCAAGCCGTGAGAGATCTCTTCAATGGCATGTTTTGGCTTAGTGCGTTTTTCAAAGGTGACAGGAGCATCTTTAACCGGTATGACAAATGCCAGAAGAATAAAGACAAAGGCGAAGGCAACGGCACTGAGCAGGGTGAGAATCAATTTCAGTTTATAATCTTTAATCTGCCGCTCCTTTATAAAATTAAAGTAGCAAATGATAGCATATATCGGCTATGGATTTAGTTTAGAAGCGACCTTCAATACCATTAAACCAGGAAAAGAAAAATAACATTAAAAAGTGTTTTTTAGCTTATCCGCCCGTCTGCTACCAGCTTTTTAACAAGTTTCATGTTTTTCATAACACGGGCATAATAGGGATGGTTGGTCATACCGCCATTATAGCCGCTGACCATTTTAAAATACTCCCCACGGGCTTTGTAGAGAATAACGAGGTAGTGTGCGGCGATGCGGGCTGACAGCTCAATATCACTGAGCAGTTTATTGGCAAGCTTGGCATCAGAAAGTTCGTTTAACCAAGCGAGTTCATCTACACGCGTACTGATAAAACGTGCGGTAGCCACCTGGATCTGCAATACACCCAGTGATGCTTTGGTAATGACAACCCCTTTTTTAAAATCACCGATAAGGTTCTTTCCGGCGCTGCTCTCTGTCAGGCAGATGGCGCTGAGTGTATTTTCATAGGTTTCGCCGCTATGGTCAGGAATGCTGCGGGCAACGTCACGTACCGTTTGAAGTACTGTCAACTGCTCTTTTGAGACAGCAAAGAGTGAAACGGTAAATGTAAATAAAATAGTTATTAATCTCAATAGTTCTCCCTAATGTTTTGAACGCGAAATTTTAGGGAAATCGGTAAGTTTTTACAATGTTGTAGATGTATTAACTGTTTGGGTTAAGTCTATTAATTGAAAATATGCTCTATTGACGCCAGGGGTGATAATTGTGACTTTAAGTTTCGGGTGAAAAAATGTGATAGCTGTGTGATTATATTTGTAAATTGCTTGATACTTTAAGGTTAAAATCAAAAAATAATACTTTTTTTACATTATTTTCAGTAAAATAATTACAAAACGTAACAAATGCTATATAAAAATTTTAAATCTTCTTTTTCAAATAAATTTGTTTACTGAAATATGTTATTGATCTTTTTTTGTTTCTATTTTCTTGGATTCATGCTACTATCTTGGCTATGAAACATCGATGGCTACTTATTCTCTTTACAGGGACTCTCTCATTACATGCTGCTGAACCGATATTGGGTATGCTCGAATCGATTGAGAGTAACCGATACCTTACCTTCTCTATTGGCAATCAGCCTTATCGGTGTCAACCCTATGGCGTATTGACGCTAGAAGAGTTGCTTGCTGGAAGTACGCTAGATAGCCGCTGTAAAGAGGTCGTTAGCAACCTTTATCGTAAAAACCCTCATCTCAAAGGGTATGGGGCAAAAAACCTTAAACGTTTCCAGCGCTATCATATTGAACCCAAACAGGAGCGTTGCACTGTTTATGCTCAGGGGACGAGAAGCTACGCAGAAAAACTTTTGCGTTCCGGTCTGGCGATGCGAAAGCCACTGCTTTATGATGAGCTATGGCTGTTTCGCTGGAAACGTGCACAAAAACGTGCTCGAAACGGGGAATTGGGGCTCTGGAAAGATAAAATCTGGATAGATTGTGTTTCAGGGCTTTACGCTGAAGAGGAGTAGATGGGAAGTGAAAAGAGTTGAAGGCAGAGCTGAATTTTACTTGGCGTTAACTTCATCTGTGGTCAGATAGATCCAGAACTCTTTATGCGAATATCCCCGGTTTAGGAAGTAAAACTGTAAAATGCTCACACGATAGAGGGTTATAAGCATTTTCAGATAGGGGATGAGCAGTGTGAAGAACATCCACCAGGGCTGCTCTTTATCCCCTTTAGTCTGCATCATCTCTTCGATGCCGATGTTTTTGGAGAGATAGTAGCCAAACAGCATTGAAAAGATAAAGTTCAGAATGATGCCAAAAATAACATAGGCCATCACATCCTGTTCATACATACCTGCGATCATCATTAGCTCTTTTGAAACCTGTTAAACGTTGTCAATGGCATCTTGAAGGATTTTCGTTGCAGCTGCCTTATCCTGGAATTCTTTGACTTTGACCCATTTATTTGGTTCAAGCATTTTATAGGTCTCAAAGAAGTTTTTGATCTTTGCCAGAGTGTGCTTTGGAATATCGCCCAGATCCTGGATCTCATCAAATGTCGGATCGATCTTTGATGTCGGAACGGCAAGCAGTTTCTCATCGATACCGCTCTCATCTTCCATGATCAAAACACCGACGAGACGACAGTTCAGGACAGAACCTGCCTGCATCGGGTACTCGGTCAGGATCAGGATGTCAGCCGGGTCTCCATCTTGTGAAAGGGTCTGATTGACGAACCCGTAGTTGGCAGGGTAGTACATCGCCGAGTGCATGACACGGTCCAAAACGACAGCACCGCTCTCTTTTTCTACTTCGTATTTGATATTTGAGCCGCAAGGGATCTCAATAATTGCTTTTACTTTATCCGGATTTTCGCCATAGCCGATTTTGTCAAGATTCATAAGTTGAAGTCTCCAGTATCTAAAATTAGTGGTTGGGATTGTAGCGAAAAAAGGCTGAAAGAATATTGTTTTAACCGTATGTTTTCCTTTCATTTGTAGGCATAATGGTAACAGTGAAAATAGAGATTTTACACATGTTTTACGTTATGAAAAAGTTTAAACATCTTTATATTATGATTACGTATCTATTCTATGTAAAGGTATGCATATGGAAGAAGTAAGTCTTGTCACCGAAGGGTTCAAATTTATGGCCCTTGGTATGGGAACCGTTTTTCTTTTCCTGTTGGTCATGATCGGTCTGATGATAGCACAGGCGAAGATCATTGCCCGATTTTTTCCGGAACCTCACCAGAGCGAAACGGCAGCAGCTCCTGCTCAGCAGAAGCAAAATGTTAATAATAAGATCGCAGCGATCACCGCAGCGATCATGCATCACAATCAATCTAAATAAGGATACCGATGGCTAAGAAATTTATTGATGTTATGGATACAACTTTCCGTGACGGATTCCAGTCCGTTTTTGGAGGCCGTGTCCTGATGGATGACTTCTTTCCTGCAGTAGAAGCAGCGAAAGAGGCAGGTATTAACCACTTTGAGTTTGGAGGCGGTGCACGCTTTCAGAGTCTCTTTTTCTACCTGAACGAAAATGCATTCGATATGATGGATCGTTTCCGTGCCGTAGTAGGCCCGGATGCCAACCTTCAAACACTTGCCCGCGGTGTCAATACCGTTATGCTTGACACGGGAAGCCGTGAACTGGTCGATCTGCATGCTAAACTTTTCAAAAAGCATGGTACAACGACTATCCGTAACTTCGATGCACTTAACGATGTTGAGAACCTGAAGTATTCGGGTGAACGCATTGCCCATCACGGCCTCAATCATGAAGTAGTTGTGACGATGATGGACCTTCCTCCCGGATGTACAGGAGCACATGATGTCGCTTTTTATGAAAAAGTACTTCGCGAGATTCTTGATGCCGGTATTCCATATAGCTCTATCTGTTTTAAAGATGCATCAGGAACTTCATCACCTCAGAAAGTCTATGAGACCATCCAGATGGCACGCAAACTTGTTCCCGAAGATACGCATCTGCGTCTCCATACGCATGAGACGGCCGGTGTTTCCGTAGGATGTTACATGGCTGCGTTAGATGCCGGTATTGACGGTATCGATATGGCGGCAGCTCCGGTCTCAGGCGGGACAAGCCAGCCTGATATTTTGACAATGCTGCATGCAGTCAAAGATAAGCCTTATGACCTTGGCGGCCTGAAACTTGAAAATATCCTTACGTATGAAGAGGTACTTCAGGATTGTCTGAAAGACTATTTTATGCCGCCGGAAGCGACGATGGTCTCTCCATTGATCCCATTCTCGCCAATGCCGGGCGGTGCGTTGACAGCCAACACGCAGATGATGCGCGACAACAACATCCTGGACCGTTATACCGAAGTGATCAAAGCGATGCGCGAAGTGGTCGAGAAGGGTGGTTACGGAACTTCTGTTACACCGGTTTCCCAGTTTTATTTCCAGCAGGCACTTAACAATGTCATGATGGGACCATGGAAGCAGATCGCTCCGGGTTACGGAAAGATGGTGCTTGGTTACTTTGGTAAGACACCGGTTGCTCCGGATCCGGAAATTGTAAAAATTGCTTCAGAGAAACTAAAGCTTGAGCCGACAACGGAAAATGCGATTGATATCGCTGATGCCGATGAACGTAAAACGATAGCCTGCTGGGTGGAACGTCTTGAAAAAGAGGGTGTCCAGATCACTGAGGAGAATGTCTTTATCGCTGCGTCATGTGACGAAAAAGGTATCTCGTTCCTTAAAGGCGAAGGTGAAGTCAACGTCCGTAAACTTTCAGAAATGGAAGCATCAACATCAACCCAATCAAATGCAGGAGAGAACAAACCTATGGCAGGATCATATACAGTAGTAGTAAACGGTGAAAAATTCAATGTACAAGTAGCAGAAGGTGACGCAGATATCCAGGTCACGCCGGTAGATACACCGACAGCAGCTGAAGCGGCAACACCGGCTCCATCAGCAGCGCCTGCAGCAGCGGGCGAGGGTGAAGAGGTCAAGTCGCAGCTTCCGGGAAATATGTGGAAAATTATCGCTAATCCAGGTGACAGCCTTAAAGAGGGTGATAAGATCATGATCCTGGAATCAATGAAAATGGAGATTGATATTGTTGCGCCAAGAGATTGTGTTGTGAAGTCGATCAATGTCAATGTAAACGATAAGATTGTCGAAGGTCAAGTGCTAGCGGTCATAGGGTAAGTTTATGAAAAATCTTTTAGTTAAACTTTTTGTTGGCTTGATGCTCGTTACCTCTGCTTCACTCTTTGCGGGTGGTACACCTGCTCATGGTGAAACACCGGTAGTGGACACAACGCCATACGAATCTCAGTCTATGGGTAAAATGATCGGGAATTTTCTTGATCGTACTGGTGTAGCCGCTTTGCTCAATCCTGATCCGGATGAAAAGGGTCTACATGGTGAAGAGATAACCGACTTTAATAAGTCGTGGGGTCGTGTGATCATGATCCTGGTTACCTTCGTGCTCTTCTATCTGGCCATTGGGAGAGGATTTGAACCTTTGCTGCTTCTACCGATAGGTTTTGGTGGTCTCTTGGCAAACATCCCGGTTGCAGGTATTGCCGGACCGGATGGCTTTTTGGGAATTATTTATGGGATGGGGATCGCGAACGGTCTCTTCCCGATCATAATCTTTATGGGTGTCGGGGCGATGACGGACTTTGGTCCGTTACTGGCAAACCCGAAAACGGCGTTGCTTGGTGCTGCCGCACAGTTTGGTATCTTTGGTACGCTTGTAGGTGCCGTAGCACTTTCAGAGTACACGACTATCGTTGACTTTACGTTGAAACAGGCTTCGGCGATCAGTATCATCGGGGGTGCGGATGGACCGACGTCGATCTACATCGCGACGGCGCTGGCACCTGAATTGCTCGGTGCGATTGCGGTTGCATCGTACTCCTATATGGCGCTTGTTCCGATCATTCAGCCTCCGATTATGAACGCATTGACTTCGAAAGAGGAGCGCATGATCAAGATGACTACACTTCGTCCGGTATCACGTATGGAGAAGCTTGTTTTCCCTGTTACGGTACTGACGCTTGCCATCTTGGTGCTTCCGGATGCAACACCGCTGATCGGTGCGTTTATGTTCGGTAACTTCCTGAAAGAGTCGGGTGTAGTCGAGCGCCTGAACGATACGCTTCAGAATGCTCTGATCAATATTGTCACGATCTTCCTGGGATTGGGTGTTGGTTCGAAACTTGCATCTGACCAGTTCCTGGTTCCTGAGACGATGGCAATTATCGTTCTTGGTCTGATCGCCTTCTCTGTCGGTACGGCGGCAGGTGTTATCATGGCTAAGGTAATGAACATGTTCTCAAAAACGAAGATCAATCCGCTGATCGGTTCGGCAGGTGTTTCTGCTGTTCCGATGGCGGCACGTGTATCGAATAAAGTCGGTATGGAGAACAACCCTCAGAATTTTCTGTTGATGCATGCGATGGGTCCAAATGTTGCAGGGGTTATCGGTTCAGCTGTTGCTGCCGGTGTACTTCTGTCTATCTTTAATTAGATAGAATTATAATGCCATGCTTTGCATGGCATCTTTCCTTTTTTATAAATACTCCTGTTTATCATTATCTTACTCAACTATCGCATATGCCGTCACCCCGGACTTGATCCGGGGTCCACAGCTGCAACGTCTTAAACATAAAAACCACTAGATTCCGGGTCAAGCCCGGAATGACAGCTGTCTTTCATATGCGAAAGTTGAGATTATCTTATTTTTAGAGCCAGTAGAAAAATAATCGAGACTTTGGATATTTGTAACTTGTCTTATAAACGACAATGTCTTAAGTTGACTGGCTAAAGAAAAGTTTGAGTGCTAGCTAGTTCTGCATCACATCGATAATAAGTGGAATGATGTTTTTACTTTTCGTTTTATCGATAAAGCCATCGGCTCCAAGCCCTTCTGCTTCACGTTTGTTGTTTTCACCGGTCATGGAGCTGTTTACAATAATAGGGATCTCTTTGGTATGTGTATTTGATTTTAGTGTTTTGATGACGGTAAACCCTGACATTTCCGGCATCTCAATGTCGGTGATGATGGCAGGAATCTCTTCAGCTGACTCCAGGGAATCAATATAGTCGACCAGAAGCTTCCCATTATCAAAAATACGGTAATTGACACCAGAGTTTTCAAAAATCTGCTGAAGGTGCCGTTGTGCTGTTTTTGAATCTTCAGCAATGAGTACTGTTCCATTTTTGAGTTTGTCGGGAATTTGAAGATTTTCAAGGTTTGCCGGTGACATGGTAGTGTCTACCATCGCCTGAGGAATTACATCTGCGAGTAGCTTTTCATAATCAAGTACCAGACAGAGACTGCCATCTTCCAGACGGGTATCATTGATGACAAGAGAATCATCACCCATACGATAACCATCCGGTGCGTGCATCTCGGACCAGTTGCGCTTGACGACACGAAAGGCATACATAATACGTAGTCCGATGATGATCCCGTTAAAGTCACAGATCAAAATATTTGAGTTTTGCATCTGCTCTGGTGTCAGATGGATATTCAGCCAGTTTGGAAGATTCAATATAGGTATCTGCATCCCGCGAAGGACAATAGTGCCTTCCAGCATGGGATGTGATGACGGGATCAATGTCAGGCGATGTCGTTTGCTTTCGACGACTTCCCGAGTCTTGAAAACATTGATGGCGTAGTAAGGTGACTCTTCGGTATCGTTTGCTTTGAAGACAAGCAGCTGAAGTTCATTGTTTTTAGCCAGGTTGGTGGCCGCGTCGACATGATCAAGCAAAGACATGAAAAGACCTTCATATAAGTTCTTAACATGATAGCAGATTCGTGGTTAATTTCGCTATCTTGTTAGTAAATTATCAGTATACTCTCTTCTGCAAAAGCACTGAAGGTACGGCATGAACAAACTGATAGATTTCTTTCTTAAAAATGTACATCTCAACCACCTGATGCTTGCTTTCTTACTGATCTCCGGAATTTACGCTTATATTAAGATCCCCAAAGAACTTTTTCCAGATGTGATGCTCGACAAGATCACTATTTCCGGTGCCTATGCCGGTACGAGTGCTACAACGCTTGATAAGATGGCGGTGCGTGATATCGAGGATGATGTTGGCGGCATCAATGGTATACAGGAGATAGACAGTGTCATCACCCCCGGGCAGTTTGCCGTCATTCTCACGCTCGATAAAAGTGCCGAACCCGACCTAACGCTTGACAAAGTCAAAGATGCCATTGCCAATGTGCGCCAGTACCTTCCGGCTGATATGAATGAACCGGTTGCCAAAGTCATGGACCACAACCGTGATCTGATCAAACTGGCTGTTTCATCCGATACGATCGGCTTTGATGAACTGCTTCGTGAAGCAAAAAAGGTACGCAGTTATCTCCTGAAGATGCCGCATATCAGCGAGGTGGATATTTACGGGGACTCTGATAAAAAAATCGAGGTCAAGATTGATTCGGAGGCACTGAAAGCTTACAATCTTAACCCTTCTGAGGTTATCAATACGATCAGTAATCTCTCCTACACCTATCCGATCGGTAATATCGACGATGAAGAGAAGTTTATCTTTGTCTCGACGGTTAATGGTAAAGAAGATGTCGAAGAGTGGGGGAAGACCCTGCTTCATATCGGTGAGCACTACCTCTATCTGAATGATATAGCCAAGGTGAAGATCTATCATCCCCAGGATGTCACACTTTCGTCTTATGATGGAAAAAAATCATTGACACTGAGTGTCTCCAAAGATATGACCGGTGACTCTATCTGGCTTGCCAAAGAGCTGCAAAAAGAGATTAAGGAGTATGGCAAGCAGTATAAAACGATCGACTTCGAATTTTATAATGACCACTCCATCCCGGTAAAGAATCGTCTGGATGTTATCATCTCCAACTTGACGCTGGGGCTGATCCTGATCTTTTTAACGATGTATTTTCTCATCAACCGCAACACCGCCATCGTTGTCACGTTGGGGATTCCTTTCTCTTTCATTATCGGCTTGCTCTTCCTCTACAACATGGGGTATTCACTCAATATCGTCTCGCTGATCGGTGCCATCCTGGTAGTCGGTATCGCGGTGGATGATGCCGTTGTCGTCTCGGAAAATATCCAGCGCCATATCGATGAGGGGATGGAACCTTCCGATGCGGCACTCGCCGGGGCAAAGGAGATGATGCTGCCGGTCACGCTTGCGACGCTGACAACGGTTGTTGCCTTTATGCCTATGTTTATGCTCAGCGGGGAGATGGGGCTCTTTATTAAACTGATCCCCGTTGTTGTGATCATGGTCTTGCTCGGTTCACTGCTGGAGAGCTTCTTCTTCCTGCCGCTGCATGCCAAGACACTGCTGAAGAAAAATACCCCTTCGCGTGACTGGTCGAGATGGACCGACCTGTATGAGCGCATCCTGCACTATATGCTTCACTATAAAAAGACGACCCTGGCTATCTTCTTTATTGCCGTTCCCCTTATGACGTTGGGAACACTTAAGATGCTTCATTTCCAGTTCTTTCCAAGTTTCGATGGTGATAAGCTCTACATCACGGGAAAACTCAATATCAATACGAGTCTGGAAAAGACCTATGCCATTGCCGAAGAGATCAATGCCGAAGTTCTGATGAAGAAGGAAGAGCTCTTCGTTAAAACGGTCTCACAGCTCAGCGGAAGACGGAAAAACCTTGCCCAGGAGTGGGTACGCGGCAGTAATATGTTCTATATCACTCTGGAACTTCACGATATGGTCGATACCAATTTTGTCAACAAATATATCAATCCTGTTTTAGATCTTTCATTCAACTTTAATGACCCCAGTAAAATACGCACCCTCTACTCGTATGAGTTGGCAGAAGAGCTTCGCAAAATCCTGAAAAAATATGAGAGTAAGTATCAGTTTGAAGAGTTTGCTGTGATGGAACGCAAAGTAGGTCTGATCAAGACCGATATCGAGATCAATCTCATCGGTAGCAATGATGCGCAGATCGAAGCGTCGGTTTTAAAGCTTAAAGCGGGACTTGCTGATGTCTCAGGTGTCAATGAGATCGTGGACAATGTCCGTTACGGCAAGAGTGAATACAAGATCAAGATAAACAGTTACGGTGAGCAGCTTGGTCTGAGTGAGGGGTATGTTGCGTCTATCCTCAGCGGTTATTTTCTGGGGAACCGAAAAGCACTCAGTTTTGACGATGACGGGGTAGTAGAGATTACGACTGAATTCAGTGATAAGGATAATATTTCCAAACTGGTAAATTTCGACCTCCCTCTTGGTAATGGCCGCTTTGTCCAGCTCAATCAGGTAGCGGAGTTTATCGAGGTCCAGGATTATGAGATGATCGTCAAAGAGAATGGTAGTATCGTTAAAACGGTCAGTGCCAACGTCGATAAGGCGCAGACGACCTCGATCCAGGTACTTGAGAAGATACGGCCGCTGCTCGATGAGATCGGAGAGGACGGTATCACCGTTCATGTCCTTGGTGAGCAGGAGAAAAATGAGCAGCTCAAAAGGGATATGCTGCGGGCCGTTGGCATGGCACTCTTCTTGATGCTGATCCTGCTGCTGTTTATATTTCCGAAGATAAAGTATGCCTTGATGATTCTTTCAGTCATTCCTTTTTCTATTTTTGGTGGCCTTTTTGGCCATCTTATCATGGGGATGAACATCGCGATGCCGTCGGTGATCGGACTGCTTGGTCTGGCAGGCGTTGTGATAAATGACGGGATTATTATGCTTGATTTCCTGCACGGAACGCATGATACAAAAGCATTTTACAAGCGGGCGAAACAGCGTCTGAGACCGATCATTATCACCTCGGTGACGACCTTTATTGGCCTCTCTACCTTGATCTTTTTCGCGACCGGACAGGCGAAGATCATGCAGCCGTTGGCCATCTCCCTTGGCTTTGGACTGCTCTGGGGTACCGTTGTCAATCTACTTTATCTGCCGACACTCTATGCAATGGTCAATAAGATCCGTCCGGAGAGTGAAAAAGATGAGCTGCAAACGGTGCAAAACCAAACTAAAGCGATGAAACAGTAAAATAACTGTTAATGAAGAAGGATACAGTGTGAGAAAACTATTACTTTTATTGATATTTCCGGTGCTTTCGCTGATGGCGAAAGATTACTATGCCAAGGTGGAGCCCTATGAAGTTCAGACGATTGCATCCAATGTCTCCGGGCAGGTGCTCTTTACTGATGAAAAACGTGAAGGTCAGGTCTTGGGCAAGGAAAACTATATCAAGATCGATGATGAGATCGATGCCATTGAGCTTAAGCAGAGTATAGAGAAGATAACACTTCTTGAAAACACGCTCAGACTCAATGAAGCGATGGTCGAGAACTACAAGCAGATGCTGGAAAAAAAGCAGACCAATTACGACCGCGTAAAAGCATTGAAGATCAAGTCGACGGTTGAAAAAGATAGAGAGTTTTATGACCTTGTAGCTACACAAAACCAGTATATCGGTACGCAAAAAGAGATCGAAAACCTGAAGATCCAGATCAATGATCTCTCCCTTCGACAGGTGCAACTGAAGCGAAGTATACAGGACAAACATCTATCGGCCCCGGGTTTTGTGCTTTATCGACTGTTAGTCAAAGAGGGACAGGTAGTTAACCCTTCTGCTCCATTGGCCGAGATCGCCGATGTCAGACGTGCCAAACTGACTATCTATCTCAATGCGGAAGATATGAACGGCATTAAAAAGAGGGTGATCTATCTTAATGGAAAAAAGAGCAGCTACAAGATCGACCGTCTCTGGAATATCGCCGATGCCACCCACCTCTCAAGCTACCGTGCCGAGATCATTATCGATGCGCCAAAACGCTTCTCTTCCCTGATGAAAGTAGAATTCAGAAGTGAGTAGAACCACCGCCTGCCCCTTAGACTGTTATGATGCCTGCAGTGTGAGTGTCAGTGATGATGGCAAGCTGCAGGGTACTCCCGAACATCCCTATACGCAGGGTTTTCTCTGCCCCCATCTGAACCATTACGATAAACATGAGCGTATTACTCAGCCGCGTTACAAGGGTGAAGACATCTCTATGGATGAAGCGGTCACTATCTTGAAAGAGAAGGTGAAAGGGTGTGTGCCATCATCTCTCCTGCACTATCGCGGCAGTGGTAATTTCGGTCTGATGCAGCAGGTGACCGATCATGTTTTTGCCGGTTACGGGGCGACATTGACCAGAGGTTCGCTCTGTGACGGTGCCGGTGAGGCAGGGATTGTTGAGGGACGAGGCAGAAACTATGCTCTCTCTCCTGAGCAGATTTCCAAGGCCGAAGTGGTGATCTTCTGGGGACGCAATCCTCATACGACCAATTCACATCTTCTGCCGCTCTTGAAAGATAAGACAATTATTGTAATTGACCCCGTCCAAACAGAAATGGCCGATCAGGCCGACCTCTTCTTGCAGATCAAGCCGCATGGCGATCTGCAGTTTGCGCTGATGCTGGCACGTTTTATTATGATCGAAGGGCTGGAAGACAAGGAGTTTGTTGAGGCATATGCCGAGGAGTATGAAGAGTTCTTTGATCTGACCCAAACAATACGCATCAAAGCTTCCCTCGAAGCGATTGACCTCTCACTGGGAAACATTGGTGATGTGCTTGAGCTGGTTCGTGGGAAACGTACGGTTATTTTGCCGGGTGTCGGAATCCAGAAGTATCGCAATGGTGCAGATATTATGCGCGCGATCGATGCGATTGGCGTACTCTTGGGACTCTTTGGCAAAGAGGGGTGCGGTGTCAGTTATCTGGGCAGCTCTTCAGAAGGGATAGAGAGCCCGTTTGAACTCAAAGCCTCGCGTGAGCCCAAAGCGACAGTTGATTTTTCCAAGTTTGAGCTCGTGTTTGTCCAAGGTGCCAATCCGCTTAGTCAGATGCCCGACACCAGGCGTGCTGAAGCTGGCTTGAAAGCGGCAGAGAGTGTCGTCTATTTTGGGCTTTATGAAAATGAGACCTCTGAAGCCGCCGATCTGGTGATCCCGGCGAAGAGCTTTTTGGAAAAAGCCGATATCCGCAGCAGTTACGGGCATGATGCACTGTTGTCTATGCCTTGTATCAGAGAGAGTGAAGTAGGGATCAGCGAGTATGATCTGGCCCATGCAGTGAGTGAAGTGTGCGGCGTTGAGCTGAAGAGTGAAGCGGATTACATCGGGCATTTTACCTCTTTTGGCGAGCTGCGTGATGGGATGATGAAAGTCAAAGGGCGTGAAGCAATTCCTTATAAAGATGGTTTTGATACGGATGACGGACAGTTCCTCTTTCTAGAAGAGCTCGATCTTGGTTTTGATCTGGATAACGATCTCTTTTTGTTGACGGCCAAAAGTCCAAAAAGCCTGAACTCGCAGTTCAATAGGGAGTCGGTTGCCCATGTCAGTCCCCAATCAGGCTTTTTGGATGGTCAGCGGTTGCGTATTGTCTCTACGACGGGAAGTGTTGAGCTGACTGCAAGGCATGACACAAGAGTACGAAGTGATTGTGTATTGATCTACTCAGGAACACCGGGGGTAAATTACCTCACGCCTTCACTGCTGAGTTATGAGGGTGAAAATGCGATCTATCAAGAAAATAAAGTAAGGGTTGAAATATGCTAAAAGATTTGGACAGAGAGTATGTTCTACCGACGTATGCACGTCAGGATATAAATTTTGTTTCCGGCAAGAATGCCACATTGACCGATGATACGGGAAAAGTGTACATCGATTTTACTTCCGGTATCGGGGTAGTAAGCGTTGGTCATGGGAATCAGGCGGTCAGCAAGGCTATCTGTGATCAGGTCGGTAAGATTACCCATATCTCCAACCTCTACCTGATCGAACCGCAGGCGGAGTGTGCCCGCCGTATTGTTCAGCAAAGCGGTTACGATATGAAGTGCTTCTTCGGTAACAGCGGGGCAGAGGCCAATGAAGGCGCGATCAAGATCGCCCGTAAATACGGTGAAGTCAACGGTGAACCGAAGCGTTACAAGGTGATCACGCTTGAACACTCCTTTCATGGCCGTACCATCACAACCGTCAAAGCTACCGGCCAGGAGTCGATGCATAACTATTTTGGACCGTTTCCCGACGGTTTTGTCTATGCCAAAGATATCGATCAGATCGAAGGACTTATAGATGATCATACCGTAGCGGTGATGATCGAACTCGTGCAGGGAGAGGGCGGGGTGCAGCCGCTTGACCGTGAGAAGGTCAAAGCCCTGGCCGCGATGCTTAAGCGTAAAGATGTCCTCCTGATCGTTGATGAGGTGCAGACGGGTATCTACCGTACGGGAGAGTTCCTGGCATCGAACCTCTATGAGATCGAACCGGACATTATCACCCTTGCGAAGGGACTCGGAGGCGGCGTACCGATCGGTGTCGTCATGACGTCCAGAAAAGATGTTTTCGCCCCGGGTGACCACGGCTCGACGTTTGGCGGGAATTACCTCTCGACAGCTGCTGCCAATGCGGTTTTGGATGAGCTTGAGAACTATAAACTAAGCGGCGGACTCGATGCCGCGTTTATCT
This sequence comes from Campylobacterota bacterium, assembly GCA_034717975.1. GTDB lineage: Bacteria > Campylobacterota > Campylobacteria > Campylobacterales > Sulfurimonadaceae > BB26. Next base: position 41,841 of record JAYEMF010000033.1, read on the forward strand.
ATTTTGAGCAGGCGCTCCAGAGCTTTTATGAAGCCAACTGCTCCATCTTTACGGAGAGTGTCGGTTTCGGGATGATGCGCGGACTGCGTGTCAAAGATGCCGATACACTGAATGCGATCATTGGCAATGCCAGAGATAGCGGGGTCATGGTCCTTAAAGCCGGTAAAAATACGTTGCGTTTTCTACCGCCGTTAACCATTACAAAGGAAGAGATTGATGAAGGGTTCACACGTCTTGCTCAAGCTGTCGCTGCTCTCTAGCCTGCTGCTTGTTGCACCGGGAGTTTTTGCCGAAGATAATGTAACAAACAGGCTTGATACCTATCTTTCAGGGCTCAAACAGCAGGAACTTTCATACGATTACCAAAAGAATGAAGCCGAGAGTTCGAAACTCAGAGACTCATGGATCATGCCGATCACACTAAAATACTCGTATAAAAAAAGTGAGCCGTATGGTGTTGAACAGACCAGCGAAAATGCGGCCATCGTTTTGGATCAGCCTATTTTCCAAAGCGGCGGTATCTATTACGGGATCAAGTTTGCCGAAGCTTCACGCAAGTATGCGGACTACTCGATCGATCAGCAGCGGCGTATGCTGATCAAAGAAGCGATCTCACTGCTGATGCAGGTTAAACAGTCCGGTTTGCGTATTGAACGGCAAAATCTTCAGATCGCCAACTCCAATATCTCCCTGGAACAGAGGCAGGAGGAGTACCTTAACGGTCAGCTTGATTCCGGTTTTTTGAACAACGCGATTATCGAGACCAACCTCGTAACCCAGACACTGTATGATATTGAGACCAACAAAGAGCGTCTTGTCTCAAAATTTCAAAGTCTCAGTGATCTTGATTACACTCAGGCCAAGATTCCTTACCTGCGACTTGTCGCTGAAGCGGAGTTTCTTGAAAACAATATCGATCTGAAACTGGTCGAGAGTGAAACGGAAAAGAATCGTTATAATAAAAACGTGACTGTCGCCAAATATCTGCCAAAGGTGAGTCTCACCGCCAGCTATAACTGGGATAAGTATGATAGACGTTCAATCGGTGCCACTCAAACGTCAGGCGGGGCAGAAACAGACTATAGTAGCTACGGCTTCAAGGCCTCCATGCCGCTCGATATCAATACCTTCCGTGATGTCGAATCGGCCCAGGTGACCTACCTGAAATCGAAGGTAGTGATAGATGATCGAAAACGCGAGCTCAAGGCACTCTTTGAACAGGTGATGCAGAACCTTGAAAATTACGACAAAAAGATCAAACTGGCCAGAGAGAATGAAGCACTCTATGCCAAGCTGTTGAGCGAGACAAAAGTTCTTTTTGAAGCTGGCTACAAAACCAGTTACGAGGTAGAAAACCTGGAAAACTCTGTTAAAATCCAGGAGATCGACCGCAGGATCTTCGAGATGGACAAACAGCTTGAACTGCTGAATCTTTATGAGAAGTTGACGGATGACGTTTAGCGATTATATGGAGAACTGGCTCTATGGAGATAAGGGCTATTATGCAACGTATAAGGTTATCGGGAAAGGCGGGGATTTCTATACGGCGGTGAGTACCTCGAAGTTCTTCGGCGGGAGCGTTGCCAAACATGTGATTTCGCTGATCGATGAGGGTTTTTTGCCTGAAGATACGACCATTTGCGAGATCGGTGCACACCATGGCTACTTTTTAGCCGATATGATCGAGTTTATCTATACCCTGCGTCCTGAACTTCTTCAGAGCCTAAAATTTGCCATCGTTGAGCGCTTTGAGGCACTTCGTGAACAGCAGCGAAACTATATGGAAGAGTCATTCGGCGATGCTGTCACTTTGACACACTACAGCTCACTCGAAGAGATGCATGTCCCGCATGCCTTTTTTATCGCCAATGAGATCTTCGATGCCTTTCCATGTGAACTTTACTATAAAGGTAAAACCGGACGTCTCGATGGCCATGAAGTTCTTTTCGATGTTGAAGATGAATGGGTCAGTGAAAAGGCCGAAAAGTACCATAAAGACCGTGGTGAGATCGCCGTCGGATATGAGGCGTTTGCCGTCGCTATGGCCAAAGCCGCCGATAAGTTCGAGTTTATGAGTTTTGACTATGGTGAGATGCAGGCACGCCCTGATTTCTCACTCCGTGTTTACCAGGAACATGAAGTCTTGCCTTTCTTTGATGAGAAGCTGAACCGTGAGGAGGCCTTTGCTGCGTCAGACATTACCTATGATGTCACTTTCGCCCATGTCAAAGATGCTTTTGAAGAGGCTGGTGTCAGCTTTGTAGAACTGAAAGCCCAGATGAGTGCGCTGATCAATTTTGGTATGCTTGAGCTTCTGGAGATGCTGCGAGTCAATGTGGAAGAGAAGCTCTATAAGCAGGAACTTGAAAAAGCAAAGATGCTGATCCTGCCGGACTATCTTGGCGAACGCTTCAAGATGATCCGGTTTCGCAAAAATTAACGACCAAACCCCCTAAACACCGTACTTGTGATTACTACAGTTGGCCAAGAGACGGGCTCTTCGCCCCTTGACCTAAGCTAATATTGTCTTAAATATTCAAACACAGGTGTACATTGTAAGGAGACAAGATGCACGATTTACAAACAATAGTAAAGATAAACCATCAGACCAGGAGCGCTACGATGTCCGGGTCAAAGAATAGCTTGACGATGTGATAATCGATATCCTGGCCGTCAGAGAGTTCAAGAATCTGCCGGGCATCGTCGTGCAATCTTTGCTTGTTTTGGTAAAATATGCCCATAAACAAAAGGAGAATGTTTGCAAAAACAGCATTCAGACGACGAAATTATCAAGCGTGCCAGCGAGTATGCCATTTCGGCGCATAAGCGTATTGATCAGCGACGAAAATATACCGGGCAACCCTATCATGTTCATCTCAAAGCGGTATCCAAAACGGTATCGGAGGCTGGAGGGGATGCCGCACAGGTTGCTGCGGCCTGGCTGCATGATACCGTTGAAGACACCCCGGCAACGTTTGAAGATATTGAAATGGAATTTGGAAAGGATATCGCTACACTGGTTGAAGAGCTGACCGATGTGAGCCGACCGGGTGACGGCAATCGGGCAAAACGCAAAAAGATCGACCGTAAGCATCTGGCCGGCATATCCCCTCGTGCCAAAACCATCAAACTGGCAGATCTTATAGACAATGCACGAGATATTCTGAAGCACGATCTAAAATTTGCCAAAGTTTATCTTGCTGAAATGCAGATGCTTTTAGAGGTATTGGGCGAAGGTGATGCCAGGCTCTTCAAGCGTGCGCAAAATGCTTTATTGAAGGGGCAGAAGAAGATCGGAATGGATATGCAGGTTCTCCAGTGCCCTGATGAAGAGGAGGAAGCACCCCGGTCAATATTCTCCGGGTTCGAGCATCATGCTTTCAAGCGTATGTTTTTCGAAACCTTCAGCGCATACGATATTGCCAAGCCACTTCTTGCTTTTGATGCTCAGACTCCATGCGAGACTGTATTGCAGGCACTGGAAACCCGAGGCTTTGACCTTGCAATATTGACACAGTCCGGGGAGTATACGGGCTATGTCAAAAAACAAGAGATAACGGAGGGGATCTGTCAACATTTTGAACGTCCAATCAGCGCAAACCAGATTTTAGAAGTTAATGCGCCTATAAGCGAAGCCGTATATACCCTGACACGGTATGATGTTGCTTTTGTCAAACTGTTTGACGATATTGGTGCCGTCATCAGCCGTGACGATATGAACAAACCGGCTGCGAAAATGTGGTTATTTGGTATCATCACCATCATGGAAGCTGACGTGACAGAGTTAATTAAAAAGGAGTATGGTGACGAAGGGTGGATACCTCTGCTTGCTCCGGCAAGAGTTAAAAAAGCAGAAGCACTCCATGAAGAGCGAAAGCGCCTTCTTCAGTCAAGCACACTGCCGGAGTGTCTGCAATTGTCCGATAAAGGGTTAATAGCTTCTGAAACTAATGGTTTTCTGAAATCATTGGGATTTACAACAAAATCTGCCTTCAAAAGAACATTACGCGATCTTGAGTTATTACGCAACAATCTGGCACACTCTCAAAACATCGGTAATGATGACTGGACTCCGATAGCGAGGCTGGCACGAACGATTGAAGAGACCATTAAAAATCGCTGATGAAGAGTTTATGATTGCAGCGGCTTACTTCGTACTTTCTGCAAATTGTTCAGTACCTTCTCCAACGGCATCTTTTGTTTTATGCCAGACGTTTTTTGTACCGCCTTTAACATTTCCCCAATTTGTTTTAAACTCTTTTTTTGAACATCCGGTAAAGAGCAGCATAGTGCAAGAGAGTATAATCAAAAGAGCTTTTGTCATTTAGAACCTTCGTATAAATAAAGTGGAGTATTATACATCAAAAAGTGAAATATACTTTGATGGGATTTTTTTTACAATACACTAATCGATTATTGAGTATACTCATAAAAATTAAGTAAAGAAAGTTTTTTTTCAGATGATTACTACAACAGATTTAAAAGAGAAGATTATTGCAGGTTTGAACCTTGAAGAGATTGAACCAGATGAGATCGCTGATGATGATGTACTTTTTGGAGAAGAGGGATTGGGACTTGATTCTGTAGATGCAATTGAGTTAACACTGATTTTAGAGAAAGAATTTGGGGCCAAAGTGACCAATATGGCTGAAGCAGAAACGATCTTTGCTACTATCAACACTCTGACGGACTATGTCAATAAACAGCAATCATAAATCCTATATCACCGCTACGGCAGCATATACCTGTGTCGGAGACACTGATGCGTTAATGCAGGCTCTGTATCATTGCCAAACCGGTATCTCCGAAACAGAGTTGCAAAGTTCCGATAAAACCGTTGCTGTAGGCAGTTTTAAAAACATCTCTTTCTTTGAAGCATTAGAACAGACATGCAGTGAAGTTCTTGCAAAATCCAAGTTAGATTCGTTTGCCGATACGCTGTTGATTGTCGGCTCTTCTGTCGGGGGTATGGCTGAAAGTGAAGCGCACTATTTCCAAGATGGCAACTATAAAAATATCAATCCAAATCAGCATGTGATCCATGTTATAGCCGAACATCTAGATGCTATGTTTCATTTCAAGGGAATACGATCGTTATCCACGGCATGTACTTCAAGCAGCAATGCCCTTATGCTTGCCAAGCGACTGATAAGCTATGGAGCCTACAAGCATATATTGGTCGTGGGTGCTGATGCACTGTGTCATACAACTGTTGAGGGTTTTAACGCTTTGGGTATTCTAAGTGATGCACCATGTAAACCTTTTGACAGTGAACGCAATGGGATGAATGTTGCCGAGGGGATTGCTGTTTTACTGATAGAGCGCAGCTGTCACGGAGAGAGTATTGAACTTATTGGCGCTGCCGGGAGTAGCGATGCTTTTCACATTACCAATCCCGACCCCAATGCCGCAGGGGCCATTTCGGCTATTACTGCGGCACTGAAAGATGCCGGCTTGGAGACGGAAGAGGTTGATTATATCAATGCACATGGTACCGGGACACAGGCGAATGACGCTTCAGAGGCATTGGCTATCGAGACACTTTTTAAACAGAGGCCTCCGGTAAGTTCCACCAAGGCTGTTACAGGCCATACCCTTGGTGCGGCAGGAGCCCTTGAAGCCGTGATCTGTGTGGAAGCATTAAAGCGGGAGATGATTCCGCCGGCATGTAATCTCGATAGCTCTCTATTTACAGCGCTCAATCTTCCCTCCGCACCGGTAGCAAAGTCGATAAACTATGTGTTGTCCAATTCATTTGCATTTGGCGGCAACAACGTATCTTTACTGTTTGGACGCCCTTCGTGAAAGTAAGTCTTGAGATTATCGCTTCAGAAGTGACCTGTGCAGATCAAAAGATAGATGATCTGCGTGAAAAAGAGATCGTCCCAAAAATGATGCTACGCCGCAGATTGACCAGGGCGAGCAAGATCATGTTATATCTCGCTGAGAGCTGCCGGTTTAAGCAGGGAGCTGTTGTCTACGGCAGTGCTTATGGTGAACTTCCCGCCATAGCGGAGATACTTTCTGCGATCTACTCTCATGACGCGATCAGTCCGACAGCATTTCAAAACTCCGTCTACAATACACCGGCATCTTACTTTTCGATTTTACATCAGAACCATGAGGAGATATTGACCGTCTCAAGTGGTGATCAGACTTCGCAGGATGTTCTTAAAACGGCTGCTTTGCAGGCACTTTATCATCAAACAGATGTTCTCGCACTCTGTACCGAAACGATAAATATCGATAATATCAATGAAGTAAACAGCTGTAGCCAGTATCTGGAGTCCGGTGTAGCGTGCCGGTTGCGCTTAAGTGATAAAGAGCCGACCATTTTCCCTGAAGGGAAAATATATAACGGATTTATGCCGTCACTAAATAGCATGCTTGAACTCCATGAGAAATCACAGAGTATCGCAAACCCGGTTGTAGCGATATCTTTATAAAACAGATAGGACGACAATGAAGAGGGAACTCTACCTGCCGCATGGCGACTTTATACGCTTCGCTGAAAGCGTCATAGAGTGCCATGATAACCGATGTGTTGTCGATGCATCGTTTCCATCCACTCCGACACTCCCCATGATGATTGAAGCTGCGGCTCAATGCAGTGCAGCATTTGCAACACAGAAGCATCAAGACGGTTACCTTGTGGCACTGAAAGGGATAACTTTGCATCAAAAAGCATCATCGAACTCTTTGCGATATGTACTCACACTTGAACATCAGATGGGCGAACTGGCCTATTTTGACTTTGAAGCTTTCGAGGATGATACAACCATTGTAACCGGAACTCTCGTTATCTCTTTTATTGTAAATTAAGAGGATAGGTAGTAGGATTTTTATAGAACGTATTTACATGACAACCAATGGATTCAGTTAAAATAAAGACAAAAAGGATTCTCATGTCTAGTGCAATAAAATACTTAATGATCAGCAGCCTGGTACTTTTCTTGAGCGGATTCTCTATGAATGATATGACTATGAAGCAGGTTGTATCGGAGGATTACAAACAGTATCTGGCCAACAACGAAGGAAACTTCCCGTTCCCACAAACAAATTATGTGGCAGAGTATATACTGACACCTAGTACGGTAAATCATAATTATGAATTCCGTTCCGGCCTGACCGGATACGTAAATCTATGGATTGTAAACTTTGGAGACATACTGGAGAAAACACTTCAAGGTAAGGATATGCAGAGCGCCTTCAAGCAGCTATCGAAGTCTGCGGGTGAAGGCAGTAGCGGTAAAATGACCATCAAATATCATTTGATTGACTATAAGTTTGAAGAGTTGGAAGCAAGATTGAGATTGCAAATCTCGGTACTGAAAGGCAAAACCACTGTTTTTGATGAAACGTATTTTGAAAAAGGTCAAAGCCAAGGGGGCAAAATGTTCTGGACCGGAGCTTTCGGAATGAAAAACTCCATACAGCAGTCAACGAAGAATGCAATCGATAAAATTCTTGCAAAATCTTTGCATGACATGATGTCAAAAAATATTCGCTGAAAACTTTTTAGAGGTGCCCTGATTTTGTAAATGAACTACTTCCGGGACTTATGTTATTGCATGGTAAATCAAAACTAAGTTTTAAATGCTGTCATACTCAGCTTGACTGGGGATCCAGAACTTTTAAGCCATATAAACTAGACTCCCAGTCAAGCTGAGAGTGACGAAAATACAAATTGATCTTAGTTTTGAATTACCATGACGTTATTGCTTATATGTAATATATTTTAATTAAACTAGTTATAATAGATAATTCACAAAAGGAGAGGTGTATGAAAAAATTATTTGCTGTTTTGGCATTCCTTTTTTTATTTCTAGGATGTTCTAGAACAATGATGAGTTTTGATAACAATCAAATAGTGGAAAGTATAGATTTATCAGAAATCACCTATTCGATTAAAAAAGCTGCTGTAGACAAAGGGTGGAGAACAAAAGTTGTAGAACCAGGTCATATTATGGCACGAATTGCAAAAGGTAATGATGAGCATATTCTTGAAGTTGATATTCACTACACTACAACTTCATACAGTATTAAATACAGAGATAGTAAAAATATGAAACATGAGGGTTATTCGATTCATAGAGGATACAACACATGGGTCAGTAATCTTAAGACGCATATCGACAAACAACTTTCAATAACTGATCTATCGGTTTACGAGAGATCTATCGGCTTAGGAGAGTCCAAGTAGTTGATCTTTTGCCTGTAAATTCACAGGTAAAAGAGAGGTGAATACTCCACAAAAAATAGTAGAACATTCAATGTAGACCCTTAAAGTATGTCAAAACATAAATGCTCTGCCTCTTCCATACCGTTCAATCCCGCTTTTTTAATATCGAAGCTTTTGGGGAGAGTACATCATCAGGTTTTATTGAAATTTAAAAACTTGAAGGAATTTAAATGAGATTCAGAACTCTTGTGGCAGTGTTGATATCGGTATTGGTACTATTGGGTTTTAGCGGTTGCAGAAGTGCCAAACTGACCCCTGCACAAAAGGCGGTTGTTTCAGAAGCAAAGACAGTGTATACACAAGTAGGTATGTGGAGTGAAAAGGGCCATATTATAGCAACAAACTATAAACGCGGTTTTCATCTTCCAGTCAATTCTAGAGTGACTATTATAAAAGTCACTCCTCGAGTTATTAGGTTTACCTACGGGGGTCAGCAGATCGATCTGAAAAACGTTAAACGCTATACAAAAGTGGATATATCCAGGTTGATGGAGAGAACATTTTCATCTACAAAAGTCGATCTCTCGAGATTCAGCGAAAGCGAACAGAAGGCTGTTTCCAGAGGTAAAATCACTGTCGGTATGAGTAAAGATGCCGTTATCGTCAGCAGGGGTTATCCACCGGCACATAGGACCCCTCTCCTTGATCTGAACAGCTGGAGATATTGGCAGAATCGCTTCAACACCAATATCTATGAATTTATTGATGGCAAAGTATCTGAGATTATTCATTAAGAAGAGAATGCAAGAGGTCTGTTAGTTAAAAAGCGCCAGAAAAAGTCTGGCAGGAACTCCCATAATGGAGTTAAGCGTTGAATAAGCGTGCTATTTTTTAGCCGGTTTGGTTCGTACCAACAGGGTGCTGAATGGGTAACGCTCGCATAATTTTAAAACCTCATTGGCTTTATAGGCACTCTCTTCGGTCATTAGATGTGTTGATGTCTCTTCAAATCTGCTGAGGTGCAGTGGTTTTTCACTAAACAGAGCCACATAGAGGTCATAAGTCGCTTCACCTTCTTTCAGTAATCCCGCTTCCAGATACGCTTCGTCATCTTCTGAAGGTATCTGATATTTACGGTTTTTTTCAACTTTGAATGAAGGGATCACGATGCTTGTCATACCATTTGCATAAACACCTAGAAGAGTAACAAAACCTGACTCGGAAGCTTTGATGTTAAACCAGAAGCGATCCCCTTCAATCAGCACTCTTTTGGAAGTTTGCAGCCATATAGGCCCTTGCCGTGTTGAAATAAAGAGATCACCATAGTCAATCGGTGCTATTGGTATCAACGTGGTTTTATAGGCAATATACCAGGCACCATCTTTACGGGCAAGATTGAAATCGACATTACAGCCGACAATCTCTTTGATCTGGTCAAACATCGGTGTATTTTTCAGATAGGGGTTCAATCCTGTCTTCGAACACTCAATATCTTTGATTTTCTTGACAAAACGCTGAGCCAGTTTCATATTTTCATAGAGGTATGCAATATAATATTTTCCGTCAAGATAATCCATCTGCAGCTGTCGTGTATCATTCAGGACCGTGTGTACAAGTGCATCGACTCTGATATCAACTTGACGGGTTGCAGTTCCGTTGCTATCACTGAGTTGGACACTTGTATGCGCATCAAGTTCAGTCTGCATCTGCGAGGCTATGTCCTCTTTGGCTAAAAGTGCTGCTTCTTTTATCGTTGGTGCAACCCCGTAACCGATGATCTCGTATCCATTTTGGGGTTGATAGATGCGATTTTTAAACCACTCGGGTATCTGTGCATGCAGTGTGGCTACGATTAGGATAAAAAGTGACAATAGTTTCACAACTACTCCTCATCTTGTTAATATTATTAGAGTTTTTGCAAAACTGCAAAAACCATCTGACTCGTAAGAGGCAGCTTTAGTGCCATAGCGGCAAGCGCAGGGATATGGGCTTTGCCCAGATCCCGTTCAAACTAGAGTTTTTGCAAGAACTCTATTGGTAAACAGTG
>JAYEMF010000033.1:52169-53496 GCA_034717975.1 Campylobacterota bacterium
GCAGGGATATGGGCTTTGCCCAGATCCCGTTCAAACTAGAGTTTTTGCAAGAACTCTATTGGTAAACAGTGTAACGTCAGTGCAGTTGCGGGACCTGTTTATAGCCCAGACCGATGTTTAACGATTCCCGTTTAACATTTTTACGAACATACTCATAAAGACTTTTAATGTTTTTATGTTTTTCATCAGCCAGTCCGCTGATAAGATAGTAACTAAAGAGACGCTGCTGTTCAGCCGCATGCTGGTTGGCAAATTCGCTTGATTTACCCGCTGTCATAACAGAAAGTTTTTTGGCACTGAACTGTTTTTTCTTCTTTTTAAAGACAGGAGCGACACCTCTGTATATCAACTCTCCGCTGTCGTCTCTACCACTGAAGCATGAGTCGATAAATGCATAGACCCGCTTGGCATCACTCTGGGAAAGTGTTTTATAGATGACATCGAGTTTCAACTGCGGTTCAAGGTGAATGGTGTCGGCACTCATATCTGCAGGCAAAATATAGGTTTCGCCATCTCTTGCGGGAACACCATGCCCTGCAAAATAGAAGTAAATGGTGCCACCTTTCTCGACCAACTCTTTGGCCAGAGCGATTTTGGCTTTAATACGTCCGCTGGTGGCCTGGCTGTTGACAAGCATCATAATATGTGAATCCGGAACTCCCAAAGCGTTTACGGCCATTTTCTTAAAACTTTGTGCGGAGTTGTCTGCATAGGGCACATCTGCTTGCTGGTCATAATGATTGATACCTATAATAACCGCATATTTTTTGTTGTCTGGCTGAGCATGTTTGGCATCCAGCATCGCGTCCAGGGATGTCATACCCGCTGCACTGTGCACGGCAATCGGTGCAACAGGCGTCGGGGTTATTGCCGGTGACGGTATCTGGGCCACTGTTCCTGACATACCGTTATTAAGCATAGCGTCAATATCCCGTTTAAGATAGGTTACCCAACTGTTATATGCTCTATGAATACTGGAACCGGTGTATTTTAGATTTTTACTGTCTGCATATTTTATACTGTAACTTCGAGTGTCATAAAGTATATTGACTTTAGCCATATGTTGACGTTTATCGATTTGAGCCACTATATTACCCGGTGCGACCCGTTGTGTTTTCCAGCCTCTTTTTATTGCAGAGCTCTCAATGGCATTGGCAATATTGTCTAAACTTTGTTGACTTTGAATCGGATTGTTCTCAAGGTGCAATACCGCTTTGCTCGTACATCCTTGAATAAACAGCAGTATCAATACTAATGGAATGAATACTTTTTTTAACATTTTCTACCTTGTACTTTTTATAATTATACCACGCTTCCTTTTAAGCTG
>JAYEMF010000034.1:0-20698 GCA_034717975.1 Campylobacterota bacterium
TGTAGCATCCCATCGTTTATGTGTTACATCTACACCCCGTTTGGCAAGCACACCAATTTTGACAGTTTCTGCATGAGTTACCAATAGTAATGATGAGAATAAAATAAGGAAAATTAATCTCATGCTTAGCCTTTTATCCATTATAACACTGTTTTTGTTAAAATGGTGCTCTAAAACAAGCTGGAGCCGTCTGTGATTGAAGATAAAGTACGATGGAATCAAAAGTATAAGTCATGCGCTATGCCGGGGTATGTAGCCCCTGTTGTAAAAAACTACCTGAAGTATGCCAATGTCGGTAGGGCTCTGGATATCGCCTGTGGAACGGGGAGGCATACGAACTATCTTGCTGAGCATGGTTACAGTGTTGATGCTGTCGATATTTCCGATTATGCACTTTCACAGATCCCTTTTTCTGATAAGATTAGAACGATCGAAGCAGATTTGGATGGGTATGAGATCCCGAAAGAGAGTTATGACCTGATCATCAACTGTAATTTTTTGGAGCGTAATCATTTTCCTATGATGATAGAAGCTTTGAAACCTGCTGGCTTATTGATCTTTGAGACCTTTCTTGAGGCTGAGGGTGAAGGATTCCATCAACCGAGCAATCCGGATTTTTTACTCAAACACAATGAGCTGCTTCATGCTTTTGAGTCACTGGAAATAATCCATTATGAAGAGCATGAGTCGGTCAACCATTGTAATGAACGTGTCAATATCGCTTCATTGGTAGCACGTAAAGGAGTATTAAATGCCTAATGTCTATGATAGCCGGAGTGATCTTGAAAAGATGGTCGATGCCTATGTGCATGATCTGCAGGTGGCAACAGGTGAAAAAAATCCGATCCGTCGCCAGGCATTGGAGGCAGATGTCAACTATGCGCTGCAGGTGACAGAACCCTTTAAAGAGCGGTATGCCCTTGCGCATAAACATGATATCTTCGCCATTGATGATGATTATGATAAAGCTATGGAAAAATTAAACAGTGCTGTCGATACATTGGAGAAGTTTGGCGTAGAAGTGCTAATGCCATCAGTGTTTGAAAACCCTCACCTTATTGAGGCAGAGTGTATCATGGCGCTAATTGATACCCTTCGTTCATTGAATGCTTTTGAAGCCGCTGCAGCGGAAAAATTTATCGCCGAAGTGCTCATCCAGTTTTTTGGAAAAAAATCGACGAAAAATGGCCTGACCCGCGGGATAGGAAGATTTTTGAACCTCTATGTGCATGATGGTATTTCCGATCATGTACTCGATAAGATGACTTTTGAAGAGAGCTACCTGGAAGCTTATCTGAAGTCGATCCAGAGAGAGTCATAATGGAGCAGGAACTCGAATCTGCGCAGAAGTTCTATCATCTGATTATCGAATTTTTTGTGAACTACAGTTTTCAGGTCGTTGGTGCACTGATTATCATCTTTTTGGGATGGATCGTCTCCCGATGGGCTTACAAAGCGATAGTCCGACAGTTCCAGAAGCACTCATTGGACGTGACGTTAGGGCAGTTTACAGGCAATTTTGTAGAAGCTTTTGGTGACTCTTCAATCAATATTGGCATACGTTATTGGGCTCCGACAAAAAAATATTTTCAGACACAGTATCAGATCAACCTGGCTATCTACCAAGCTATCCGATCTGCCGGTATCACCATTCCCTATCCGCAGCGTGATGTCCGTATGATCGCGGCAGGGCAGTAGAACCTACAATGCCGGAAGAGACAAAGAGCCGTTTATGGAAACTTTCTGAAGGTAAGATCCTCATTGTCGGAACAGGAATGGTTGCCCTGTTTACACTCTTCCTGCTCTTTAGCTGGCTCTTTTTTCCGGATACCTATCAGGCCTATACCGCCATTACTGTCAGTCATTTCTTTTTTGGCCGTGCTGCGGGGATTTCGGTTGGCTTCGCCGCCGGTCTTTCATCATTTACTGTTGTCATTATCAACTTTTTCATTGAACTGCTTATGGTGTTGATTGTCTATTCTCTCTTTATTCTGAGCTGGAATAGACTGCTCAATATCGGAAAATTTGGAACATGGATCGAAAAGAGCCATCAAAGTGCACAGAAATATCGTCCGGTAATTGAAAAATACGGGGTATATGGGCTCTTTCTATTTGTCTGGTTTCCTTTCTGGATGACGGGGCCAGCAGTTGGAAGTATTATAGGGTATTTGATGGAGCTTCGGCACCGTACAACGTTAAGTACAGTGTTGATCGGAACGCTGATCGCAAACATTTGCTGGGCATGGTTCTTGCAATTTTTGCAAGGATGGGCAGCATCGATCGATCCGCGAGCACCGTGGCTGATCGCAATAGTTATTGTTATGTTGGTGATTGTCGGTTTTTTTATACGCAGGTTTTCAAGATAAACTAGCTAAATCAAGGCTACAATACCACTATGAAAATAGATAAGCGATTCTTACCTGCAACACGCGAAGAGATGGATGCCCGTGGCTGGGAGCAATGTGATGTTATTCTAGTCAGCGGCGATGCTTACATTGACTCCCCTTTTATCGGTGTTGCGGTAGTGGGGCGTATGCTCGAAAAACTGGGCTATCGTGTCGGGATGATCGGCCAGCCTGATATTGAGAGCGATAAAGATATCGGCCGTCTGGGTGAGCCAAGACTATTTTGGGGCGTGAGCGGCGGAAGTATTGATTCGATGGTCTCAAACTACACGGCGACCAAAAAGTTCAGAAACAGTGATGATTATACTCCGGGTGGAAAAAACAACAAACGTCCTGACAGGGCGGTGCTTGTCTACTCCAACCTGATCCGCCGCTTCTTTAAAGATACTGTTCCGATTGTCTTAGGCGGTATTGAAGCGAGTCTTCGACGTGTGACGCACTACGACTATTGGTCCAACAAACTCAGAAAACCGATTCTTTTTGATTCTAAAGCCGATATCCTTGTCTACGGTATGGGCGAGATCGCGCTGGAACAGTTGACCAAAGCGCTTGATGAGGGGCGTGATTATCGGGATATCCGGGGTATCTGTTATATCTCCAAAGAGCCTGTTGAACATTACCACCAGTTACCATCGCATGCCGAGTGCCTCAGAGATAAAGAGAAGTACATCGATCTCTTTGACTTCTTTTATGACAATAACGACCCTATCTCGGCTAACGGTCTTTGTCAGATGGTCGATACACGTTATGCTATTCAGAATGCACCGTGCGACTATCTGGACGAGTCAGAGATGGATGCGGTTTCATCACTGCCGTTTACCCGTGAACTTCATCCCTATTATGCTGCAGCAGGAACAGTGAAATGTCTTGAGACCATCAAGTTCTCCATCATGACCCATCAGGGCTGCTGGGGCGAGTGTAACTTCTGTGCGATCGGTGTGCATCAGGGCCGGACGATCCGCACCCGTTCTGAAAATTCCGTTATTCAAGAAGCCAAAGATTTTACGGAATATAAGGATTTCAAAGGAATTATCTCCGATGTCGGTGGCCCGACGGCCAATATGTACGGCTATGAGTGCGATAAAAAACTGAAAAAAGGGACCTGTGACCATATACGCTGTGTCGATGCAGAGCGCCTCTGCAAGGTGATGCATGTTGATCATGGCCGTAACATCGAGTTACTGCGAAAGGTCCGGGAAGTCCCCGGTGTGCGTAAGGCATTTGTAGCATCCGGTGTCCGATATGACCTTATCAGTGCCGATAAAAAACATGGCTATTCCTACCTTAAAGAGCTGGTTAAACATCATATATCCGGTCAGATGAAAGTGGCTCCTGAACACACTGAACAGCATGTCCTTGAGTTGATGGGCAAACCTGGCAAGGAGACATTGGTCGAATTCAAGAAGATGTATGACCGCCTTAACCGTGAAGAGGGAAAAAAGCAGTTTCTAACCTACTATCTGATCGCTGCGCATCCGGGATGTGAAGAGAGGGATATGGAAGAGCTGAAGCGTTTTACAAGAGATGAGCTGAAGATGAACCCCGAACAGGCACAGGTCTTTACACCTACACCGGGAACGTACTCCTCTGTCATGTACTATACTGAAATTGATCCTAAGACACGTAAAAAAATCTTTGTCGAAAAAGACACACGACGTAAAGAGAAGCAAAAAGAGATCGTTGTGAAGAAGCAGAAGTTTAAACGGGATTTTGCCAGCTGACGTTTTTTCCGGCGTATCGACGGGTTTTTTATACGCAAACTAACATTTTTATGTTACCCTTGTTTTAAGAATTTGATAATACGAGGTCTCACATGTTATTACGTCTTCTACCTTTAAGTTTAATTGCCCTCTCTTTCCTCTCCTTGCACGCTGTTGAGGAGAACCTTCCAGAAGCTGATGTTGCTCCGACTGCTGTTGAAGCGTCTGAGTCAGTAATAGAACAGGTCGATACCACCGGGATGTCTAAACATGTAGTCATCGCCGGTACATTTAAGATGCAAGAAAAATCTGATTCTCAGCTGGTTGTCCTTGTTAGGGCGTTGAATGCGAAACCTGAAATTGTTGCTCTAAAGCAGTCGTATGGATTTGACTATGTCAGTCGAGCATCGGGAGATTACTTTGTTGTCGCGATTGAACCTATATATGGTCAAGAGACGGTTCAGAAAATTCTTCTCGCAACACGAGAGGTGTTTGCAGATGCGTATGAGTATGTACGTCCCAAGAAGAAGACTATTGCTCCGGTACTGAAAGTGGATAGTGCGGCTGAAGAAGCTGCACCGGTTGAAGCGGAAGTTACCGCACCTGCATCAGCTGTTGCTGAAGTTGAACCTGCAGCGGTTATTGAAGAGCCGGTTGCTGAGCCGGAAGCTATGGAACCTCCGGTAGCTGAGGAAAAAGCTGCTGCCCCAGAGCCGGTACCTCTACCTGTTTCAATACCCGAACCTGTCAAAAAACCTGCAGCTCAACCCTTCACAGAACCTTTGCCAGCAGGAGCAGAACCAGGTATCTCCGATATGTTGATCTACGGTGGGGCTGCTGTTGTGATCTTGCTGCTTGTCGTCATCATGATGATACGTGGTAAAAAAGAGAAACGTACAGAGATACAAGCAATTGAAATCGAAGAAAAAACAGCAGAAGAAGAGACCCCCCCTCCTGTTGAAGAAGTCCCAGAAGCAACGGAACCGGCAGTCACTCCGGTTATGGAAGAAACTGCTACCGAGGTTGTTGAAGAAAAACCGCTAGAAGTGCCTGCTGAGCCGGAAGTCACTGAGCCGACAGTTGAAGTCGTTGAGGAGGCTGAACCTGCCGAAGAGCAGGTTGAACCGGTAGTGGAAGAAGTTCCGGAAGAGCCAATCCCGGCAGCTGTTGAGGAAGTAGCTGTTGAAACGGCTGAACCGCTGATCGAAGAAGTGGTCGAAGAAGCGGTTCCGGCGCCTGTAGAAGAAGTGACAATCGAAACTGCTGCACCAGTGACAGAAGAGGCTCCGGCAGTCGCAGCCGCTGCACCGACAGAAGCTGCCGGTCGTAAAAAACGTGAACCTAAAGCAGATCGTGGAAAGATACATAAAGAGGATATGGCTGAATTCAGTGGCAATCGCATCTTGATCGCCGAAGACAATCTTATCAATCAAAAAGTACTTATGGCACTACTGGCCAGTTCAGGGATGGAGCTTGTCGTTGCCAATGATGGCCAGGAAGCAGTTGATGCACTTGCCGCCGATAGCAATTTCCAGATGATTCTGATGGATGCACACATGCCGGAAAAAGACGGTTTCGAAGCAAGCCGTGAGATTCGTGCGAACAGTGCTTATGATCATGTCCCGATTATAGCGCTGAGTGGAGATATAGGGGCGGATGATCTCCGTGCTATGGCAGAGGCCGGAATGGAAGAGCAGTTGGCAAAACCAATTCATCTTGAAGATCTTTATGATGTGATGTACTGTTACTTTGATCTAAATGTTGAAGATGAGGCTGAAGAAGAAGAGGAGGAGATTGAACTTCTTCCCGATACCGATGAGCTCCATGCCGAAGACGGTCTTGAGATCTCTGGTGGTGATGAAGAGCTCTATAAAGAGATATTGCAGGAGTTTGTCCTGATGTATGGAAAATCTGATGAGACCCTTAACAATTTCATCGTTCATGATGATGGAGTAGGGGCCAATGCACTGCTTCTGGATGTCCACGGCATTGCGGCCAATATCGGTGCAAGCCAGCTTGCCATAATAGCTGATGAGCTCCGTGAAGCGATCCTTGAGGAGAAAGAAGCAAAATATACACCACTGTATGAAAGTTATTGCCAGCACCTTCACAAATTGATTGCCGATATTAAAAAAATCTAACATAGTCTGAATTTGGATGGTTATCTATATCCACGGCTTTGGCGGAAGCGGAGAGGGTGTTAAAGCTTCTCTTTTTAAAACGGCACTCTTTAAAGAGCCTGTTTTGGCTCCCTCCCTCTCTTATGTTCCTGGGTTAGCCATGACAACACTCTCAGAATTGATTGAGACATTACAAATATCATCCGATCCTGCAATTAACAACATCCGTTTGATCGGCTCATCACTGGGTGGGTATTATGCGCTCTACCTCTCCCAAATGTACAATCTCAAAGCAGTTTTGCTCAACCCTGCTGTTTATCCTTTTCATAGCCTTGAGAGATTACTTGGAATGGCACCCAATTTTTACGACCAGAGCCATTTTGAGTGGAATCAGGCACATCTTGAGATGTTGAAAAAGTACGAAGTAGAGCGACTTGTGTCTCCTGAAAATATTTTTCTGTTATTGCAACAAGGAGATGAAGTACTTGACTATCGTGAAGCGCATAGGAAGTTAAAGGGTGTCAGGTCAATCGTTCAGGAGGGCGGCAGCCACAGTTTTGAGACGATTGACCAGCTCATTCCGGAGATCGGGTCATTTTTAGGGGCGGAATTGGCATGATGGTACAAAAGAGCATCCGGCTTGGACGTTACAGGCGTGGTTTTCATCTTATTACGGATGAGATCATAGAACAGCTGCCTGAACTTTCCAGTATCAAAACAGGCATAGCCCATCTCTTTATAAAACATACCAGCGCTAGCCTGACGATCAATGAAAATGCCGATCCATCAGTTCGAACCGATATGGAAAACTTCTTCTGCGATCTCGCAGACGGTAAACAGTACTATATCCATACCTATGAAGGCGATGATGATATGCCGGCACATATTAAAGGCTCGCTACTGGGTAGCTCTGTGCAGGTTCCCGTTACGAATGGGTGTTTAAACCTTGGTATATGGCAGGGGGTCTATCTGGGTGAACATCGAGATCATAGCTCAAGCCGTGAGATCGTAGTGACCCTTTGGGGAGAGTAACCAGCTATAGTGCAACTTTTTATTTCCCGAAAGCAAATACTTTTCGGATAAGCTGATAGAGTAGAAAAAGAAAGATCAGCGGAAAGAAAATCGTCTGAAAGACAAATGCTATTATCAGCTGAATAATGTGTTCGCTTGCTTTTTCGGCTGCTTGCTGGTATCGGTCGATTTTCTTCTTGTAAAACTCAGATTGAAATATCTTTGTATATTCACTATATGTGCTGCTTATCAGATCCCACATAGATTTGTTATTTTGAGACTGCTCTGCTTTATAGCTTTCAGAGCCAGGCAAAGACTCATTATTTATATCACGGACATTTTTAGAAATAATGGTGATGTTGTCACCCAGTTCCTGAATATTGTACTCCTGCTGTACGAAATTGGTGTATGTATATTCATTGATGATTGCCATCATCGGAATGCTAAAGCGTAAAAATACGAGTACGATCGCAAGTTTGAAAAAGAGGTCACGCGTTTGATTGTCATTCTTAAAGCGATAAAAAAGCCAGATATTGAGTATCAGCAAGGTGGCAACAAACAGAAAATCAAAGAGTGTCCCGGTAACGATATTCATTAGGATCTTCTGAATACCAAGCGAAGTCATACTGGCTAACATAATCCAGGAGAACTGCTCAACGAGATCATTGATAGGATCGAGGACTTCGCCAATCGATACGGTTACCCCGGGCGGTCCGACCTCAGTCCCCTGTGCAAGCGATATTACGCCATTGAGTGCCTTGGCTGTACCAAAAACAACCATCGCCTGGGTAAAGGAACTATCGACGTTCTCTTTGCCTTTTTGATCAAACGGAGAGATAAAAGCCATGACAACAAGGAGAGTCGAGATTAGTACAATGATGATCTTGTTAAGGTGTTTCAGTAAAGGATTGCTATTCATAAGAGTATCTTAGCGTAAAGAAAAGAGAACATTATGAAGATGATACGATATACTTCTGTAAAATATATTTTAGGACTATTTATGCAGAAAAAAATTGGACAATTTAAAAGCAGTATTGCACCGCTTGAACTGAATGAGAGAACACTTTATAAAAACACGCTTATCCTGGCAGAAGAGGGTTCAGGTAAAACACATCTCGCCAATGTGATACGAGAGTTTGTCATAGATAGTGGCGTACCGACACTCTATCTTGATTTTTCCAATCCCGATGTCGATGCTGTTGAAGAGCGTTTTAAATCAAGCGGGCGGTTCTTTTATATGCAATTTGAAGAGAACGAGGCATTTAATGCAGAGCTTCAAGAGGCTATAGATAGAAAAGAAAATATCTATATGGCAGTTGATCCAAGCTTTTTTACCAATAAAAGGGATGTTAAAAGTGAAATTTCAAAAATGCTTCAGAAGCGCGGACTTTTGGATAACTACTACTACATTTTTCATGAAATTGCCCAACTGGATGCCTTTTACACCAAATTTGAGGATTTTTTGCTTTATACGCTCAACTTGATAAATTTACAGAAATACGGCCTTACTTTTCTGACCCAGCCGCATGAGACTTTTGAAGACCCGCAGTTGAAACTGCTCTTTACCTTCTTGTACCTTGGAAAGTGTTCGAATGCCAACTATTACAACACCTCTATGTTAAAGAACCTGAAACCGAACAGTTTCCATTTTCAGTTTCGAACAGACTATAGATCGCTGATGTTCAATCCGGTCAAAAGTGATATTGTTTTTATTGACGCTTAGCAATCTCTAAGCAGAATTACTAATAAACCTCTTTTACCCGTCCCACTTCACCGCTCATCATACGTACTTTGATGCCGTGAGGATGGGTGGCTGACTTCGTCAAGATATCACGTACAATCCCATCTGTCAGTCGGCCGGTATCCTGATCCTGTTTGAGGACAATGGCCACACTCATCCCACTTCTGATATTTTTACGCTGTCTCCCGTCCATAGTTATTTCTTTGGCTCGTAGTTGAGTACTTTTTTGACCGTGTCGACCGAACAGAAGAAGATGGCATCAAAAAGAGGGTTCAGACGAGTTCTGTTTTCATCAATTTTATCGAATGCACGGATGGTGAACCCGTCACCATCTTTCAGGTTTTTAGGTACCACATTAAAGGTAATAGGGCTAAGTGTACGAACAAGGTTTAAAACTTTTTTGTAGTGTTTATCTGCTTTGTCGGGAAGAAGGTTTCCACGTTCACTTTCATGTACACGCTCTTTCAGGAGAAGTGTGAGTTTATCATTAAAGATAACCTTGTCCCATTTGATCGCACCGCGAGAGAAACGGAATTCAGAGTTTTTAGCCATAAGAGGGTGGGGCTTTGTCTTACGGATGGCCTCAAGGAGCTGCAGGAAAAAGTTTTTTCCGCCAAAGGCTTCGGCAGACTCGGAAAGTTGTTTATGATACGCCTCTTTGGCACTATCATCCAGATTATTGAAGTCGCACATAATGACTTCCTTATTTTAATTTTTACGAATTATAGTAGAAAATAGTATTTTAGCAATATTTTGTCAGAAATCGGTGGAGTTGATTGGCAAATTCGTGAGCATCTTTTTGGCTGAAAGCTTTTGGACCTTTGGTCATCTCACCACTGTCCCGTATCTCTTCCATGAGATTACGCATAGCAAGGTACTGTTTGATATTATCAACACTATAAAGCTCACCGCGATGGTCGATGGCATGGGCCTGTTTTGCTATGACGCGATCAGCCAGCGGAATATCTGCCGTAATGACCAGATCACCCTTTTTAACCATCTCGACAATGCGATGATCCGCTTCGTCGGCACCTTCATCAACGATGATGTAAGTTACATGTGCTGATTTTCCAATACTGATGCGTTTGTTTGATACAACGTATGTCGGCAGTGCAAGTCGTTCAATGGAGCGAAGTAAAATTGGTTTGAGAAGATTTGGAAAAGCATCACCGTCAACGTAAAGATTCATGATTATCTATCCAGGTTTTGTATTGTAAAAGTCAAAAGTGTGTGATTGGTTGCGGAAACAGGATTTGAACCTGTGACCTTCGGGTTATGAGCCCGACGAGCTACCGAACTGCTCTATTCCGCGACATTGGAGAGGGTGGATGGGGTAGAGGGATTCGAACCCCCGAATATTGGTACCAAAAACCAATGCCTTACCGCTTGGCGATACCCCATCATTTAAAAAACAGACTCCGACGTCGGTACGTTGTACATCGACTATGGATACGAAACTAAAAACAACAAGCAGTTGTTATTTTCTTAACGTTTCTCTGGTTGCGGAAACAGGATTTGAACCTGTGACCTTCGGGTTATGAGCCCGACGAGCTACCGAACTGCTCTATTCCGCGATACGAAAATTCCGAAAGAATTTTTGTGCTTTAGTGACATAGCGTCTAGCGCAATAATTTGGACTTTGTTC
Source organism: Campylobacterota bacterium (assembly GCA_034717975.1). Classification (GTDB taxonomy): domain Bacteria; phylum Campylobacterota; class Campylobacteria; order Campylobacterales; family Sulfurimonadaceae; genus BB26. The sequence continues at coordinate 10,623 of JAYEMF010000034.1, forward strand.
AAATTACGTTCTAAACAAAATGGTGTGGATGGGGTAGAGGGATTCGAACCCCCGAATATTGGTACCAAAAACCAATGCCTTACCGCTTGGCGATACCCCATCACGTCTCATAAACATCTGTTTAAGAGGCCGAAATTATAGTCAAAACTCTTTGTTTTGTCAAGACAAAAAAGCAGGTTTAGGCACTTTTAGATAGTTGGCAGATTATTTCACTATAATATCCTCCTTAATTAAAGTATTAGAGAGAATAAATGACAGCTATAGAACGAGTTTTAGACGCGATCGAAGAGATCAAAAGAGGAAAAATGGTCATCATGATGGATGACGAAGATCGTGAGAATGAGGGTGATCTGGTTTATGCTTCGAACTTCTCGACACCGGAACATGTAAATTTTATGGCGACTCATGCCAAAGGTTTGATCTGTGTCGCGATCAATACGACGATCGCCCAGCGTTTAGATCTGACGCCAATGGTCAGCTCAAATACCTCCATGCATGAGACCGCTTTTACGGTTTCTGTCGATGCGACTGCTGCAGTAACAGGTATCTCTGCGGCTGAGCGTGATATGACTATTAGAATTCTTGCCAATCCGCTTAGTCATCCAAATGAACTGGTCAAGCCTGGACATATCTTTCCCCTGATCGCAAAAGATGGCGGGACGCTTGTTCGTACCGGGCATACCGAAGGTTCGGTTGATCTGTGCCGTTTTGCCGGTCTGGCTGAATCGGCTGTTATCTGTGAGATAATGAAAGAGGACGGAACGATGGCCCGTCGTGATGATCTTGTCGGTTTTGCCGAAGAGCACGATATGAAGATCGTCTATATCTCTGACATTGTTGAGTATAGACTTGCCAATGAGACACTGGTCCAGGCTATCAACGAAGAGGAGATCGAGTTTTTCGGTGTCAATGTCAAAAAACATACTTATATCGATCATGAAAAGCATGAGCATACGGCGATTGTCTTCTACAGTGCTGGTGACAGGGCAAATGTAAAAGTACATAATATCATTCCCGATATGGACCTGCTGTTAAATCAGCATAAATACACTCACCTGATCGACTCCATCGACTACCTTAAGCAAAACAGTGGTGTGCTTCTTTTCATCAACAATCCTGACCAGCAGGGTGGATCGATGAAAGAGTATGGCGTTGGTGCCCAGATATTAAAAAGCCTTGGGATCGGGCATATGCGTCTTATCAGTACATTGAAAGAGCATGATTTTATTGGATTGAGTGGATTTGGACTGGAAGTTACCGAGGTGATTGATCTGAATGATTGATGCAATGAAAAGCGCTGTTCACTACCATGATGTACGAGTCTATTATGAAGATGTTGACCTGGGTGGCATCGTCTATCATTCGATGTACTTAAACTTCTGTGAGCGTGCGCGTTCAGAGATCTTTTTCTCTGTCGGACGCTCTCCCGTAGAGGGTGAGTACCACTTTGTGGCCAAACATATTGATGCTGATTTTGTCGGTTCGGGAAAATTTGGTCAGACACTGCAGATACAGACAACGATGAGAGAACGCAAAAAGGCCTCTTTTTTACTGAGACAGGAGGTTTTTGAAGTTGCTTCAATGAAAAAGCTTTTTACGATGGATATACGCCTCGCCTGCATGAAGGGTGAACGAGTGTCTGCCATCCCATCAGGGTTTCTCGAACTGTTTGAGTAATAAGGAATAGAATTTGAAACCAGAGAGATATCTCATTCTATTTGTCCTTGCCATTTTCTCTCTATACGCTGATCCTTCCAATCCTGATACAAACAGCTCTTTTAGTGACAATAACCAAACTTACAGAGATACAAACCTGTCAATGGTCGAAGATCAAAACATTACATTGACACCATTCGACCTCAATAGTTCACAAAGTGAAGATATCAACGGCACCAACTGGTTCTACTATCGTGATTTCCTAACGGGGATGGATACAGTACAGGAGTATGGAACGAGTACGGTCATTGTCATTGGTTCAGGGATTGATTACTCTTTATACTGGTTGTTCAGTGATGATGAGAACGGTACAGAGCCGACAGATACAAACAGGAGTGTCAGTGAAGATAATAATGGCACGACCTTTCTGGGGAAAGCCATAACCAAAGAAAACAAGGTGACGGTAAAGGAGTTTGTCTCATCCCATAAAGGGAAAGATACGTTGCCCAAGCAGCTGGATTCTCGAAATAAACGTAAAGGCGAACAAACCTATCTTATCTCACAGTGGTTCGATGAAGAGACCATCAATGACAGTTTTCTGGATATCTCCAATGAAAGTTACGTACGCTTACGCGGTGGTTATGTCTACCATCATCGAGATGAGAATGAGTATATCCACAGTATTACAGCCAGGGTGAAGATACCACGGACAAAAGACAAATTGGATCTCATCATCGGGGATGATACAAAACAGAGTTCAGATATCTCTCTTGAAGGAACAGACCAGGAACGGGATAACAGTATTGCATTGGGGACGGACAATCTTCTTGAAATGTTTGATGTGATTGACAGCCAGTTCCGTGTCGGTTTTTCCGGGATTAAAAATCCCTATACAAAGTTGAGATTAAGTTACAAGGCACTGTTCGACAAATGGCTGATTGAACCCTCACAAACCTTTAAGTACTCACTGGAAGTAGAGTATGAAGAGTGGACCAATCTGGAGTTTAAACGTCGTATCGAAGATAATAAGATGTTTTCACTCTTAATACAGCGTTCCTCACAAAGCCGAATAGACGGCATGGAGTATTTTATTCAGCCGGCTGTGAGTTTTTCGATGGGTGAATATGGGAATATGACACCTTATATAGGTGCTTATGGGTGTACCAAGGAGCAGCCTGAAGATGAGGATGGATACGTTCGAAAACGTGGTGTCTATACTTATGCAGTGGGTGTTAACTGGAGTAAGCAGGCCTCACGCAAATATATCGTTTACAGGGTGCAGCCGATCGTATCCTATGATGACAAGCATGGTTTTAGGCCAAACTACCATGTTAAAGCTCTATTGGAGTTCTATATTGGACTGCAGGACTGATCTTTCAGGGATTCGGATCATCCGCTTCCATGTCTGTCGGTGTATAGGCCAGGAAGCGTGAGAGAGAAGGTTTGACCAAGCTGATAGGATACTCAATCTGATTCATCTCTAGAGGCAGGTCATATTCACGATCACTTCGCGTGATGAGGTGATAGAAGAGGTCTGTTCCAACAGTAGTGGCATAATTGATCCAGTCATAAACGATGTCATTGCTCAAAAGGCTGTTCGCTTCTACAAGGATGTTGTTGTTGTGGCCGATCGAGTTGGCAATGACCATCTCTTTTCGGTCATGGTATTGTGTCATCGAGAAGATGATCGGATCATAATTGATCTGAGTAGAAAGTACGTTGGTGGCATTGGCGTCATAAAGAGTCAGTTGAGACATGACCATACCGCTTTTGACAATCGGTGTATTGAGTACAAAGCTTCCGTACTGGATCTTTTGATTTCCTTTGAGCTGATATTCGAGATTTGAAGTTTGACGACCAATGGCATAACTGAAGACCTCCTTCTCTATGGCTTCGTCATCAGTTTCCAAGAACATAGTCGGATTTTCATCTACAGTGACAAAGCTCTCCCGGGTGTATTGATGGAGCTCTTTGCCAAGCGTTGACTGGTCATAAAAAACGACAAGCGGAGAGACGGCTTCTTGAAGGAGGGTGTCGATCTGGGCACGATAGTCAATAGCGCCAAAATAGAGGGATGGAGATGCTCCTGAGATATCTTTGCGATTGATAGTGGGAAAATAGACACTCATATCGGGGTCGATCTGCGCAATATGTGTCGCTCCTTGTTTGGTGACAGGGGCGATGACATAATAAAAACCATCTTCTTGCATATCTCTAAGCGCATGGTCGATACTCTCGATACTCTCATCTTCGATCTGAAAGGTACGGACTTCAAAGGCCCGGTTTTTGGCAAGCATATAGGCAAAAACGGCGTTTGTTGTCGAAAAGGCATATCGGCCGATGACACGGTGTGGCAGTAGAAGAGCGATTTTGAGCTCACTGCTCTCTCTGGCGGCACCCAGATTAAAGACAGTGACGTAGATCAGCCGTACATCATTGAGTTCAGGGTCTTCAATCCTCCCTTGTGCATGTGCCAGAAAGCTGAAGATCTGTTCATGGATGATGAGGTCATTCAGACAGGCTTCATCACAAGGCAGGGGATCCATATTTTGGACATAGCTCTTTGGAAGCGGTATGGAAGAGACTAAAAAGCTTTCCGCAAGAAGCAGATAAGGCATTAACAGCAGGAGATAGAAGATAGGTTTCATAGGGCACTCTTAATAATTTGAAGATCGTTAAAGGTTGTTTGGCGCAGGGATGGATTGCGCAGTAAAAAGGTGGGATGATAGATAGGAATGATCGTGGCCCGACCAAATTCGATTTTTTGTCCGCGTACCTGATCAAAGTTGCCTTCATCATTGCAGACCAGCCGATACGCTTCCGGCCCTAAAGGTACGATGATCTGTGGAGCAACCAGTTCGATCTGCTTGAAGAGGTAAGACTTACAGCTGTTCCACTCCGAAGCAGATGGTCTGTTTGAACCCAGTGGTTTGCACTTTACAGCATGGGTGATATAGGTCTCTTCATAAGGCATTTCCAGGACATTCTCAATCATCTTTTTAAGTGATCCTCCGGAGCGTCCGACATAGTACTCGCCGCTCTCATCCTCAGCCAGCGAGACATACGCATCGATGAACATCACATCCGCTTTTGGATTTCCCTGACCGCTCATCGGCTGACGACGCGATTTACTCAGGTCGCACAGATGGCACTGGGAGATCATACTGTGAAGCGGTCCAAGCTGTGAAGGAAGTGTCTGCTCATCACGGTGGTTGATGACAATCGGATCGATATAGTCATACCCGACCGCTTTGAGACGGTACAGGTTCTGCAGAAGAAGAAGGTTTTGAAAAGATCGCAATAGATTCCTTTGCCGCTGCAGGAGTGATATAATTAGGAGAGTATAGATAAATAGGTGTTAAATTCAAATAAAAATGCTATTTAATAGAGGGATGGAACCTGATGTGATAAGATAGCTAGCAGACAAAGGATATCTATGTACCTCTCATCTATCGCGTATCAGCTTATTGGACTGTTTATTACAGGTTTTTTAGTTCGATCACTCTCTATCTATCTCTATACCGATGTGGAGATCGATGTCGAAACAGTAGGTGGTTTCGGTTTTTTTATGGGCCTCTTGCTTTATGGCCTTGGCTATTACTACAGCAAGTATCACACCTGTAAAGCAAAAGAGAAGAGCTGGAAAATGACCTCTCAATTTATGGCAGATAATGAACCGGTACTGCATAAAAGCGATATCAAAGAGAAAAGTAAAGAAGCAAAGAACAAACATGAGTAAAAAAGAGAAATTACTTATTGTCTGGAGCAGTTCCGACAGAGAAGTGGCACTGAAACTTCCCCTGCTTTACGGCAGTGTGATTTTGCCTCGCGAATACTGGAAAGAAGCCCATCTGATGGTCTGGGGACCGTCGATAAAACTGGTAGCAGAAGATAGTGAGATCCAAGCGCAAGTTAAAAAGGTGTTAGCCACAGGTGTACAAGCGAGCACATGTATTGTCTGCAGTGATGATTATGGTGTGACAGATGTTTTGGAAGAGATGGGGATAGAACCGATACACACGGGAGAACTGCTGACTGAAGCTCTGAAGTCAGACGAGTGGTCGGTGATGACGATTTAGATGGATTGAAAAGAGTTTAGTGGGAAAGGAAATATTGGTAAGTACGGTTTACTGCACGCGGACTTCGCGTCGAGCGAAACCACGTATTAACGCAGCCAAAGGAATTACTTCTTTTGGCGTATTAATTAGTCGTTAACTTCAACTTCTACCGGAGTTGATTCCCAGATTCCGTGTTTTGTACAGTAACCGTGAGCGACCAGGTTGAGTTTTTTACCCATTGGGCGGATGTTGAATGTTACTTCACAGTGAGATTTTTCATTACCGAGTGTACCCGGTACAAATGAAGCCGAAGCAAGTTTAGTCTCACCGTTGAAAAGTGTGATACTTTCGATGAAGTGATCGAAATCATCCGGGTGAGTGTACTCTTGACCCATTTTTACATTTACTGCAAGCATCTCGCCTTTTTTAGCTTCACCCGCAACTGTGATGAATGGAGAGTGGCGGTCGATAAGGTCTTTTTTGGCTTCGCGTTCTACCGTGTCGATATCGACGTATTTGTTGATCTTTGGCATATTCTTTCCTTGAGTTTGATGCAAGAATTGTACATTGATAAAGTTTCAACAAACCAAAAATCAGAGTAAATCTGTCTTGGTTAAAAATTCTCTAAGAATTGGGGCGTTTTACTCATCTTTTTTTAACCAACAAATAGATAAAATCCACACTAATATTAAATATATACGGATAACTAATGCTTCAACCACTTTTGATCGAAATCGGCGTCGAAGAGCTGCCGGCTGTACCCCTGCTAAAAGAACTTCCAAACATTGAGAAGAAATGGAGTGACATCCTCGAAGAGAATGCACTGCTGTGTGAATTTGAGTTTATCTATACACCGCGTCGTCTGGTGTTATGGCACCGTGAGTTCAAGATCAAGCAAGAAGACAGTGAAGAGGAGTTTTTCGGAGCGCCTGTATCGATCGCATATAAAGATGGCGAACCGACGAAGGCGGCTGAAGGTTTTGCCCGTAAATGCGGCGTGACACTCGATGAGATTTCCCGGGCCGAAAAAGGCGGTAAAGAGGTCCTCTATTATAAAAAAGCAGTGAGTGGAAGTTCCAGTGAAGCGCTGCTTCCGGCAATGATCGAAAAGTGGGTGAAAAGTCTGAGTTTCGGCAAGTCTATGCGCTGGGGTTCGCTCTCTGAGAGTTTTATCCGTCCGATCCGCTGGCTGAATGTGATGCTGGGACAGCAGCAGGTGGAAATGTCACTGTTTGGCGTGCAGTCACAAGCCATTACTTACGTTCACCGTATCGCAGACTTTGAGGCGCTAGAAGTAAAAGATGAAAAACACTATTTTGAATGTCTCAAAGCAGGGGCAGTAACACTTTACCCTGATGAGCGCCGTTTGAAGATCATGAATGATTTTGCAGCACTTAAGCAGAGTGATAACATTGACATTGAGATCGATGAAGAGTTGCTCGAAGAGGTCGTCGCCATTACCGAGCATCCAACAGCACTGCTTGGCAGTTTTGATGAGGAGTTTCTACGCCTGCCTCCTGAAGTCATTATTACCTCGATGAAAGAGCATCAGCGCTATTTCCCTGTCTTCAAAGATGGCGTGCTGATCAACAAATTTGTTGTGGTCACCAATGCGTTGAGTGATGATTTTTCAAAGGTGGTCGAAGGAAACGAGCGTGTTCTGCGTCCACGTCTGGCAGATGGACTTTTCTTCTATGATAACGACCTGAAAAACGGCCTCTCGACCAAGGGACTTGAAAAAGTAGTCTTTATGAACGGTCTGGGAACACTGTCTGACAAGATCAATCGTGAGACTTCCATTGCCCATCTTCTTTTTGAAGATTATGCATCACAAATTGCGGAAGAGAACGGTAACAGTGATGAGATCAATAAAGAACATCTTAACCGTTCGGTAGAGATTGCCAAGGCGGACCTGATGAGTGAGATGGTCTATGAGTTCACTGAACTTCAGGGCCTGATGGGGTACTACTATGCCGAAGCACTTGGTGAGACACCGGAAGTAGCACTGGCGATCAAAGAGCAGTACCTGCCTGATGGCGAAGAGAGTGATCTGCCATCTACCCGTCTGAGTGCAGTTGTGGCGATGGCGATCAAGCTTGACACCCTGCTTGGACTTTTCAGTATCGATCAGATTCCGACCGGTTCGCGTGATCCGTTTGCGCTGCGTCGCGCGGTTAACGGACTGGTTCGAATTGTACTTGAACATAAGCTGACCTTCGATGTGCGTGCGATGCTTCAAAAACTTGGTGCCATGTATGATAACATCGATTTTGAGAAACTGGAGACTTTCTTCTTTGAGCGTGTCAATAGTTTCTATGCGGTCAACCCATCAATCGTGAAAGCGGTTCTGGCTTCGGGTGAACGTGAACTGCTCGCTATCGATCAAAAGATCGCCGCTGTCAATACAATGGTCCAGAGCGAGGCCTTTACAACGATCTTTTCGACCTTTAAACGTGTAGGAAATATCACCAAAGATGTTGATCTTTCTCAAGCATTGTCTGTTAATACTGCCCTGTTTGATAATGAGAACGAGACAGCACTGTTTGATGCGTATGCGAAGGTGAGTGCAGAAAGTTATGATAGCTATGAAGCACAACTGGATGCACTCTTCGGCCTGAAACCGCAACTCGATGCCTTCTTCGATAATGTCATGGTCAATACTGAAGATGAAGCGGTGAAAGATAACCGTAAAGCACTGATCGGTTCGATCTACAAATCACTGCTTTCCATCGCAGATATCAAAGAGATCAGTGTTTGATGTAGCCATCATCGGTGCCGGGATCAATGGCACTGCCACCGCACACTTTCTGACCCAGGCGGGCTTGAAGGTCGCGCTGTTTGACAGAGAGGGGATCGCCAAGGGCGGCAGCGGTGCGGCCGGTGCATTTATCTCTCCTAAAATCTCCAAAGGCGGTCCGCTTAAAGCGCTGATCGAAGAGGCTTACCTCTATTCACTCTCTTTTTTCAGAGATAATTTCCCCCAGCATATTACGCTGTCGCCTCAACTTCATATTGCCAAATATGATGACGATAACGAGAAGGTGGCCTATTTCAAAACGCATACAAATATCCCTGTGGGTGATGTACCGGCTGAGAGTGAAGCACTGCTTCAGGATGCAGCCAAAGCATTTGCTTCTGTCTATATAAAGAATAGCGGTGTTGTTGATACAGAAAAGACGTGTAAGAGACTCTCTGATGAAGCCGAGTTCTTCCTAGAAGAGATTACGGCTATAGAGCGTGTTGGCGAGATGTGGAGAGTAGGCCCGATTACGGCTGAAAAGGTGGTGCTGGCGACAGGTGCCTATATTCCGGTAGTGGATGAGGCTTACATTAAACTCCGTGCCATCTGGGGCCATCGTATCAATATCCGTACGACTACAACCGTCCCCCATATTATCCATCATCAGGTCTCATTGGCACCGACGACACCGGAAGGCTTATCTGCCATCGGTGCAACACATAACGTGCACTATCATCCCCAATTGAGTGATGAACGTTATGACATGGATGCCGGCAGGGCAGAGCTGATCAAAAAAGCGACGGAATCGGTCAAACTGGAAAATATCGAAGTAGTGGCTGATTTTGTGGGGCTGCGTTCGGGTTCAAACGACTATCTTCCGCTTTTGGGACGGATAGCCGATACTGCCAAGAGCATCGATTTGCATCCGGAACTTTTAAAGGGTGTCAAAGTGCCTAAAGAGGAACTCGTATACCATCCAAATTTATATATGATCAACGGAGTCGGCGGTTATGGCTTTGTCCTCGGTCCCTATCTGGCAAAACAGCTAAGTGCCCATCTTATCAACCGTTCTGCACTCGATGAGCAGCTTGATCCGACACGTTTTCTCTATCGATGGGCAAAGAAACAAAAATGAGCTGTCCATTCTATTCCTGGAGCATCTAAAAAATACGTAAAAGCCCTGAAATAACCACTTCTTAGACTCTGATCTGTCAAAAAAAGCTACCAAAAGGTATTAGTTTAGCTACCGAGTAGCTAAAATCATCTCATCTCAATTTTATAAATCCAGAGGCAGGGTTCTGTCTGTCATTGATTTTGAGTTAAAGATGTATATCTTGTCAAACCCAAAATCAATATCTTTGATGCGCAGGCTTAATGCTTCTTGCATTCGAAGACCGCAGCCATATATCAAGGAAATAATCAGCTCATATATACCACTCAAGTTGGCTAACACAAGCTTCACTTCGTCTTTGGTCAAAACAACAGGAATATGTTTTGGGCACCTCTAAAAACCCTGGATATCATCAGCGTTACATACATTTTCGTGATCAAGGCAGGTTCTTGTCAGCGTAGCAGGGCTACGGTGGCAAGGTTCTAACGCAGACTCACGGACATGTATGTAA
>JAYEMF010000035.1:0-12791 GCA_034717975.1 Campylobacterota bacterium
TTATATAACTTTCATAAATATAAAAATTAAAACAGGTACTCCACCCCAGCCCAGAATCGGCGCTCGATGACAGGGACTATGACACGGTTGCCAGGGGTGACCATATAATCCCACTCCAGTCCGTCGTCAAAGATATTTTCCCCTTTGAGATTGAATGTCAGGTCCCTCGTGGGATGATAGCGGACACCGGCACTGTAGTCATGGCCGTTGGAAACATATGCGTATCCTTCATGAATAATCAGTTCATTGAAGAGGTCAAAATTTCCGAAGCTGTTTAACATCCGGATGACACCCATATGATGACGGGCGTCACGGCCATCTTGCACAGGCGATTCGAGAAAAAATGTGCTGATCTGCAGTTCGAGTTTGTCTTTTTCCCGAAAGAAAAAGGTCTGCTCGAGGGCGGCTGAGTGGCCGTATATATCTTTGTCGCTGTTTATCATCTTTCCATAGGTGGGACTGGCCGGATCTGCATCGAGGATCGGCGTATCTTCATTTTTACCGTACCCTAAAACAAGCTTTGTCAGTGTCGTATCGGTATGATAGGCAAACTCCTGAAAGATGGAGTAGTAGGCCTCTTTGTCAAGATCTGCATTGCCATACTGCGTTGAAGTGGTCATATAGGGCTCTGATGAAAACTCCTGATGGGAGAGAAAGGTTTTGGCTACCCAGTGCTCATCGGTATAGATGTACCCCAGACGTCCCTGAAAGGTCTCCTGATCATCCACACTGCTCTGCTTTCGATGATAATGCTGTCCCATCAGTGAAAAGGTCACCATCTGATGCTCATCGATGCTGTACTCATCCTGCAGAAAAAGGGAGTAGACGTCTTCGCTATAGTAGGGCTGATCGGTAGGTAAAGGGAAAGGAGTCGGCGGTGGCGGATCAATTAAATATATATCTGCATCGGTATCGGTCGAATCAAAATGTTTATGTCGAAACTGTATGCCTCCGCTTAGGGTATGCTCTTCAAAATGCCATGTTTTTTTGACTCCGGCTGTATAGCTGTCCTCCTTGCTTTGCTGATCGAGTGAGTAGAGGGCAAGCGTGCCAATTCCCGGACGAACGGTTAATGCAGGATTTGTTGGAGCGTAATCAAAGTCATACTCACCGGTTTTATTAAGAAATGAGAGATCCAATGTCACTGTTTTGTCTTGAAAGGTCGAATGTGATGCAACGCTGATATAGCGGGCCTTTGTAGCAGTCTCCTGCGGAGTCGCCCCTACTAGAGTACCCAAAAAGGCATCTCCTTTTTGATGGTAACCGTGTATGTCGAGGCGGTGGTTTTCTGAAGCGATCGAAGCGAAAACCCGTTCTTTTCGTGCATTGCGTTTGAGTGTTTCACCGTCATGGCTGAACTCTTTACGTTCATTGTCATATCGGCTGGCATAGGCAAAATAAGAGAGACCGTCAAACTCATCGGCATAATAGGCACTTTCGAGGTTGGCACCATAGGTTCCGCCCTGTGCTCTGATGCGTCCGCCGGCATCGTGTTCGGCGGTTTTACTGTAAAGCCGGATGACGATGGTGGCCGGTTCGATCCCGAAGTCAAAAGAGGGGAAGCCTTCATAGATCTCGATATGGTCGATAAAATCGAGTTCCATGTCGCCAAAATGGACAAATCCGCTTCCGGCAAGGGGTGTATACAGCTCATTGTCATTCAGGTAGAGCCTGACGCTTTTACTGTAATAGGTGACGGGATCCTGATTGAGCATGTCCGGCTGCCCCATCCGGTTTTCTGCGTAGTGAAAAAAGCGCAGCGATTTGATGATGTCCTTAAGGGTATTGGCCTGCATCCGCTCCAGATCGTCACGTGTGTAGACGATGAGGTTACCGGCAGCTTCATCTTTGGTTTTGTTGGAAAGCTCAGAGGCTTTTTCGTAGGCAGTGAGCAGGTTGTCGATCTCTTCAGAGTATGCTGATACGGTCAGTATCGATGTGAGTATAAAAAGATGAAGCAGTTTCTGCATCCCTTTCCTTTGTTAAACAAGTATGACACATTATACTCAAAGAGGCGCCCTTAATATATTAAAACATCTTTTTGATCGCGTCGGTCATTCCGATATGAAGATTATAGTTGGCGATGGGGAAATCAAGCGATTCGTTTTCAAGGTCAACCGTGTAGCTGCTCAGATAGGAGCCGAGTGGTTCGAGATCAATGTGTTTGTACTCAGCACTCTTTTCAGCGGCATAGTCGGTTCGTTCGAGCCTGCCGCTGGCGTTGCTTTTCTGCAAAGTGAAAGCGAGGGTTTTCAGACTCAGAAGGTCACACCAGCCAAGCAGCAGTTCGGGGGTGAGTGTTTCCACCGGTTTTCCTTCCGGAGTAAAGAGAAGCTGCTGCTCTTTGAGTGGCTCTAAAACAGAGAGAAGAGCTTCCAGAAAAGGGACTGTTTTTTGTACCCAGAACGGGGACTCGTCAGAGTTTTCCAGAGCGAGTGTTATAGCGCTGATGATCTCTTCTGAAGTGGCATCGTGGAGCAGTTGGGACATCGGTTTAAACATGGCTAGTCTGTCACTTCAATGGTCACATCAGCGATGGTAATGGTGTCTCCGGCGATGATCTTGGCACGCTTGCGGGTCTCGACCTCTCCGTTTCGAAATACCATCTCATTGGCGATCAGCTGTTTGGCTTCACCGCCGCTGTCGACAAGGTCGAGAAGTTTGATAAGTTTGTAGAGTTCAATGTAGTCGTCTTTGAGTTGATAGGTCATGTTGTTTTATGCTCGTTTTATAAGAAATTGTAGAATGGTAACAGATAATGTGTTAAAATCTTTTTCATACCACGCCCGATTTTTTTATTAAAGGATATCACATGAAAACCTACTCACTTCAGCTGCGTATCTGGCACTGGCTTCACGCCATTACTGTTCTGGGACTGCTGGGAACTTTCTTTCTTCGTAAAACTTTTTTGAGCTGGCGGGCCAACTCCGAGATATTGATGGCTAAACTTGCCGAGTTCGATATCGTCGTTACGGCAGATCAGGCCAAGGCGCTTGCCAAAGCCGTTCGTGCCCCGATGTGGGAGTGGCACATCATACTCGGCTTTGTGTTTGCCGCGCTGGTACTGTGGCGGCTGGTCATGATCGTAAAAGATGGCTTTGGCTACAGCGCTGAAGATACCCATATGAAACTGGTACACCTGGGCTACAAGGTTATCTATGTGGTGTTGACTTTTATGGCGATAAGCGGGATCGTGATCTATCTCTATCAGGATATCGGACTGACTAAAGATACCGCTCATAGCATTAAAGAGATCCATGAACTTACAGCCTGGGGTGTCGCAGGTTTTGTCATAATGCACATTGCCGGGGTGTTCGTCGCGGATAACCAGGATCAAAAAGGGATCGTCTCCCGAATGATCTCCGGTTAGGTATAACCGGATTAAGGGCAAGCTTGAGTGCCACAGTGGCTAGCGTAGTCAAATGGGCTTAGCTCATTTGACGTGCTGAAGAGATTAAATCTCTTCAGTAATAATGCTATAGCCAAGTTCATGCATACGCATATCGATCATCTCGACAGCTTTTTCAATGGTCTGGTAGCTGATGTCGGGCAGCTTTCCTCCCCACATCGCTTCGGCTTCATTAAACCCCTGTAAGATACCGGCCCGTCCGGCACGCAGCAGGTCTTCATTGTCGCCGGCACCGTTAAGCACAAAGTTGGCGATCCGCTCAGAGGTCTGGGTGACTCCGAAAAAACCATCTTCCGAGACAAGCTCGGCAGCTTCATCCTGTGAGAGTTCGGCGATCGGTCCGCCGTTATAGCCAATACCCTCCAGAAAACTTTGGAACTCCTCGTAATCAGCCTGAAAATTGTTATCTGCAATACCGCTTTGAAATTCAAACGAGGTGTAACTGTAGCTGAACGACTGCTCCTGCATCTGAAAACTCAACTGCTTATCATTACCCTTCTCGCTTTTATTGGTTTGAAGAGAGGTGTAATTTGTATGAAGGTTCATGGTTGAAAATGATGCTGAGATATTCATGGCTGACTCCTTTATTGATTGTGAAGCCACATCAATTGAGAGACTTCTATCTAGCAGCAATATCGGCAGTTTTAAGTATTTACTAAAGCAGACCCCGGCGTTTGAGCTCAGCCGCTGCTGCTTCACCGATTTCATGCTTCAGGATGTCGATAGCGGTCGGATTCTCTGTGAGTTGCAGGGCTGTGCCATAGGGATATTTACGTTCGATGCTTTGCAGCTCTTCATCAGATACCTGCTGGATTGTCTCATCGGAGAGTTTTGCCTTTGTGACATTGAAATGGTTGAGCTTTCGCTGCTCTTCGATCTCGAAAAAGAAAAGATTTGCAGGTTTCTTGTTTCTGCCAAAAGCGACATCAAGATACTCCTGGTAGGTATAACCCCTCTGTTTTGTATAATGCTTGAAGGCCTTTTTGCTCATCTGCAGCAGTTTTTCTCTAAGAGCAGCTTGTTCATCTACTCTTGCTTTTTCATCGTCTGCAATGGCATCTTTAAACTTCTCAATACGCTTGACTTTTTCCTGGGCATGGACTCTTTTTGATCGTTTGCGCAGCCGACTTATGAGAAAAATGATGAGAATAAGTACGGCTATGATGCCAGCGGCAGTAAAGATAAGGGAGTTGTCGGAAATCATGTTTTGCATGTGAGAAGTATAGAAAAAAAAGGTTTACAGAGCGCTTGAAAAGGCAGTTGCAATGAAGATGGGTTTACCAGGTGTCACGCGGTGGTCGAGGCTCTTTCGGACGGGCTTCGTTGACACAGATATGCCGGCCGTCAATTTCATAATTTTCAAGTTTTTTTATGGCTTCATCGGCTTCATCGTCGTTAGGCATCTCAACAAATCCAAATCCGCGCTGTCGTCCCGTTTCCCTGTCATTGATCATGTTGACCGAGGTGACCTGGCCATACTGTTCGAAGAGTCTCCTAAGCTCCTCTTCCGTTTGGGTGAAAGGGATGTTGCCTACATAGATCTGCGTCATGTTACGACTCCTTGTAACAAAATAATACGCCAATTTTATCGGAAAGATATTAGAATAGTGAAGAAACTATATTTTTGGAACCATTCATGAAAATAAAAAGCCTTTATATCGCTTCGCTTGAACCGATGGCCGGAAGTCTGTTTGTGACGGTCGGGATGACAGAGCTCCTCAAACGTCGGCTTGACAAGATCGCCTTTTTTTCTCCGGTTATAGAGTGTGACAAGAAGCCTGATTGCGATACCGTCTTTATGCTAGAGCACTTTTCAATCGATATGCCCTATGAAGATACCTATGGGTTTACGGTTGATGAGGTTGAGTCGATGGTGGCCGACGGCCGTGGAAAAGAGGTGGTTGAGACTCTGATCAAAAAGTTTAAACAGCTTGAGCGTAATTATGATTTTGTGATCTGCGAGGGGTTGAACCGTATCAGTTTTACAGCGATTTTTGATTTTGATATCAATCACCTTCTTGCAAAAAACTTTAACAGTCCCTATATAAGTATTTTGAATGGTAAAGAGAAAGAGAGTTCGGAACTGATAGAAGAGATTCAGATTGAAGAGCAGGTGAACCGTCGGGCGGGGGTCAATCACTTCGCTACGTTTGTCAACAGGATCGATGAGAAGGCATTTGATGAAATCAGTCAAAAACCGCCTGAGACAGGAAGGCCGGTCTATCTGCTTCCGGAAGTTGAGGAGCTTGACCGTCCGTCGGTAGGGGAGGTGATGCAGACACTGGATTGTCGTCATATCTATGGTGCTCCCGAAGATCTTTCACGTGAAGTCCGACAGAGTAAAATCGCTGCGATGACACTTGAAAACTATCTGCTTCATATTGAGGAGGGTGACCTGATCATTGTACCGGGTGACCGTGCAGACATCATCATCACTTCACTGGCCGCTGTCTACTCCCAAAAATATCCACACATTGCCGGTCTTTTACTAACGGGAGGTCTCTCTCCCAGGAAGCAGGTTATGAAGCTCTTTAAGGGATTGAACTATTTTCCTATTCCGATCCTCAGCATTGAAACCGATACCTATACGACAGCCGTGGCAGTAGATGAAGTTCCCTCCAGGATCAGGCCGCACAGTGACCGTAAGATAGCTCTGGCCATGGGGCTTTTCAATACTCACGTCGATATAGAGCAGGTCGAGAGCAAGCTAAATACCGTTTCGTGTAATGTTGTTACGCCAAGTATGTTCGAGTTTAACCTGTTTGAACAGGCGCGGTCCGTGCGTAAAAAGATCGTCCTGCCTGAAAGTGCTGATGACAGGATCCTGCAGGCTGCGGAGATTCTGCTCCGCCGTGATGTGGTCGATATCGTTTTGCTCGGTGATCCAAAAGAGATCGCCCATAAAAGTGCGATGCTGGGTCTTGATATCAGCCGTGCCGAGATTATTAAACCGGATGAATCACCGTTAATGAAGAAGTTTACGGATGAATTTTATGAACTTCGTAAAGCCAAAGGTCTGACACGGGATACTGCAGAAGATGCAATGATGCATCTGACCTATTTTGCGACAATGATGGTGCATCTCGGGTATGCGGACGGAATGGTCTCGGGAGCGATCCATACGACAGGTGAAACGATCCGTCCGGCACTGCAGATCATTAAGACCCGGCCGGGGATCTCCATTGTCTCTAGTGTCTTCTTTATGTGTATGGATACCCGTGTGCTGGTCTATGGTGATTGTGCGGTCAATCAGGATCCAAATGCTGAAGAGCTTGCCGAGATCGCGATCTCATCAGCGGAAACGGCAGGGATGTTCAACGTCGATCCGAAGATCGCTATGCTCTCTTACTCGACGGGGGATTCGGGAACCGGCGATGATGTTGAAAAGGTACGCAAAGCGACGAAGATCGTTAAAAAAAGCCGACCGGACCTGCTTATAGAGGGGCCGATCCAGTATGATGCGGCGATTGAACCGAGTGTGGCTAAGAAAAAACTGCCAAAAAGTGATGTGGCCGGCAAGGCGACGATCTTTATCTTCCCGGATCTCAATACGGGGAACAATACCTACAAGGCTGTTCAACGCTCGTCGGGTGCTGTGGCGATCGGGCCGGTACTGCAGGGTCTGAAAAAACCGGTCAATGACCTTAGCCGCGGCTGTCTTGTGGCCGATATCGTCAATACGGTTGCGATTACGGCCATTCAGGCACAGGGGATTGAGAAATGAAAATTCTAGTGCTCAACTCCGGCAGCTCTTCGATAAAATTTCAGCTCTTTGAGATGGAAGATGAACGTGTTCTGGCATCGGGACTGATCGAGCAGATCGGTGAAATCAGCGGGCGTGCGACACTTAAAAGCAGTGATGCAGAACCGGTCACCAAAGTGTGTGGTATTACTGATCATCAGGTTGGTTTAGAGATGATGCAGGAGATGTTAAAAGAGGCCGGTTTCGGTTCGTTCGATGCAATCGGACACCGTGTCGTTCATGGCGGTGAGGTATTTCACGTACCCACACTTATTGATGATGAAGTCTTGCAGGTGATTGAAGGACTCTCGCCGCTTGCCCCCTTACACAATCCGGCCAATGCTGCCGGTATTCGTGTAGCAAAAAGTGTTAATCCAACGCTTCCTCAGGTCGCAGTTTTTGATACGGCTTTTCATCAGACGCTTCCCAAACACGCTTATTTATATGCACTGCCGTATGAACTGTATGAGAAGGCAGATATCCGTCGCTACGGCTTTCATGGAACATCCCACGCTTTTGTCGCTCAAAGTGCAGCGGAGTATCTCAATCAACCGCCGGAGTCACTGAATCTCATCACTTTGCATCTGGGCAACGGTGCGAGTGCAACAGCCATCAAAGCTGGAAAAAGCATTGATACTTCGATGGGCATGACACCGCTTGAAGGGCTGGTGATGGGAACACGCAGCGGTGATCTTGATCCGGCAATCCTGTTTTATCTTGCCCGTAAATATGGGATGAGTATTGATGAACTTGATCAGCTTTTGAACAAGCAAAGCGGCTTGAAGGGGATCAGCGGGAAAAACGATCTGCGCAGTGTCACTGAAGCGGCGGCATCGGGAGATGAACAGGCCAAAACGGCTATGGCGATGATGGGTTACCGCATCAAGAAATATATAGGTGCCTATACGGCAGCTTTGGGACGCGTAGATGCTATTGTCTTCACCGGAGGGATAGGTGAACATTCGGTTGAGATGAGAAATCTTGCCTGTGAGGGGTTGTCTGATGGGCTTGGGATTATGCTTGATCCGGATAAAAACAGTGCCTATAAGCGTGGTGTCATGGAGCTTCATTCTGATCAGAGCCGAGTGAAAGTACTGGTGGTGCCGACCAACGAGGAGCTTGAAATCGCGCGTCAGACAAAAATGATGATCACATCATGAAGTGCCCATGCGGTTCCGGTCAGCCGTTTGAACTCTGCTGCGGCAGGTTCATTAACGGGAGTGCAAAAGCAGCCACGCCACTGGAACTGATGCGCTCTCGTTACAGTGCCTATGCAACCGGAGCAGGTGCTTACCTGGTAGAGACGACTACGTGTGAAAACCGTTATGAGGGAGATGCAGAACTTATCGGCGAATTTGCCCGGAAAAGTGACTGGATCAAACTCGAGATCGTCGATGAAGCCACCGAGGATGAGACGGGAATGGTCGAGTTCAAAGCGTATTACCGTGAAAACGGTGAGATCAGACTCCATCATGAAAAGAGCCTTTTTCTGAAAGAGGAGGGGGAGTGGCGTTACGATCAGGGAACACTGTTCGAGACGAAAATAGGGCGTAATGAAGCCTGCCCGTGTGGCAGCGGGAAGAAATATAAACGCTGTTGCGGCTAATTAGGAAAGAGGGAAGGGGAAAGCGTGAAGAGGAGAGAGGGGAGAGTAATAACATGGCTTGGGGAAGTGAAAAGAGAAAGGGGAGATGATGTGGAAACTGTTCGATAAAACCAAAATCCTCAAGAGTGATCTGCTCTCCTTTAAAAATGAACCGCTTTCCGGACTCTCTGTCCTCTTACTGATCGTTCTGGATATCTTTATCTTCTCCAATGTGATGGTCGGCATTGAGGGTGAAACGGCCAAATCACCTAGCCACTATGTTTATTACCCGAGTAGCTGCAGTAACCATTTTGATGCACCAAAAACAAGTTACAGCGGATTTGGTGATGTTGTACGTTACCGTAAATATACTTTTGAAGAGCAGGTCAGTCCGCACTGCGAAGAACTGCGTCAGAAGATCAGCCGATTCAGCCAGACAGCTCACTTTAAAGAGCGTCTCAAAAGTATCCGTGCCATTGATGATAAACTGACGCAAAATAACAAACGTCTCAGGGTGATATCCCAGCAGTACAACACCCGGCTCTTTGAACGAATCGCCCTGATGCCGAACAATCATGCCCTGCGCAGTGCAAAAGATGAGTATGAAGCGCTTAATTCAGACAATAAAAAACTAAATGAGAAAAAAGCGGCTATCCCCTCAGTGACAACGCTGGATGGTTACCGTGAATATCGTGATTATGTGGTGAGGAATAAAGCGGCGTTCAAAGTGGCAAAAGAGTCTTATGAGTTTTGGCAGCCTTTCAGAGAGTTTGCTCATGTATTGACCTTTGTCCTGCCGCTGCTTCTTGTCTTTGGATTTTTCTATTATCGCAGCAAGCGTAAGGAGTTACGGGGTGAACACTATAATCCGATTGTGAAGATCATAAGCACACACATTTCGCTGATCCTCGCACTTCCACTGATCTGGTACACCATCTATATTATCTACCATGTCATGCCAAAGACTCTGCTGCGGCAGATCATCGACTACCTTGTCTCCGTCGGACTGCTCTCTATCCTGAACTATCTGGCTATTGCAGCGGTTGTCCTTGTGTTTGGCGTGCTCATCTATTTCATCCAAAAACGTACCATCAGGCACAAAAAAATCGGCAGTGAGAAGAACATTAAAAAGATTATTTCCTTTTCACAGTGTCCGCGCTGTACTTTCAAAGTGGATTATTCAAAGCCGCATTGTCCGTTTTGCGGGGAGAAACTGTTGGATGCTTGTAAGTCATGCGGAGAGATGACGATCAGAGGACTTCCTTATTGCCAGCAGTGCGGGGAGTCATCCACGGTAAATCAAAACTAAGATTTATATAAAATAGCGCATGCCGTCATTCCTGCGAAGGCAGGAATCTTGAGTATTTGAGGCTTAGATTCCTGCCTTCGCAGGAATGACTGAGCGTACACCTTAAGCAGAGGTGAGTTTTGAATTACCATGGGAGTCATCTGAGTAGATATTTTAGTAATACTTTTCTGGTATAGTATTGATGATTTTAAATAAGGTCGGTTATTAATGGTCGCATCAGATATTCAAAACTTTTCCGAAGGTCGTACAAAGGCGAGGGCCTATTTCTGTTATCTCTTTTCAAAAAATATTCCCAACCGGTTGCCATCACTCTCAGAAGAGATGATCATGCCCCGTCTTTTAAAGATCAAAGCTGATCTTGAAAACTGTGAGGGTGTCTATCTTTTAGATACCCGCGGTGTTCAGATCACACCGACATTTACAGCAGACGGACAGATAGATGATGATGCCGGAAAGATCCGTGCAGACCGGGCTTACTACTATCGTGCGGTGCGCGAAGGGCGATGTACCATAACCGACCCTTATCCGTCACTCATAACGCAGGAGTTGACGGTAACCGCTTCTCAGCCTATCTTTGATGAGAATGGCGATATTAAATATGTAGCCTGTCTGGATATGTCGCTTGATGAGGTTATAAAGATATCGCGTCAAAACATTTTTGACATATTTTTCAGCAAGCTGTTCAAGTATTCGTATGCAGGCTTTTCACTGGCGCTTATTGCCGTGGCACTGCTGCTCTTTTTCAAGGGAGTACAGAGCTTTTTTATTCATGAGATAACACCTACACATTTTGAGATAAAAGATGTCTTTGAAGCGACGATCCTCCTGACACTGGCACTCGCTATTTTTGATCTGGCAAAGACATTAATAGAAGAGGAGGTGCTTGGCCGGCATAAAGAGCACAATATATCCGGACCGCATAAAACAATGGTCAGGTTTCTGGGTTCCATCATCATCGCCCTGTCAATCGAAGCATTGATGTTAGTGTTTAAGTTTGCGATCACCGAGCCGGAGAAACTGATGTATGCGATGTTTATAGTCGGTGGTGTCTCGATGCTGCTGATCAGTTTGGCCGTGTATATAAAATTTACAAAAGTGAGGAATGCAGAAGAGTAGTTTTGCATCTTTAGAGGTGCCCTTTATCTCCTTGACACCAACCCTTCGATATAATCACGAAAATTAATAGAGGGCACCTCTGACGCCTTCTAAACATCACAGAGAGAATTACAACTATGGTACAAGTAACAAAATTAACAATGCGATACGGCAGCCGTGTGCTGTTCAGCGAGATCAACCTCAAGCTCGACCGTCACAAACGTTACGGTCTTATCGGTGCAAACGGTGCGGGTAAAACGACATTTCTGAAGATCTTAAGTGGTGAGATCAAAGAGTATGAGGGTGACATCTCTATTGAACCTGGCCTGAAGGTCGGTGTCCTTGGGCAAAATCAGTATGCTTTTGAAGAGTTCACTATCGCCGATGCCGTCTTGTTTGGGAACAAGCGCCTCTACGATGCGATCAAAGAGAAAGAGGAGCTTTACACTACGGGCGATTTTGAAGATGATGCCGTCAACAACCGCCTTGCAGAACTTGAGGTAGTCTGTGTTGAAGAAGATCCGACCTACGAGTATGATGTCAACATCACGAAAGTTCTTGAAAATGTCGGCATCCCGGCAGAAAAACATCATGACCTGATGTCGACACTCGACACCTCTGACAAATTCAAGGTCCTTCTGGCGCAGGTCCTCTACCCGAAACCCGATGTCCTCTTCCTCGATGAGCCTACCAATAACCTCGATATCGAAACGATCGGCTGGCTGGAAAATGAACTCAAACGTCATGAAGGTACCCTGGTCGTTATCTCGCATGACCGACACTTTATCAACTCGGTCGTTACGAACATTCTTGACGTTGACTATATGAAGATCCGTGAGTTTACGGGTACGTACGATGACTGGTATATTGCGGCCAATGTCATGGCAAAACAGGCAGAGATGGACCGTGACAAAAAGATGAAAGAGAAAGAGCAGCTTGAAGCTTTCGTCCGCCGTTTCTCCGCCAATGCTTCCAAAGCCAAACAGGCAACATCCCGCCAGAAACAGCTGGATAAACTAAATATCGAAGATATCAAACCCTCATCCCGCCGTGACCCGAGCATTGTGTTCAAGGGGAAACGCCAGATGGGTGATGAAGCACTGGATGTCAATGTTTCTCATGACTATGGTGAAGGTGCTGTACTTACAGATTTCAACCTCCATGTAGAACCAGGTGAAAAGATCGCGCTGATCGGTGCCAACGGTGTCGGAAAATCGACACTGTGCAAGATCATCATGGAAGAGATGAAACCAAGCAGCGGAACGGTTAAGTGGGGTGCAACGGTAGAGCCGAGTTACTTCCCACAGGATACGACTGACCGAATCCAGAGCAGTGACACCCTGTATGAGTGGCTGCGTGCCTATGACCCGAAGCGTGAGATCGCCGAGATCCGTAACTGTCTGGGACGTATGCTCTTTAACGGTGAGCAGCAGGAGAAGAGTGCAACGAACATTTCCGGGGGTGAAAAACACCGTATGATGCTCTCTAAAATGATGCTTGAAAACGGTAATTTCCTCGTACTTGATGAACCGACCAACCACCTTGACCTTGAGGCCATTGTCGCTTTGGGTGAAGCGCTCTACAACTTTGATGGCAATGTGATCTGTGTCTCGCATGACCGTGAACTTCTCGATGCTTTTGCCGGTCGTAT
>JAYEMF010000035.1:12891-20684 GCA_034717975.1 Campylobacterota bacterium
TGATGTCATGAACCGTCGTTATGATAAAGAGGACATTAGCTACCTTGTCAAGAAAGTTGTGCGTGGTTAACCCCGGTCTCTACCAGCATTATAAAGGAAATCATTACGAAGTGATAGATGTGGCCAGACACTCTGAGACGGAAGAGGAAGTTGTGGTCTATCGGGCACTTTACGGTGAGCGCGGGCTGTGGGTCCGTCCTCTGAAAATGTTTACCGAAAATGTGCATGTCGATGGTGTCTGCACACCACGCTTTAACTATCTTGGAGAGAAAGAAAATTGATTTCTTTGAATTTGTATTACCTCTTAAGAGGTAAGCTTTAGAACCTTAGCGGACAGCGTAGTCAAAGGGATTTTATTCCTTTGGCGTTCAAAATGGAGTGGAGTGATGGGTAGAGGTACAAAACTCGATCTTTCGATCGGTGCACACTTTGATGAGGAGTGGCAGCAGGTTGAAGTATCAAAAGCGTCAAAGAGCAAGGAGCTGCTTTCACCTAAAGCGCATCGTCTTGTTTTCAAAAAAGAGAAACGCAGAGGAAAAACGGTGACACTGGTCGGCCCATTTTCTCTCGATAAGAGTGAAGCAGCCGGTTTTTTAAAGAGTTGGAAGAGAAAGCTTGGCTGCGGGGGAACTTATAAAGATGAGTGGATGGAGTTTCAAGGCGATATCGCGGCTAAATTGCGACCCCTCTTGATTGCGGATCATTTTTCCTTAAAGTAGAGGTGCTTAACGCAACCTGATTACGTCCATTCTCTTTGGCTTTATAGAGGTTGACATCCGCTTCAGAGAGCAGTACCTCTTCACTTAAATTAGCTGACGGGATAAGGGTGGTCAGCCCGATTGAAATCGTCACGACATTGGTTGCCTCATTCTCTTTGTGCTCTATTTTCAGTGCTTCCACATTACGGCGGATCTTCTCTGCCATCATCTCTGAATTTTTCGGATCGGTATCGGTGATAATGACACCAAACTCTTCGCCGCCGAGACGGAAGAGATAGTCCCCCGGACGATGCAGTGTTTCATTTATTGCATCGGCAACAGCTTTGAGAGCATTGTCCCCTTCAAGGTGCCCGTAGGTGTCGTTATAGCGTTTGAAATAATCGATATCGATCATCAGAAAACTGAAGTAATCGCCATTGCGTTTGGCACGTTTGAGTTCGCGTGAGTAGATGATGTTGAAGTAGCGGCGGTTAAAGACCTCGGTCAGGCTGTCGGTGTAGGAAGACTTTTCAAGGTCAATATTGGCCTGCTTGAGTTTTTCAGTTGTTCGTTCCAGTGTACTCTGACCAGTGTGAATACTTTTGAACATGGCCAAAGAGAGGAAAAGTACAGCGCCCATGATCAGTGTAAAGAGTACGTTAAGTTGTACCAGTGTGTTTTCATAAGTATTGATCAGATGTTTGCGTTCCTCTCTGGCGACATCCATCTCATACCCTTGAAGCTCGAGTAAAACTGTTTTCATCTTTTCGACAATACCAGAGATCTTTCTGGTTGAAAGCCGATGTACATCTTCATTGAGATGGCAGACTTCGATGATACGCTGAATATAGCGGTTGGTGACTTTGATAGTGTGGTCAGTATAGTTTACGTAAAGAAGCTCATCACTTCTTTTATAGTGCTCGGCATAGCTTCTCCAGATACGATTGATCTGATCGAGACTGTAGGAGAGCTTCTCAGAGGCTTCAAATGATGTGATTGAGCCATCTTTGACTTTATAGACAGTCACTTCGACACCGTCATGATAGATACGGATCAGGGAGTTCAATTCGTTAACCGGGATAAACGAACCAAAGTAGAGATCATCCAGGTTCTTTTTCATCGCATTGATATTGAAATACCCGATAATACCAACGAGTGCAAGACCCGAACTGATCAGGATAAAGAGGACAATAAGTTTTGTTTTAAGCCGCAAGGTATCAATAAACTGCATGCATTATTTCCTGTCGTTGTTACTTTAAGTAAGCAAAACTTATACCAGGTTTGGCAGAGTTGATCAACGAGATACAGTGGCGTCAGGAGTATCTGAAGGAGAACCCGAAAACAGATGAGATCAAACTGCTTGAAAATATGAAGACGATTGAAGAGGAGTATATCGATCTGTTGGTATTTTTGAAATAATGGCTACCTAATAAAAATCAGATATAAAATTCCCCAGAGCCCCGTTGCGATCAACGCGATCACCCCAAATACCAGGGCGATCCGGACGATCAGCATAATAAAGAACCAGATAAGTTTGCCGGGCTCTTTGGGTCTTCCCATATTCTATTTTCCTTTATAGGACTCAAGCGGGATGTTTTTTCCCATACCGTAGCGGATGCCGCCTTTGAGGTCGATGACGTTGTAGCCAAGCTTTTTGGAGAGAAAATCAGCGAGGATCCGTGTACGGCTGCCGCTGTTGCAGATCAGTGCGAACTCTTTTTTTGTATCTATTTTTTGATTGAGCTCATTTAAAAACTGCTCGACATTATAACCGCCGCGCTCATTAAAGAACATGATCGGGATCGAGCCTTGGACAAGCCCCGTATCTTTCCACTCGCCGGGCGTACGGATATCAACGATCTGGATGCCGGAATCAAGAAGTTTCTGATCGACATACTGATGTTTGACCTCGGCGAAAAGTGTGGTAACAAAGAGTAATAAAAAAGAGAGAAAGTATTTCATTTACTGTTTTCCTTATTTGTATTAAGGCTATAATTATACTCATAAGAATTTTAACAATGGACAAAGATGGCGAAGGCTTCAGGAAAAAGAGTTGAAAGTAGCAACCGGTTACGATACATCAGGGTACTGGAGCGTTTCAGCAAAAGCATGACCAACTACCTTTTCAAGTCGGATGAAGTGAGTAAAGAGGTATTTGACAAAAAGGTCGACAACAACCGCAGGTATCTCGATCGCGTTGAAGCTGTCGCCCTGTATAAAGGCGAGTTCAGCGATCTTGAACAGCTGGTTAAAAAGATCATCGCCTATCGTGAAGGGGATGAAGCCATCGATACCATTAAAAATGAGCTGCTCTATCAGGCCAATCAGCTTGAAAAGAGTGTGAATGCCAGACGTTACAAGAAAGATAAACACACTTCTGAGAAGTTCAGAGACTGGGAGTGAGTGTGAGAAGAGCTTTTATCTTTGTTGCGATCGGAATCTTTTGAAACTGCTTTTTCCGCTCATATTGACCACTTTTTTTGCCTTGGTGCACTATCTTGGCTACAGTCGAATTGTCAAAAAACTTCATGTCAAAGAGATCACTGTCAAATGGCTGACCTGGTTGTTGGTGCTGAATTTTATAGGCATTACCGGTTATGTGGCTGCCCGTTATCTGCTCTATCTGCCGCAAGCCCTCTATTTCATGCTCTCACTCAGTGTCGGTGTCGGTTTTATCCTTTTTGTGAGCCTTATCCTTTATGAAGTGCTCCATCTTCTACAGCGCTCACTTCCCTTCAGAGATGAAAAACGGGCTTTTTTCAAGCGGGTGAGTGACCTTGGGTTTTTATCGTTGGGGACAGGCTATATCGGCGCCTCGGTCTATGAAGGGAGTAAACGGCCGGTTGTGGAGTATGTGAGTGTTGATCAGAAACGTTTTGACGGACAAAGCTACCGGGTCGTGCAGATCAGTGATATGCATGTCGGCGGATTGATCGATCACGATTTTGTTCGTGAGAGTGTTGCGACGATTAACCGGCTGAATCCCGATCTTGTAGTCATTACCGGTGATCTGACCGATATGCCGATCGAAAAGATCACTGAAGCGGTGGATGAACTGGCGCATCTTGAGAGTCGTTTCGGCACTTACTATATTCCCGGCAACCATGAGTATTTTCACGGGATTGAAGCAACGCTTGCCTATCTGAAGAAGATCGGAATCAAGGTGCTTGAAAACAGTGCCGAGCAGATCGAGGCGTTCTGGATAGTTGGTGTATATGACGTCTTCGGATACCGCTATGACAAATACATTCCCGATATCAAAGAAGCGACAAAAGAGCTTCCCGAGGATGCCCACTCTCTCCTGCTGGCACATCAGCCGCGATACCTTGAAAACCTTGAAGGCTTCAAGCCCTCACTGATGCTCAGCGGCCATACCCATGGTGGACAGATCTGGCCGTTTGGCCATCTGGTGAAACTGGTTCAACCCTATCTTAAAGGGCTTCATGCGCTCGATAATGACCGCCATATCTATGTGAACAGCGGTATCGGTTTCTGGGGTCCGGCGATGCGTCTTGGGACAGAAGCGGAGATTACCTGTATCGACTGGTCTTGAATTACCGTGCAAAGGTACCCATAATCTCATTTCATGAAAAAAACTCGATATAATATCTCATATTATTTCATCGCCGATATAAAAGGGGAGAGATGCAGATTCAGGAGCTTTATTATGCCGATGGTGAGTGGCAATGTGATAAATCTGATATGTTGGACCCGGCAACAGTAGACCTTGTACTCTTGTTTGGTGATGTCACTGCTTTTGATGAGAGCTTGCATCTGGACTATATGCAATCGCATTTTCCAACTGCTCATGTTGTCGGAGCTTCGACTGCCGGAACAATTGAAAACGGTCATTTCAGTGATCACACCATGGTGGCTACTGCTATTGCTTTTGATAAAGCAACGGTTGAAGTCGCTGCCATAGAGGGACTCGACAATGATAACCTGGAGGCAAAGTCAAAAGAGCTGATTGAACAGCTGCCGCAAGAGGGGCTGAAGCATGTCTTTCTCCTCATGGATGGCATACAGCTCAACGGTTCACTTGTGGCAAGAGGAGTCAACAGCGTCAATAAAACGTTGTGTGTGACCGGGGGACTTGCCGGTGATCGTTACAAGTTTAAACGGACGGTAGTCATGGCTGACGGCATGGCAAAGGAGCGGCAGATCGTCGCTATCGGCCTGTATGGTGACTCCTTGAGTATCAGTGTAGGTTGTGAAGCCGGATGGGATGAATTTGGTGCAGAACGTGTCGTGACACGCTCAGAGGGGAATGTCGTTTATGAGATCGACAACAAACCGGCCCTGAAACTATATGAGGACTATTTGGGGGAGTATCTTAAAGATCTGCCCACAAGCGGTCTGCGGTTTCCGTTAAACATACGTGAATATGACGGGGACAAAGAGGTTGTGCGGGTCATGATGCATGTTAATGCAGATAAGTCCCTGCTCTTTGCCGGAGATGTCCCTCAGGGTTCTACCGTGCGGCTGATGAAGACCAATGTCAACAATCTCATTAAAGGCTCGGAACTTGTCTCCGGACTGATCACACAGCATAACGCAAAGCGTGCCCTTGCTCTGACCGTTAGCTGCAGCGGTCGTCAGAGTGTCCTGAAACAGCTGGTTGACGAGGAGTTGAATGTCATTCAGGAGACACTTGGAGAGCAGGTCCATATTGGCGGGTTCTACTCGTATGGTGAACTGGCACCTTTCTCGGACAACCTCTCTGATTGTAAACTGCATAACCAGTCATTGACCTTGACTGTGATCTACGAGGATTAAAATGCATCGACTTTTACAGGCACAGTTAAACAGGAGTTTTGGGAAAGAGTTTGATGTAGAAACAGCATCTCCCGAACTGAAAGAACTGCTCTCTCTGGTGGATGAAAGCTATCATGTAAGCGATGATGAAACAGCACTCATAGAACATACCCTTGAAGTGAGTTCTTCAGAGCTCTCCAAAGTGAACAGGGATCTGAAAAAAAGTCGTGATCTGCTCTCCAATGTCACCGAATCGATCAACGATATTATTTTCTATAAAGATATGGAGTTTAAATACATTGGCTGTAATGGCCATTTTACAAAATTGGTTGGCAAACCTCTGCGTGAAATTATCGGGAAGAGTGATTATGAGCTTTTTGACAAACCTTATGCAGATCTCTTCCGGGATATGGACAAAAAGATGTTTGCGACGGGTAGCTCCAGAGCGAACAGAGAGTGGGTGAAATATCCGGATGGACGTGATGCTTATCTTCTTACGGTCAAAGCACCGCTGATCAACAGCAAAGGTGAGCAGATAGGACTGGTGGGTATAGCACATGATATTACCAAAGAGTATAAACTCGAGGAGGAGGTCAAGTCTCAGCAGGCGATGCTGCTGCAGCAAAGCCGGCTTGCCGCGATGGGTGAGATGATCGGTAATATCGCACACCAGTGGCGACAGCCTTTGAACATTATAGGACTGAGCACGACCCAGCTTGAGACAGCCCGCTCATTTGGCAACCTGAATAGTGAGATGTTTGAGAAGGATATCAATACCATCAATGACCAGATACACTATATGTCCCAGACCATCGATGATTTTCGCAAATATTTTCAACATGAGAATGAGCAGGAGCTGTTTGATCTGGTTGAAGTACTGCGTGCATCACTTCAGCTTATCGAATCCAAGATCAAAACCAAAAATATAATACTTCTCAACAATTTCACCTCGGCCAATATTTATGGTTTTCAAAACGAGTTGATCCAGGTGTTCATCAATATACTCCATAATGCCATCTTTCAACTCGAACAGCTTGAAAACAGTACGCACAGAGTGCTTATGATAGATATCGAAGCAAAGCACGAAAATGTCGTTGTCAAAATCAAAGACAACGGTGGCGGCATTGCACCAAAGGCCAGAAGTAAGCTCTTTGAACCTTACTTTACTACCAAACATCCAAGTATCGGGACAGGTATCGGTCTTTACATGAGTTATGAGATCATTGTAAAACATTTTGGCGGTGTCATCGAAGTAAAAAACAGGAAGTTTGATTATGAGGGTGAACCATTCACCTGGGCAGAGTTCATCATCAAAATTCCTTTAGATAATGGGTCAGTTCAAGTTTAGTGCAGATAGTAAGAACATAAGGATAGGAATGGAAACCGTAGCAATTATCAGTATTATCAGTGTCCTGGCCTGGTTTATCTTTGGGTATAAAAACTCGGTCAACCTGAACAATTACACCGAAGATGAGTTGAAAGATAAAGAGTAGGATCTTATTGAGAGTGCAGATAGATGAGTTAAAAGAAGAGCGTGACCAATTAGAACTCAGAAAAATATATTGGCGCAAAAAAGTTGGAAACATCTATGTCCCGATAATGATAGTTGCAGGTCTCGTCATAACGGTTATCCATCTATTTGCTGGTATAGCCTTTCTTGTAGGCGTGATCATATTTACCCGGGCCATAGATGAACATATAAAATCGATGCAGGAAGATTATATTGATATATTGAATGAAATTAGAGAAATTGAAAATAAGATGTGAAATTTGAAAGTGGAAAAAATGGTGACCCCAAGGGGATTCGAACCCCTATGGCAAGGATGAAAACCTTGAATCCTAACCATTAGATGATGGGGCCTTGTTGAAGGCTGAATTTTTAATTTTAAATGTTCAATTAATCATTGAAAACTCATCATTAAAAATTAAGGTCACTGGTGTCCTGTGTTGGATTCGAACCAACGGCCACCTCATTAAAAGTGAGATGCTCTACCGGCTGAGCTAACAAGACATACCTCAAACAAACGTACACGTTGTTTGTGGACGGGAATTATAAAGTCAAAAGGGTCAGGACATAAGTATAAGTCTTTACCTCATTTTTTTAATGATCAAACTGACCGCCGGTTGCGAAATACCTATCACCTTGGCGATCTCCTGTTGAGAGAACCCCATTTTAATCGCCTCTTTTACTTTTAGATCACGTTCTTGTTTTGAGTCAAAAGGGTCAGGACATAAGTATAAGTCTTTACCTCATTTTTTTAATGATCAAACTGACCGCCGGTTGCGAAATACCTATCACCTTGGCGATCTCCTGTTGAGAGAACCCCATTTTAATCGCCT
>JAYEMF010000036.1:0-4674 GCA_034717975.1 Campylobacterota bacterium
GCTTTGCTGTATGCGGGTCTAGCATCTCTTTTCTCGCTGCTTCAATCAATGCTTTTGGCGCGCCGGACACGTACCCGTTGTCAGGAACATAGTAACGGCCGTGACCGGAACAGAGACTGACGATAATAGGGTATGTCGGAAGATTGAGGGCGATGCCGCTTTCGGCCATAACGGAAAAGGTTATGTTTGCGTGTTTTTCTCCTTTGATCGTCTCAACTACTTCTGCCTCGTAAAGATGCCTTTCATAGTTGCGTAAAACACCTCTGTCTATGATCTTCCCTTTTGTAATGTGCACTACAGCCGTGTAATCTGTTGTTCGTATGTTATCGATCAGCAGGCTTTCTGGCATAACCATATTGTCGGGTACTTTAGTCGTCTGTCCGGCATTATGAACCCACGCTGATTGGTTGGTACAGCATGATGATGCCCAAAACGGAGTAGTGATAAGCAAAAGAGTGATAAACGTTTTTTTCATGATCGATCCTATTGTTTTCATTGTACGACTATAGAAATGACAACATCTTCATAAGAGGGCGTGTTGTCTGTGATGGAAAAAACATTCCCTCCCGTTACTTTTGCAGCTTCGATGTTAGCATCAGGGAACAGTACGGCCAGAACATACTCCCCGGCAACCAGGTGGTCGAAATCGAACGCACCATTTTCTCTGAGTGTCCGGACAGCCTTGATACGATGAAAACTATGCGGTTTTGTAAGATTCAGATTTTCACTCTCAGCTACCAGAGCGATTTTCGTACCGGCTGGAACACCATGTATTTTACCCGAGATCGTTCCGGTACTGAAACGGTGTTTTTCAATCAGCTTTTCCCATGTTTCATAATTGTCATGTTTGGATTGTTCCCCGATTTTACTGTAGAACTGTTTTGCTTTTTCCTCATCACCGAACGCGATCCATGACTTAGCAAGCCGATAGGCCGGTACGCCTTGAATTTTAAAGACTTTTTCGTCACTGAGCCGGTCTAAAAATTTACGGTTCGCCTCGGTTACCGGTAGCATACTTGAAGATGCCAAGAGGATCATACTCTGCAAAATAGATCCATTATTATGGATATTGTCAAAACTTACCGTTCTGAATGCGTTAAGGTCCCATTGCCGTTTAGTGATCTCTGCCAGAGCACTCATTGCGGTATCTGTGTAGTAGGTATAACGTTGTTTATCGATATAGTTTTCGAGTTTTTCCACATTTTCAGGGATCAGATATACTGTTTGAGATGGGGCGATTCCACCATAGATATTTTTGGCACGTATATCCCATCTGGAAGTGTTAAGCGGCTGTTTATTGTCTAACACTGCAATCGACACCGGCTTCGGTTCCTTTGGCAGCACTGTGAGGCCTGCGGCATCGTTCAGCGAGTCAAAACGCATATCGAGTTCATTGTCGGCATAACGTTGGAAACTCTCGCCGGCTATGACGGTAACGGCAATCAGTATTATAGGGACCATCAGGTTTTTTATCGGTTTCGGCCGAATCAGCCAGGTGATGAAAGCACCCAGAAAACCCGTTGTCAGTGCACCGAACAAGATCATGGAGAGTGCAGCCCTGTACCATCCGATATTGGTGGGTTCACCTGCACCTCCCAAAGCCCAGATGGAGCTGAAAAAGGTTTCTGATACTATTGCCAGATATGCTTGAAAGATGAAGATCACAACACTGCCTGTAATTCCCAGAACCACAATGTTTTTAAAATCTGCATACTCTTTGCCGCTGCGTTTATCAATCCTGGCACTGCTGTATAGAAGAATCCAGAGTGCCATTGGCATACCAATCAAAGCAAAGACGGTATTAAAGCTGGTAGCCGGTCCGTCAGTCATAGAAAAAATCCCACCAGTGAAAGCGAAAAAGAGGATAAACATTGCTGTAAAAGCAACAAGAAACAGTAAAAAGAAGAACATGACCTGAAGATTGTTTTTACTCCATAGTGTTACCCCTGGAAAAAGATTTTTAATCCACATTGATAAGAGAACAATGTAGACTCCTATCATGCTATAAACAACTGTCATGACACTGTTGGATGACAGAAAGAGTACAAATGGATCTCTCTGTGAAATAAGTGCGAACATCTCTTTTGTCATGTACGCGTTTGTGAAATCGGGCACGGCTATCGCTGCCAGAATGAATGTGATGGTGTAGCCTAAAAGAGCACCAAGCAGTAAAAACAGCAGTGTAGCTGTCGGGATTCGGTTGGTTTCAGCTGATGGGGTATTCATAATTGATTCTCTCTTTTTAAAGTTTCATTACTACTGTAACAATGTGTCTAGAGTTCTAAAATAAATTTTTTCATGGACTCTTTTTCCTGGTGTTTGTAATGGTCTCTTCCGTGCGGGTATTGAGAAGTTTTCCTTTATCATTATAAGCGTAAGTCACTGTTCTGTAGTGCTGTTTTTCGGCACGTTTGAATTTTTCACGCAGAAGTACCATTTTGTTCTGTTCATTGTACTCATAATGATATTCGCGGTCGATCGTTCCGTCACCGTTTTTATCGTCGTAGGCATGGAGTGTGTTGCCTTGTTCATTGTACTCATAAGTCGAAAAAAGTTCGATTTTCCCATCATTTTTATTGTCTTGCAGTGCCGTTGCGACTTTCCCGTTATCTCTATAGGTGTAGAGGCTAATGGAGTTTATCATGCCATCACCGTTTCTGTCGATCATTTCAGCGATCAACTGATTTTTCGCATTATATTTTGTCATGAAAATTCTATCAATCTTGCCATCACCGGTCTGATCGATACTTTCTCTTAGAACTTTGCCGTTTTTATGATAGACGATTAGCCGTTTCCAGTCGGTTTTACCGTCTGCATTGCTGTCTACATTTTGGGAAACAAGGCGTAATGCAGCATCATAAGTAAAAGTAGCACGGTAATTGTCTTTGCCGTCTCCTGTCTGGTCGTAGCGTTCCTGCAGCAGTTCATCCTGCTCACCATAGTGGTAAAAACGGGTTTCATCAATAGTGCCGTCCACCTTTTTATCGATGGTATATTTTATTATATTTCCATGTGACCCGTATGTGTAGCGATAAAGTACACTTGTTCCATATTTGTTACTCTTCGGATGTTCATATTTTTCACTCAGCTTTTTGCCCTGCTGGTCATAGGTATAGGAGATCTTCCAGTTTTGCGTCGGGTCGTCATGATTTTCAAAGACGCTCTCCAGTGTCCTGCCTTTGGCATCGTAGTGATAGGTAGAACGGATGTTGATCTCTCCATCTCCGTCTATGTCCTCAGAGATGGTTTTGAGCATATTTTGCTTGTCGTAGGAGAGGGTTTTGACATAATCACTCTTGCCGTCACCATCTATATCACGGCTAATGGAGATGTTTTGCCCCAGATTATTGTAGTTATAACTTTGCGAAGATACTCTTTTTTCAAAAAGCGACGAGGCAAAAATATCCACGACAAAAAGAGAGACGAGTACAATAAGTGTCTTCATCAACATGCTTACCCCTTAAAGTTCCTTGAGCATTTCAGCAGCTTGTTCATTGCCGTTTTCAGATGCTTTTTTCAGCCATGAAGCTGCTTGTTTTTTGTCTTGTTTGAGACCCCTGCCATGATAGTACATCAACCCAATATTGAGTTGAGCAAGGGAATAATCTTTTAGGGCAGCTTTTTTAAACCAGCCATAGGCTCTGTTTTCATCTTTCTTCACACCATCGCCATGCAGGTACATCAATCCGAGATAGTTTTCTGCTCCGCTATGCCCCCGTTCGGCTGCACGCAAAAATAAAAGGCGTGCTTTTTGGAAGTCCTTGGCTACACCGATTCCGTTGAGATATATATTGCCTAGATTGTATTGTGACTTGACATGACCAAGTTGCGCGGCAGCTTCAAGCCATTTGCGAGCCTCTTTTTCGTCGGCTTTAACACCGATCCCCTTGAAATAGAAGATCGCGAGATTGGACATGGCTTCGGGATTATTTTGCTTGGCTGCTTTAAGAAACCAGTGTCGTGCTTCACCAGGGTCTTTTTTCACACCTATGCCAGACAGGTACATTACTCCAAGATAGTTTTCTGCCCCGCTATGTCCCTGTTCGGCTGCGCGTGAAAACCAGCTTCGTGCTTGTTGAAAGTCTTTGGCTGCACTGGTCTCATCGAAATACACAACGCCTAAATCATATTGTGACTGGGCATGACCGAGCTGTGCAGCAGCTTCAAGCCATTTAAGAGCCTCTTTTCTGTCGGCTTTGATACCGATCCCTTTGTGATAGATGAGTGCGAGGTTGTACATCGCTTCAGGATCATTTTGTATGGCCGCTTTAAGGTACCAGCGGCGTGCTTCGTCCGGGTTTTTTTTAACACCGAAACCACGTATGTAAAACGTAGCCAAATTGGTTTGTGCTGCTGCATCACCCTGAATGGCGGCTTTTTGATACCACATGAAGGATTTTTTATAATCGAGAGGAATCTCTTTTAGATCCATTGAGTAGAGATTGCCAAGGGCTCGCTGAGATTTGGCATCTCCGGTATTTGCCAGTTTCAGCCATATGGAATGGGCTTGCATTACATTTCCATTCGTAAAGGCTGTTTTTGCTTCTTCGTAGGTTTGTGCGAAAAGCAAGGCATATGAGAACATTGTAAAGAGTAGTAATTTCAACATATAGTTCCCTTCTAAAAGAGACAATCTTAATATTATTGAACAAATCCAATAAAAAGACGTTGAAT
>JAYEMF010000037.1:0-20379 GCA_034717975.1 Campylobacterota bacterium
TTCAAAAAAGGGAAGAGGATGTATGGCTTTAACGATAGGAATTCCTAGAGAGGTGCATACCGGAGAGAGACGTGTCGCAGCAACACCTGAAACTTCAGAAAAACAGGAAAAAGGAGAAGTGTTATGTTTAAAATACAGACGTTAAACAAAATCTCACCCAAAGGTTTGGAGCTGTTTTCTCATGAAGATTATGAAGTAGCGAGCGAAATCAAACATCCTGAAGCCGTTGTATTGCGCAGTTTTTCGATGCATGAGATGGTTCTGCCTGAGACGTTGCATGCTGTTGCCAGAGCGGGTGCCGGGACTAATAATATCCCTATCGAGGAGTGTTCCGAAAAAGGCATCGTAGTGTTTAATACGCCTGGAGCCAACGCCAATGGTGTAACAGAGCTGGTGCTCACCGGTATGCTGCTGGCTTCACGTGATATTATGGAGGGTGTTGCATGGGTACATGGGTTAAAAGAAGAGGGGGAGAAGATCCCGGCGCTTGTTGAAAAAGGGAAGTCGCAATTTGCAGGCCAGGAGATCAAAGGTAAAAAACTTGGGGTCGTCGGCTTAGGCGCCATCGGCGTGATCGTAGCTAATGATGCGCTTGCATTGGGAATGGAAGTTGTCGGCTATGACCCTTTCCTCTCCGTAGAGTCTGCATGGGAACTCTCAAGGGATGTACAAAAAGCGACGGGACTTGAAACGCTTCTTGGTGATGTTGACTATCTAACCATACATATTCCGCTTATGGAAAGTACAAAAGGGATGTTTGACAGTGAAAAGTTTGGCATGATGAAAGAGGGTATTAAAATAATGAATTTTGCGCGAGGCGGTCTGGTTAATAATGATGATCTCAAAAGCGCTATTGCATCCGGAAAAGTCTCGGCGTATGTGACGGACTTTCCCGATGCCGACCTGCTTGATATTAAACAGGTGATCCCCATACCTCACCTGGGAGCGTCAACGGGCGAATCAGAAGACAACTGTGCGATAATGGCCTGTCAGCAGGTAAAGCATTTCCTTGAAACGGGAAATATTAAAAATTCTGTGAACTTTCCTAACTGTGAGCAGCCAAAAATTGCAGGTAAAAAAAGAGTTGTAATTGCCAATAAAAACATCCCGAATATGATTGGCGAGATCACCTCTTTGCTGGCCAGGCACAAGATTAATATTGCCGACATGCTCAATAAAAGTAAAGGCGATCTTGCTTACAACATCATAGATATAGAAGACGGCGATTTCTCTGAAATAACAATCCATCAATTGCGTGCAATCAAGGGTGTTATTATGGTCAGAACCATTGCATAAAGAGCATCTTCAAATTTTATTACTATCAAAGAGTTGCTGATGAAATATTTTGTTATGCTTGGAACACTCTATTTTATGTTTACACGAAGCGCTCTTTTGGGTCAAACGGATGCTGTTTTAGAACTTGTCGAGGAACGCAAGATTTACAAACTGTTTAAGGGCTTTGACAAGGAGAGCCGTTTTGAAGCCAGCGGGATAACAGCAACACCGGAACATTTTTATATTGTGTTTGACAACAAGGATTCGATCGCAAAAATCAGTTCTAGGAAGCTTGAACAAAGCAAGTATAACCGCTTGATCGGAAAAGGTGCCAAAGGCTTTGAAGGCATTACCTACAACCCGTATCATAACTCTTTTTATCTCCTTGTCGAGTCTGAAAAGCAGCAGGGAAAACACCGTGGTAAAATTTACGAATATACAACCGAAATGAAGCTTCTGGACCATCATGTGCCTGACCTTGTTTTCAAAAAAGCAAACAAGGGTTTTGAAGGTATTGTCTACTTTCAAAATGATACGCGGGAGTATTTGCTGTTATTGTGTGAAGGCAATCGTTGTAAAAGCGGCAAAAAAGGTACAACTCCCGGTTACGGAAGAATCACGGTCTATGAAAAAAAGAGAGGAAAATTCAGCTACATCGAGACAGTGAAACTACCTGACACCCTTCATTTTACTGACTATTCCGGAATGGATTTCAAAGAGGGGAGACTGGCCGTTGTCTCTCAGGAGTCTTCCCGACTCTGGATTGGAAGACTCGATACAAACAGATGGAAAATTCAGGGAAAAGGGAAACAGTATGATTTCCCCCGAACGGGAAAAGGCAATATAAAATACTGCAACATTGAAGGGGTGGCCTGGCTGTTATCCGACACAGTTGTGACAGTAAGTGACAAACGGAAAAAGAAACAGCCTGAGCGCTGTGTTAAAAAAGACCAATCTATTCATATTTTTAAATTGCATAACAGGTCGTTGTTGTAGTTTCTGCATGCTGGTATCCAAAAAATAGAGTTGTTTAGGAACTGGTTTTGTTTTAGCTCTTCTGAGATGGAATGTATAAGCTGAGCCTTTAATAAAAATAGCGCAAATGTTAAGAGTATACATGTATACTAAAAACAGAAATTAAGTGTTCAAAAAAGGGAAGAGGACGTATGGCTTTAACAATAGGAATTCCCAGAGAGGTGCATAGCGGAGAGAGACGTGTCGCAGCAACCCCTGAAACATCAGAAGAGCTGCAAAAGCTTGGGTTTAGTGTGCTGCTTGAAACCGATGCCGGGGAGAGTGCCAGTTTTCCTGATGATCTCTACCGGGAAGTGGGTGTTGAGATTATCAGTGATACAAAAACACTATGGAAAAGATCAGATATTATTCTGAAAGTTCGCGCGCCTGAAGTACATCCTCAGCTTGGCATACATGAGGCAGAGCTTTTGGAGGAGGGAGCGTATCTGCTCAGCTTCATCTGGCCGGCACAAAACCCGGATCTGATGGAGAGACTGGCTGAGCGTAAAGCAACTGTACTGGCCATGGACAGCGTTCCGCGAATATCCAGGGCGCAAAAGCTTGATGCACTCAGTTCGATGGCCAACATTGCCGGATACCGTGCAGTAGTGGAAGCGGCCAGTCAGTTTGGACGGTTCTTGACCGGGCAGATCACTGCAGCCGGAAAAGTGGCTCCGGCCAAAGTCCTGGTGATTGGTGCCGGTGTAGCAGGTCTGGCCGCTGTAGGAACTGCGAACTCCATGGGAGCCATTGTACGTGCTTTTGATACCCGTCCCGAAGTCAAAGAGCAGGTAGAGAGTATGGGTGCAGAGTTCCTGGAACTCGACTTTGAGGAAGATGCCGAGGGTACGGGCGGTTATGCCAAAGTTATGAGCCCTGAGTTTATCAAGGCTGAGATGGAGCTCTTCGCCAATCAGGCGATGGAGGTCGATATTATCATTACTACGGCATTGATCCCGGGCAGACCGGCACCGGAACTGATTACCGAGGGAATGGTCGAGTCCATGCGCGAGGGAAGTGTCATTGTAGATCTTGCCGCTGAAAACGGGGGTAACTGTACCTTGACCGAACCGGGTGAAGTGGTAGTCAAACACGGTGTGACGCTGATCGGTTACACTGACCTTCCAAGCCGACTTCCCACCCAGTCGAGCCAGCTCTACGGAACCAATCTTCGGCATATGCTCAGTGACCTCTGCAAAGAGAGAGATGGAGAGATGACGATAGATATGGATGATGAGGTTATCCGCGGTACTACTGTTATCAGGGAGGGTGTTGTTACCTGGCCGCCTCCCGCGATAAAGGTTCCTGCCGCTCCCAAGCCGCAGGAGACCTTGAGTGAAACTGTAATGAAAACTGAAGAGAAGAAGAGCAGCAGATACGGAACTGCACTGCTTATGATCTTCGGTATTGCTGCAATGGCGGGACTCGGCTATGTCTCACCCCCGGACTTTCTGGCCCATTTTACGGTCTTTGTATTGGCCTGTTTTGTAGGTTATCAGGTGGTCTGGAATGTAACACCTGCCTTGCATACACCGCTGATGAGCGTAACGAATGCCATAAGCGGCATCATCGTCCTGGGTGCACTGGTACAGTTCTCCGCAGAGTCCTCGACTACAATTATGCTCTTGTCCCTGGTGGCGATTCTGGTTTCGGCTATCAATATCAGCGGTGGTTTCCTTGTAACCCATCGTATGTTGAAGATGTTTCAAAAAGATGAGGAGAAGTGATGAGTGAAGGTTTACTGACTGTTGCATATATTATTGCCAGTGTTCTATTCATCTTGAGCCTCAGAGGATTGAGTCATCAGGAGAGTGCCCGCCGTGGTAATATCTATGGTATGTACGGTATGCTTATTGCCATTGCGGCCACTGTTTTGGGTGGTGAATCAGCCGGCGTGGAAGGAGTGCTTGCTGCGATGATCGTCGGTGGCATCATCGGGGCCGTCGTTGCAACAAGGGTCGAGATGACCGGGATGCCTCAACTGGTTGCCATGTTACACAGTTTTGTAGGGTTGGCGGCAGTGCTGGTAGGTTATGCCAATTACCTGGATCCGGAAGCTGCTTTGCACTTCAGCGGGGTGGGAAAAACGATTCACGATGTGGAGATTTACCTTGGAATTTTGATCGGTGCGGTGACGTTTACCGGCTCGCTGATCGCTTTTGGGAAACTGCAGGGTGTTATCGGCAGCAATCCTCTGCTTCTGCCGGCCCGTCATTGGCTCAACCTGGGACTTGGAGTGGCAACTGTCTGGCTAGGTGCCCAGTTTGTCAATGCGGATACGGTTTCTGAAGGAGCAACGCTTCTGGCGATCATGACGCTGATCGCATTGGCTTTTGGTGTGCATATGGTAATGGCCATCGGCGGAGCAGATATGCCAGTAGTAGTTTCAATGCTTAACAGCTATTCGGGCTGGGCCGCTGCGGCGACAGGTTTTATGCTTTCGAATGACCTGCTGATCATTACGGGTGCATTGGTCGGAAGCAGCGGTGCTATTCTTTCGTACATTATGAGCCGTGCTATGAACCGCAGTTTTATCAGTGTCATTGCCGGAGGTTTTGGTACTGTTTCAGGAGAGGCTTCTGCCTCTGCAGTAGATGGTGAAACCATCTCCATCGCCGCAGAGGAGACGGCAGAACTCTTAAGAGACGCGAAGCGGGTGATCATCGTTCCCGGTTACGGTATGGCGGTAGCCCAGGCCCAGCATCCCCTTGCGGAAATCACTAAAAAACTTCGAAACAGCGGGGTTGATGTACGTTTTGGTATTCACCCTGTTGCCGGACGGCTTCCGGGGCATATGAACGTGCTGCTCGCAGAGGCAAGAGTTCCTTATGATATTGTCCTTGAAATGGATGAGATCAATGCAGATTTTTCAGATACGGATGTGGTCCTGGTCATTGGTGCCAACGATACCGTAAACCCCTCTGCCATGGAAGACCCCTCAAGCCCAATTGCGGGAATGCCGGTTTTGGAAGTGTGGAAAGCAAAGAGTGTGGTAGTGATGAAACGGAGTATGGCATCTGGTTATGCCGGTGTCGCAAACCCTCTCTTTTTCAAGGCCAATACCAGTATGCTGTTCGGCGATGCAAAAACGGGAGTTGATACCATACTTGGCAAGCTGTAGAACAGCATGACTTCAGGACTCCTTCAACTTCTGGGGTCTAATTTATGATGCAGTCGATCCATGGGGCCAGAAACGGATCGCATTGCGTACCTTTTCCACCCCCAGTTTTATACCGCTGTGACGCATGATCTTTGCTACTTTTTTCCACATTGGGCGTTCATAGCATGGGTTGGGGCATGCCCGGCATTTTGGTTTGTCGTCAAACGGGCATCCCTGAAGTCTGGCCATCCCGTATGCCACGGTTTCGGCACACTCCTCGCAAAGCAGCGCTTCAAGAGGTTCGGTACGTTCACCGGCGTACTTCAGCGTAATAGAATGGTTTTTTGTGGGAACATCCGTATGCTTGTCAGCACAATAGTGTGAAACAAACGTCGTTAATGTCGTCACTTCCTGAGTATATTTTTCAAATGTCATAATTACAATCCAAGTTCTTATTCGGATTATAAACCAAAAATCATCTTTCCCTCTTGATGATAATCAATTTCAGGCCTTTATCTGACATTTTCTCAAATATATGCTCCAGTTACCCATTAGGGGGGGGGATCTCAGTTCTAAAAAGTAGCTTCTCGTATTATTTTGATAAGTGAAATCCAAATATTTCAAATTGAAGATAAAATACTCCAACAGAAATCATATATCCAAAAGCTATTGTCCAGGCATATTTCATATGCGTTCCAACGGTATAAATACCCCGCAATCTCCCCATGACACCGACACCGGCAGCCGATCCAAAACTTATGAGCGATCCACCGATGCCTGCGGTTAATGTTATGAGCATCCAATGTGTTGCATCCATTGCCGGATTGGCTTTGAGTACGGCAAACATAAG
The DNA here is from genome assembly GCA_034717975.1 of Campylobacterota bacterium. Lineage (GTDB taxonomy): Bacteria > Campylobacterota > Campylobacteria > Campylobacterales > Sulfurimonadaceae > BB26. The sequence continues at coordinate 6,240 of JAYEMF010000037.1, forward strand.
GGGTACATTGTCAATGATTGCAGATATGACACCAATCAGAACATTGACCCAGAAAGGGTCCAGCATATCATAAATATTGGCTGCAATGGCAATATAACCGATATAGGCCAGTCCGGACACCGCTGCCAAAAGTCCGAAGAAAAAGAGCAGTGTATCATTTTCAATTTCCGCCATTCGGCGATAAAGCCATATGCGCTCTTTGAACTTTATTTTCAGATAACTGGAGTAAAAACCAAACAGTCCAAGCCCCATCATCATGCCCCAGAAAGCCGGCAAATGCAATATCTGGTGCATTGAGACGGCCATAATAATAGTCGCTATGCCAAGAAAGACGATGCCTACTCCCCCTTTTTTTATTTTTGCGTTTTCCGGTCTTTTGCATGCACCTGTATTATCCATGTCTGTTGGAGAGCCGCAAGGCAAATAGTTCGATAGCAGATACGCTGTCACAACCCAACCGATAAAACTGGCGGGAAACAGAAACAGGAATTCAGCAAAAGTACCTTTTCCCGCCGTCCAGACCATCAGTGTGGTGATATCTCCAAAAGGGGACCAGGCACCCCCGGCATTGGCGGCAACGACAATATTGATAGCTCCTAAAATCAAAAACTGCCTGTTGTGGTGTTCGAGTGTCAGCAAGACCGTTGATAAAACCAGGGCCGTTGTTAAATTGTCTGCGACCGGACTTAAAAAAAATGCTATAAAACCTGTCACCCAAAAAAGTTTCTTATAGTTGTATCCCTTTTGCAGCAATTTGAATTTCAATGCTTCAAAAACACCTCTTTCTATCAGTGATTCTATATAGGTCATCGCGACGAATAAAAAGAAATAGATAGAGGCTATCTCAACGATTAAATGATGTATATTCTCTTGCAACGGGGCGATATCAAGCCCATAAAAAATGTAGTGCCCTGCAATTAAAACATAGATCAGCGTACCGGCCAAAAGTGCCGGTTTTGCTTTATTGACTGCAATTTTTTCTTCAAATGCAATCATTAGATAGGCGATTATAAAGAGTAAGACAGAGGCGTATCCGACAAATGAATCAACCACAGGCAACTCCAGACTTTAGTAATTGTTATCTACGATATAGGCATCCGGCTCAATAGCAAGATGGACCCTTTTGAGCTCTTTTTTTGCTTTTTCGTTATTTGGAAACGGACCGATCAATACTCTTGTCAACTTTTCCCCATCATAGATGATTTCATTGAACGTATATCTATAGCCACTGAGCAAGATGTTTTCCAGCTGTTTTTTTTCGGGAGGATACTTGCTGAACGTGTAGATGTTTATGTAATAACCTGATCGTATCGATCTCTGTTTAACGCTCTTTTTCTTTGGAACAGCTGCCTGCTGTGGCGCGATTATTTGAATGTTCTCATCCATATCTTTGGATGCCAGATCGGCTATGCCGTTTATGCCCATGATAAGGTGGAATGCGTGAGGAGTCTGCTCTCTGACACATATAACATGCAGAGCCCTTTCAATGGAAAGATCACTATTGTCCCATTTGGCAGTTTCGGGAGTAGCGCCGAAACGGATATAGGAGACCTCTTCACTCTTTTGAAGCTTTACAGGCGGGTTTGATGCTATCAAGGTCATCTCTTTGGTGGCTTCGGAAAAAGGCACCTTGTATAACTCCTGAACGTTTGGAAGCTTCCAGTCGCTGTGACCGCCAAATGTAGCTTGTTGACACGCTTTCATCGCCTGATGGTAGGTCATCTCTATCGGTTGAAGCAGCACACCGTCTTTATATCTTTCAAAGGTGTATAGATATCCTTCTGTGTTCCATAGCTTTTTTGTATGAATTTTGCCGGATCTATAGATGGTCTCAGACTCTTTTTGACCATTCTCATACCATTGACTCCCTTCACCTGTCGCTTTGCCGTTATGAAAAAAGAGTTCAGCTTTTTTCTGCCCATCCGGATGGAGTTGTATGACGCAACCCTCAAACGGAGTCGCACTGTTGAATGTGTAGAGTACCCCCTCTTTTAATTCTGTCTGATATTGCGGGATACACGACGCTGTGAGGGTTAGGGGTAAAAGAAGGGTGAACAATAAAAGTTTGTAAAACATCTGCAGCCTTTCGCAAGAGGTCTAATGAATTATATCAAAAGTCAAGGATTGAGTACTCTGGTTTCTTAAAAAATTTCCCATTAAAAAATAATCAGTATAACAAAGCTGTAGGTTTTGTAAAATATAGACTCACAGGAGGAGTCGTGTATGCTTACTGAAAAGATGTTTGAAATGACAGGTATTGTTCAAAGGTTTTTTTCACATTTTTCCAAAAGATATCTGGATGACAGAAAGGCTCTGCTTGAAGCAGTCCGCAAAGACGGAAAAGCTTTGAAATATACCAGTGCAATACTGCAGGCAGATAGAGATATTGTACTTGAAGCCGTTAAAAATGATGGATCTGCATTGAAGTATGCAAGCAAAGAACTGCGTGCCGATAAAGAGGTGGTCCTCGAAGCCTATAGAAACGATTCCCAGGCATTCGAATACGCCGATAAAACGCTACAGGAAGATAAAGCACTTATTATCAAAGCCGTTAAAAATCATTGCAATGTTCTGAATTTCGTAAACAAGGAAGTCGAAGGTGACAGGAATGTTATTCTTGAAGCTGTCAGGAACAACTGCGTGGGTATGGAATATGTCAATCCTGTTTTTCGTTCAGATAAAGAGATCATCCTTGCGGCTGTTAAAAATTCTGTCACTGAATTCAGGTATGCCAGCACAGAACTGCGTTCTGATAAAGAGGTGGTGCTAGAAGCAGTCAGCCATTTCGGTGCTGCATTAAAGAGTGCGGACAAAGTGCTGCAAGCAGACAAAGAGGTGGTACTTGCGGCTGTGAAAAATAACGGCTACGCATTGGAATTCGCCGATAAAGCATTGCAAGCGGATAAAGAGGTTGTTATGGAAGCCCTCAGACACGCCGGTTTGGCATTGGAGTTTGCCAGTGAAGCGCTAAAAGCAGACAGAGAAGTGGTTGTGATGGCAGTCAAAACACATCATGGCCGTGCTCTGGAGTTTGCCGACAAAGCACTTCAGAAAGATAAGGTGATAGTATGCGACGCAATTAAAAACAGCGGTTTGAAACTCGAATTTGTACATTCTGAACTAACAGCAGACAAAGAGGTGGTGCGTGAAGCCGTTAAAATCGATAGCCAGGCATTAAGATATGCAAGCAAAGCACTGCAAGAAGACAAGTCCCTGATCGCTCTGGCCGCCGGGAGAAATTAGGGTTTTGAGATGGATATAAAAGAGCATGGTATTTTTACCCAAAATCTTCTGAGGTCTCTGGGAACAGATGAGAAGACGCAGCTTATCGAAACTCATATCTCTACGATAATTTTGAGTGGTGATCTGGCATACAAGCTGAAAAAACCGGTCGATTTCGGTTTTTTGGACTACTCGACACTGGAGAAACGGTACAAAAACTCTCTTGAAGAGGTGCGCATCAATGAAGGTTTTGCACCAGAACTCTATCTGGGCGTGATACCGATAACCGGTTCGATCGAAGATCCCCGGATAGATGGTGAAGGCAGAGTGTTGGATCATGCTGTGAAAATGCGCCGTTTCGAGCAAAATTGTCAGCTGGACAATATGGTCGATGAAGGCAGACTCGATATGGACTTAATGGACAAGGCTGCGCAGATGATAGCCGCCTTCCATAAGAGAACAGAAGCAGCAGCTCCTCAAAGTGAATTTGGAGCGCCTGTGCGGGTGCTTGCGCCGATGGAAGAAAACTTTGAACTTCTTAAAGCAGTGGGATCTTTTCAGGCAAAGATCGATGTAGTCGAACGTTGGACTTACGATGGTTATAAGAGGTTTAAACCGCTGCTGAAATCTCGCAAAGAGAACGGCTTTATCCGCGAGTGCCACGGTGATATGCATCTTCACAATATGGCAATGTTTGAGGGTAAACTGATCATGTTCGACGCGATCGAGTTCAATCCCTATCTCAATCATATAGATGTTATCAGTGATCTTGCATTTTTGCTGATGGATCTCGAGTATCGCAGCCTGCATCAACTAAGCCGCCGTGTTTTAAACCGCTATCTTGAACTGACCGGTGATTACGAAGGGGTCAGAGTGCTTGACTTCTATAAAACCTACCGTGCTATGGTCAGGGCCAAAGTAGCCGCACTCAGAGCATCACAGGATATGCTAGAGAGTGAGCGTCAGAGCGTAATGGATGAAGTCGAAAGATATATTGATCTGGCACTGAGCTATACCCGGGAAAAAGAGCCCTTTATGGCCATTACGCATGGCTGTTCCGGATCGGGTAAAAGCACCTTTGCCCAGATGCTGGTTGAAACACATGGTGCTCTGCGCATCCGTTCGGATGCGGAACGGATGCGGATGTTTGAGAGAAGTGATGAGAGTGGTTTGGAGGAAGGCATATACACCCCTGATACGACCAAAGCAACGTATGAGCGTCTTCTTGAACTGGCTGTCTCTGTTTATGAAGCCGGATATTCTGTCATTGTGGATGCAACATTTTTGAAGCAGTGGCAGCGCCGGCTCTTTATTGAACACGCTTCGACGGCTGAGGCTCCCTTCTGTCTTTTCACGATGGCGTGTGATCATGAAGTGATGCGAAGCAGGGTAGAGCACCGTTCAGAAGAGGGTTCGGATATCTCAGAAGCGGACCTGGAAGTACTGCAGCTGCAGATTAAAAGTGCCGAACCGCTTTCGGAGAGTGAAAGAGAGGTCGAAGTGACAATCGACTGCTCCTCAACAGCATCGATGCGTCAATCGGCTGCAAGAATAATGCAATGAACAATTTATCTCTTTTTGGGCAGACCGATAAACCTCACTGCCGTTCAGAGAAATAGTCCGCCATATGTTCCAGTGTATCTACCTTGCCGTAGTCGGCCTCGGGGACTTCCACACCAAGATGTTCATTCAGGGCGGTAAGCACTTTTAAAAAATCGAAGGAGTCGATCTCCAGAGAGCGCTGAAGGTTCTCATTCGGCTCGATCTCCTCTTCTTCGATCTCCGGGGCGATCTCCAGAATCTGTTCGATGATGGTGTTCTTGATCTCTTCTTTGGTCATAGTAGTTCCTCCGGTTTTTGTAGAAAGTTGTTCAGTCTGTCCAGAAACAGTGCTCCGGTGCGGCCATCAGTGGCACGGTGATCACCGGCGATAGTCGCCTGCATAACTTTGCGTACACTCAGTGCATCGCCCTCGGCCCATGGGGTATCGCTAATACGGCCCAGTCCCACAATCGCAACTTGGGGAGGGTAGATGACACCATAGACGCGTTCCACACCCAGGTCACCCAAATTGGTGATAGTCACGGTCTGCTGCGTCATCTCGCTGCCACGCAGTTTGCCGGAGCGGGTGCGGGTGATCAGGTCGCCCAGTGAGTGCATGGTCTCATCGAGGTTCATCTGCTGTGCATTGAGCAGTGCCGGGGTGATCAGCCCTCCCTTGCGAAGTACGATGGCAATACCGGGATTGACCGCTTCGCTTACACGATGCGTATCTTCCTGCCAAAAGCCATTGAGCTCCGGTACTTCCTCCAATGTCCGTACAACGGCACGGATCAACAAGGCGGCGGGCAGAATACGATCTTTGATACTGCGTTTGCCATTGAGTGCTGCAAGCCACTCCAGGGCCGGTGTCATATTGATCGAGGTGGAGAGATAATAGTGGGGGATCTCGGCATTGGAGCGGCTCATGGCTCTGGCAATAGCCTGGCGTATGCCGTCTGATTCAGGGATTTTGTGCAGAGTTGCCGCTGCAGCCTCTACCTTGCTGAGCTGTATGGTTCCGCCTGTTCCAGATGCAAGTTCAGCCAGGTCAACACCCAGTTCACGGGCTTTTCTCCGTGCTGCCGGCGAGGCTTTGACCCTCTCTCTGGAAGAGAGCTCATTGGCGGGCATTAGTGCAGGCTCTTTTGAAGGTTCCGGCTCTAAAGGTTTCGCTTCCGGTTCCGGGAAAGTGTCGGCAGCCGACTCTTCCAACTCTTCGTTTTCAGAACGGATCAGGGCCAGCGGCATACCCACGGCACACTCGGTCTCCTCTTCGACGAGAATCTTCTCCACAATACCATCTTCGAATACCTCGATCTCGATGACCCCTTTGCTTGTCTCCACTTCGGCGATCACCTGACCCTTTGTTACATGGTCACCCTCTTTGACCATCCACTCCATCAAAACGGCCGACTCCATGTCAGCCCCAAGGCTCGGCATTTTAAATTCGCTCATGCTTCCTCCATCAGTTGACGTGCCGTGGCAACGATCTTTTCGGGCTGCGGAATGGCGGCGTCCTCGAGATGTTTGGCGTAGGGGAGAGGGACTTCGGCGGTGCAGACTCTTCGCATAGGAGCATCAAGTTCAAAAAAGGCCTGCTCGTTGATGCGTGCCATGATTTCGGCGGAGATACTGCCTGACTTCCATCCCTCATCGACGATCATTACCCGGTGTGTTTTCCTGAGGGACTCCATGATAGCCGCATCATCAAGCGGTCGCAGGGATCGCAGGTCGATCACTTCGGCGTCAATACCCTCTTCTGAGAGTGTCTCAGCCGCTTCCAGCGCTTTAAAGAGGTTGATACCGTAGGCGAGAATCGTCAGATCTCTGCCCGACCGATGGAGCAGGGATTTTCCGATAGGCAGGGGTGTGGCTGAGGTGTCGAGCGTCCCTTTGGCGTTATAGAGCAGGGAGTTTTCGAAGATCAGTACCGGATCAGGATCGGCCAGTGCCAGACCAACCATATCGTAGGCATCCTGTACGGTTGCAGGGGTAAGCACTTTGAGACCCGGAATGTGGGCATACCACCCCTCAAGGCTGTGTGAGTGCTGGGCGGCCAGCTGTTTGCCGCCGCCGGTCGCCATGCGGATTACCAGAGGAACATTGAACTGGCCGCCAGACATATGGAGCAAGGTGGCGGCGTTGTTCATGATCTGATCGAGGGCCAGCAGGCTGAAATTTACCGTCATGATCTCCACGATGGGGCGCATACCGTTCATGGCGGCACCGATACCCGCACCGGTAAACGCTGATTCAGAGAGTGGCGTATCGATGATCCGTTCAGCTCCAAACTCTTCTTGAAGTCCCATACTCACGGCGAAACAGCCGCCGTAACGGCCGACATCTTCTCCCATCAGAAAGACCCGTTCATCTTTTTGCATCGCTTCACGGATACTTTGGCGAACCGCTTCGCGGTAGGTACTGTTCTCACCCATTGTGCACCTCCTCAGAGTAGACGAATTTTTCAAGATCAGTGACGGGCTCCAGTGTGCCGTTTTCGGCAAATTTCACCGCCTCGTTAATGATCTCTGCGATCTCATCTTCGATCTCATCGCGATTGATCTTTGACCAGAGGTCCATCGCTTCAAGCCTGTTCTGAAATAGTACCAGAGGACCTTTCTTCTTCCACTCTTCGACTTCCGCTTTTTCACGGTAGAGTTCAGCATCAAACAGAGAGTGGGCGCGGAAACGGTAGGTAAGGCATTCGAGAAAGCGAGGGCCCTTTCCGGCGCGGATCTCTGCCACTGCTTCTTCAGCTGCCTCGGCAACATCGACGACACTCATCCCATCTACCTGTTTGGAACCAAGCTTATAAGCTGCTGCTTTGCGGGCGATATTTGTCTCCGACTCAGAGAACTCCAGGGCAGTTCCCATGCCGTAGCGGTTGTTTTCACAAATAAAGAGCACCGGCAGTTGCCACAGAGCGGCGAGGTTTAAAGATTCGTGAAACTCTCCTTCGGCCACAGCGCCATCGCCAAAGAGGCAGACCGTGACCCGGTTGCGTTTCATCATCTTGTCTGCCATTGCCATCCCGACGGCCAGTGGCAGAGCGCCGCCGACAATGGCGCTGCCGCCGTAAAAGCGTGTTGCGGCATCAAAAAGATGCATGGAACCGCCCCGTCCGCGGGAGCATCCCTCCACCTTTCCGTACATTTCGGCCATGATGCTTTTGGCAGAGATCCCGCGTGCAAGAGCCTGTCCATGTTCTCGGTAGGTGGCAAGTACGGCATCTTCAGGGCTCAGTGCATGCATAACGCCCACCGCTATCGCTTCCTCTCCGATGTAGAGATGCAAAAAGCCCCGAATCTTCTCGCTGCTGTAGAGCTCTACGCACTTCTCTTCAAAGCGCCGGATCAATAGCATCTGCCGGTAAAATTCCCGGGCCAGTGTCAAATCTAAATCCATAGTTGCTCCTTTTAATCTTCCAAGGTGGAAATGTCACCCTCGGGCAGTCCCATCTCCCGTGCTTTAAGCAGCCGGCGCATGATCTTGCCGCTTCGGGTCTTTGGCAGGTTTTCCTGGAACTCGATCTCTTTGGGTGCGACTGCAGCTCCCAGCTTCTTGCGTCCGAAGCCGATCAGTTCGCGTCTGAGCTCCTCTGTGGCCTCAAAACCGGTTTTGAGCGAGACAAAGGCTTTGACCAGCTGGCCGATGATCGGGTCTGGCTTGCCGATAACACCGGCTTCTGTCACCGCCGGGTGTTCCATCAGGGCACTTTCTACTTCGAAAGGGCCTACCATATGGCCGGAGGTCTTGATGATATCATCGGAGCGTCCGACAAACCAGAAATAGCCCGCTTCATCCCTGTAGGCAAGGTCGCCGGAGATATACCACTCTCCGACAAAACTTTTTTTGTATTTCTCTTCATTATGAAGGTAGGCCCGGAACATGGAGGGCCAGCCAGCTTTCAGTGCCAGATCTCCCTCCTTGCCCGCTTCAGTGACCTCTGTAACGGTGCCATCATCATTTTGATGTACGATTGCAGCTTCAATGCCGGGAAGGGGCCTGCCCATAGAACCGGGACGTATGGTCTGAGAGATCAGGTTGGTGATCATGATCCCGCCTGTCTCTGTCTGCCACCAGTTATCGTGGATCGGCAATTTGAGTTTCTTCGCTCCCCAGACTACCGCTTCGGGATTGAGCGGTTCGCCGACGCTCTGGATCAGGCGCAGTCGGGAGAGGTCATACTCTTTCGTCGGTTCGGAGTCGATGCGCATCAGGCGTCGGATCGCCGTGGGAGCGGTATACCAGATACTGACCTGCTCATCCTGCAAAACACCGTACCACCGCTCGGCATTGAACTCCGCTTCATCCACAACGTTAGTGACACCATGAATCCAGGGGGTGATGATGCCGTATGAGGTGCCGGTGACCCAACCCGGGTCGGCAGTACACCAGTAGATGTCATCGCTATGGAGGTCGAGTACGTATTGGCCGGTCATCCAGTGGGTGTAGACGGCTTTATGTACATGCACCACTCCCTTTGGCATTCCGGTGGTGCCGCTGGTGAAGTGGAGTATCGACATATCTTCAGGATCGGTGGGCGGAATCTCAAAGGTGTCAGAGGCCTTTTCCATCAGGCGGGGGAGGGAGAGAACCTGTTCGCTCTCATCTTCTTCGGCATCGATCAGCAGGACATAACGAAGTTCCGGCAGCTGCTCGAGCAGGGGGCGTATCTTTTTTTTGAAGAGTCTCTGTGTCGTCAAGAGGGCTCTTGCATCGCCCCGCTGCATGCGCTGCAGTATGGGCTCGGGGCCGAACTGGGAGAAGAGCGGGCAGATGACGCTGCGGTTTTTCAGGATGCCCATGGCGGCGATGTAGAGTTCGGGCAGACGTGTAGAGAGGGTGAAGATACGATCGCCCTTTGAGAGCCCAAGTGATTGGATCACATTGGCGAACCTGGCGCTCTCCTTTTTCATCTCGGAAAAGGTGTATCTTCTTTTTTTACCACTCTCTCCAAGCCATAACAGAGCGGTTTTGTCTGCGAGGGGACCATTGGCATGGCGGTCGATCGCTTCGTGGGCGATATTGAGCCCGCCTGAGGGCAGTCCCTCGAACACTTGGGCCACCGCTTCCCAGCTAAAGGCTTCACGTTCCTGATCATAGTCCGTCAGGTTCGGCTGAACTGGAAAATCCTCTGCTCTTTTTTCGATCCACTTCTCTTCCATCTTGCATCCTTTAAAAAGTCTGTTTTCAGGTTTTAAGGTAAAACCAATAATAACATATAATATAATCAAAAGAGATGTAATTGGTGTCTTTTTTGAATGCTTGTCCGATAACAGGAGGTCATGATCAAAGCAAAAACGTGGCGGCTTATCGAAAGCGGGATTGGGCCTGCTGACTGGAATATGGCGCTGGACGAGGCGCTGCTGAACGGCTTCAGAGAGGGTGACCAGCCGATTCTTCGGCTCTATGGATGGGAACCGGCCCTGAGTCTGGGACGGTTTTCAAGTGTTCACAAGAGTGTGGATATGGAGAGGCTGGAGCAACAGCAACTTTCCTGCGTACGCCGTATGACCGGAGGAGGAGTACTGGTGCATGGCGGGGATCTCTCCTATGCGCTGGTCCTGCCCCGTAAATCCCTAAAGGACAGAGGGGTGCGAGAGAGTTACCGTTACCTGTGCCGGTTTCTCATCCGCCTCTATGAAAAGCTGGGCCAAAATGCCCATTTTGCCCGTGATCTGCAGCTCGAGGGCGGAAGGTCCGATATCTGTCTGGCTGATAATGAGGCCTATGATATTGTAATCGAAGGCAGAAAAATGGGTGGTAATGCCCAGCGTCATACCCGCCACATTCTGTTTCAGCACGGTAGTATCCCTATGAACGTGGATGAGTCACGCTTCAAACCACTTTTTTTGGGGGATTCCGGATTGGAGCGTGCGGCAACGCTTCAGCGGCTGGGAAACGAGGTGGCCTATGAAGAGCTTGCAGGCTTGCTGAGAGAGTCGTTCAGTGAAACGTTTGATGTGAATGTCGCGGAGGAGAATCTGCGTCCGTCGGAAGAGGAGCGTGCCATGGAGCTCTTGACGCAAAAATACAGCCGGCAAAGGTGGAACATCAATGGAGAATAGAATTATGCGTAAACCGGAGTGGCTGCGTAAAAAGATCACACCGAGCGACCACAAAGCGATGGAGACCCTGTTGGCCGAAGGGCGACTCCATACGGTCTGTGAGGAGGCGATGTGTCCCAATATCAGTGAATGTTTTCGCCAGAAGCAGGCAACGTTTCTGATACTGGGCAATATCTGTACCCGCGCCTGCAGTTTCTGTGCCCTCAGCAGGGGAAGGCTTATGGCGCCGGACTCCGATGAGCCTGGAAATGTGGCTCAAACAGTCAGGCGGCTTGGACTGCGGCACGTGGTCATTACCAGCTCCACGCGCGATGATCTGAGTGACGGCGGTGCCGGGCACTTTTGTGAGACGGTACACGCCATTAAAGCCATCGATGACGCCATTACCGTAGAGCTGTTGATCCCCGATATGCAAGAAAACGAGGAGACACTCGCATTGGTAGCCAAGAGCGGAGCCGAGATTGTCGGGCATAATCTGGAGACGGTACCGCGCCTCTATCATGTGCGGAAGGGAGCGGAGTATGAACGCTCACTGCGGGTACTGAAGATGCTCTCCTCTGTCAATCCCTCGATCGCGACCAAAAGCGGTATCATGCTCGGTTTTGGTGAACGTGACGACGAAGTGATGAATTTGATGCAGGACCTTCTGGATGTGGGATGCGGGTATCTCAGTATCGGTCAGTACCTGGCTCCTTCGCACAATCATGCCGCGGTTGTGGAGTATGTAAAACCGGAGCGGTTTGAGTTGTTCAGAAAGCGCGGGATGGAGATGGGGTTTAAGTACATTAAAAGTTCACCCTATACGCGCAGCAGTTATATGGCGCACGAATATCTGGAGGCAAGATGAAAAAGTACGAAGCAGTGGTGATCGGGGCAGGTCCCGGAGGTTATGAAGCCGCATTGAAGTTGGCTGAAGCAGGTGTGAAGACCTTGCTGATCGATCGAAACAAAGAGCGTCTCGGCGGAACGTGCCTGAACGAGGGATGCATCTCTGCCAAAGCCTATCTTCAGAGTGCGGAGTATGTCTCAAAAGCCTCCCATTTCAGTGAGTGCGGTGTGGCGCTGGAAGTCAAGGGGTTGGACATGGCGCGTCTTGCAGAGAAAACAGTGTCGCTGAAGAATGAGATCCGCTCGGGTGTCGTATGGCTGCTCGAACAGGCAGGGGTTGAGACGCTCTACGGCTCTGCATGTTTTATCGATGCCAACAGTGTTGAGGTCTCAGGCGAGAGGATCGGTTTTGAGAAGTGCATTATCGCAACGGGATCAGCAGTCCGGGAGATGCCGCAGCTGCCGCTCGAGGGCAAGCGCATTATCTCCAGTAAAGAGGTGTTTGAACTGGAGTCTCTGCCTGCCTCGATTACCATTGTCGGAGGAGGACCCATCGCGTGCGAATTTGCCACCTTTTTCACTGCTTTCGGCGTGGAGGTGACGATGATAGTACGTGGTTTACAGCTTCTCTCTGCAGAAGATAAGGATGTTGCCAAGGCGTTGTTGCGGGCCTTTAAAAAACGAAATATCAAAGTAATCACCTCTGCCGCTGTTCAAAAGGCTGAAGTGAATGGGGAGGGCGTCGAGTTACTCATCGAGGCAGGGAGCCAGGAGCGTATCCGGAGTGAACTGCTGCTCTGTGCAAGCGGCCGTATCCCCTATACCGATGGTCTCCAGAGTGAAAATGCCGGAGTGGAGAAAAACGAAAAGGGCTTTATTGCGGTCGATGCATCGTTTCAGACGACCCGAAATCATATCTATGCCGTCGGGGATTGCATCGATACGCCGGCCTTTGCGCACACGGCGTATGCCGAAGCGAGGATCGCCGTGCAAAATATTGTCAGCGGCGGAGCAGCCACCAACACCCATATTACCCCTTCCACCATCTACAGCGATCCTGCTGTCGCAAGCTGCGGCCTGAGAGAGAAGGAAGCCAAAGCGCAGGGGCGTGCCGTCGAAGTCAAAAAAGCCTTTTTCAAGGCCAATGCAAAGGCGAAGATCGAGGGGGATGACTCCGGATTTGCGAAGATGATCGTCTGCGCGGAGAGCGGTGTGGTCCTGGGCGCTTCAATCATCGGGGTCGAAGCAACGGAGATCATTCACGAAATGGTACTCTCTGTTGAGAAAAAGCTGACGGCTGAGGATCTTAAAGGGATGATCCACGCACACCCGAGCGTATCGGAGATTGTCAGTTGTCTATAGTAGTGTTTCGAGTGCTTTCGACTCCAGGCCGAGTGCCTTGGCAACGGCAGGGTTGGTAACCGACCCGTTAAAGATATTGACACCAAGTGCGAGGGAAGAGTCATTTTTAATGGCATCGGGACACCCCTCATTGGCCAGTTTTCGTATATAGGGGAGTGTGGCATTGGTCAGAGCGACCGTAGCGGTTTTCGGGTACGCTCCGGGCATATTGGCCACGCAGTAGTGAAGCACCTCCTCCTCTATAAAAATCGGGTCGGTGTGGGTCGTCGGCCGCGAGGTTTCGGAGATGCCGCCCTGATCGATCGTAATATCGACCAGAACACTTCCTTTTTTCATCTTCCGCAGCATATCGCGTGTTATCAGTTTTGGCGTCGTGGCACCTCCATGGATCAACACCGTACTGATGACAACATCCGAATCCGGCAGCAGTTCACGAAGCATTTCCGGAGAGTAGAGGGCTGTTTTAGCGGAAGGAAGTACTTTTTGCAGCTGTTCCAGTTTTGGTGCTGAACGGTTCAGTACGGTCACGTCCGCACCCATACCGATGGCTATTTTAGCCGCGTTAAACCCGGCATTGCCGGCACCGATGATCAGGACATTCGCCGGTGCCACCCCGACAGCACCGCCTATGAGGATACCTTCACCGCCCTGGTAACGGCTGAGATGACAAGCCGCAACCGACGGCGCCATCTTACCGGCTATCTCGCTCATCGGTTTTAGCAGTGGAAGCAGGTTGTCAGATGCGACGGTCTCGTAGGCGATGGCGCAGACTCTTTTTTCGATGAGAACAGAGACCAGCTCCGGCAGCGGTGCGAGGTGCAGGTAGCAAAAGAGGGTATGGCGTTCACTTAAAAGGTCATACTCGGATGGCTGCGGCTCTTTCACCTTGACGATCAGTGTCGCCCGGGCATAGAGTGTTTCGGCACTTGTTAGTACTTCTGCACCGGCATTGCGGTATTGCGCATCACTGAAACCGCTCCCCTCTCCGGCACCGCGCTGCACTAAAACGGTGTGGCCGTCCTCAATGAGCTGTGCCACATTGAAGGGTGTGGCACCAACGCGAAACTCATCTGTTTTCACCTCTTTGGGAATACCGAGTGTCATCTTTTTCTCCT
>JAYEMF010000038.1:0-16007 GCA_034717975.1 Campylobacterota bacterium
TCTCTCTTCTGTCTGGTTCTGGGTGAAAAAGGCACCGCCAATATGTTCAAAGCCCATAGCCTGAAAATCTGTTTTCAACTGCTGTTCATGGACATTGGAAGCGAGGAGTGTAACAGGGTGCTGTTTGAGGGTTTTCAGCATAGGTTCGATCGCTTTTCGCTCTACCTTTTCAGCATCGATAATGAAGTAGTCAAGAAAAGGGAGGATGGAGGTCAGTTTGTCGAGGTCGTTATTTTCCTCGTTAGTGTGGAAGAGGGCAAAACGAAAATGGTTGCTTTTGAGTTCATTGATACGCTGTATGATCTCTGTTCCGAAAGCCTGCCTGTCATCAAGCCCTAAAACAATCAGTTCACTTGGATAGGTGTGAACCGAACTATCCATGAGCATCTTTTGATTGAGTTTAAGGATACCGGGTTTACCATCGGTCAGGTTCTTTAAACCGATCTGGTAGAGCGAATCAATAAACCCTTCTGTATGATTGTCATTGGCATCCTCTTCATACGGTGTGTAGTAAAAGATGAAGGCTTCGATCTGATCATCTCTGTTTAATACCGGCTGTTTACTGATAAACAAGGGTGCTGCCAACCAAACTTCCTTATTAGGATTTTATGATTAAATGATAGCAAAAAAACTTTAGAGAAAAATTGTGACTTGATGTTAATTTTAAATAATGAGCATGGCGTCACCGTATGAGTAGAAACGATACTGCTTTTTAATGGCTTCGTCATAAAGTCTGTGGGTTATTTCGATTCCAACGAATGACGCCACCAGCATCAGCAGGGTTGACTGAGGAAGATGAAAATTTGTCAGTAGGTAATTGACCCGTTGAGGAGGATTGTTCGGATGTAAAAAGAGATTGGCCTCTCCGGAACGTTCATGCGTACGGACATAATACTCTACCGTACGGGTCGAGGTGGTGCCTACACAGAGCAGGGGCTGTTTACTTCCAATAATCTCAAGGGCACTCTCAGAGATATCATAGTACTCCGAGTGCATCGGATGATCGGTTATAATCTCGCTCTCGACAGGTTTGAAGGTGCCTGCACCGACATGAAGCGTTAAGAAAGCGTGTTTATGATGATCGCAGACACGTTGAAAGAGCTCATCGCTAAAGTGCAAGGAAGCTGTCGGAGCGGCCACTGCCCCTTCGTGTCTGGCAAAGACCGTCTGATAATCTGTACTGTCGGATTCACCATCTTCGCGTTCCATGTAGGGGGGCAGAGGGATATGGCCGATTCTGTCGATGATGCCAAGCAGGGCTTCAAAACGTATCTGCTCATCATCCAGTGAAAAGATGACATCACGGCTGCCATCTTCATGGAGTGCCCTGACTTCTGCTTCTAACCCTTGGCCGAAAGCGAGGATCGTACCGCTCTTAACCCTGCCGCGGATATAGACATTGACTCTGAAGGCATCAAGCGGACGGTTGATCAGCAGTTCGATTTTTCCGCCACTCTTTTTTTGGCCGTAAAGTCTCGCTTTGATCACTTTGGTATCGTTGAAAAGTATGGCGCAGTCATCAGGCAGATACTTCTCTATCTCATAAAAATGGGTATGGGTGATGGTGTTACTCTTGCGATCGTAGACCAGGAGCCTGGCATGATCGCGAGGCTCGGCAGGATGCGTGGCGATCAGCTCGGAGGGAAGGTGGAAGTGGTAACTACTTGTCTGTAGTGGATCCAACCGTAACTTCACTTTCTTCGGGAGCTTCTTCCATATCGAACTCCTCTTCCTCTTCCGGAGCCGGATTGACCGCTTTGACGATCAGGATAGAGAGCGCGTAGAGAAGAATCAGCGGACCGGCCATCAGCATCTGGGTCAGAACATCCGGCGGTGTCAGCATAGCGGCAACTACAAAGATAATGATGATGGCATATTTGAAAAAGGCGGCCATCTGTTTATTGTCAATAAGTCCAAGCAGGGCTAAGAAGTAAGCAAATACCGGGAGTTCAAAGGCGATACCGAAACCGAACATGATCTTGGTAAAGAAGCCGACATAATCTTCAATATTGATCAGCGGGGTAAAGGTAAAACTACCAAAGGTGATCAGAAAGTCAAAACCAAACGGGGTGACGACGTAGTAGGCGAAGGAGACACCGATAGCGAACATAATAGTTCCACCGACGACAAAAGGGATCAGCATCTTCTTCTCATTGGCATAGAGCCCCGGAGCGATAAAGAGCCAGATCTGAGAAAGGATGATAGGCAGTGCTCCGAGCAGACCGGCGAAGAAAGAGACTTTCAGTGCGACGAAAAAGGCACCGCCGACCTGGTTGGTCGTTACCATACCTTCAGCGGCCTTGAGAGACTTTTTACCTACTTCATTCAATGCCTCATTCAGCGGAGCGATCATCCACTCCAGTAGGATTTCGTGGAAATAGAACATAACAAAAAAGGCAATGATTACGCTGAGAACGGAAATACCAAGGCGTTTACGAAGTTCGATGAGGTGGGGACGAAGGTCTTCAAACATTAACTATTACTCTCTTCATCGGTAGATGGTTTGGGTGTTTTCTTCTTTTCAAAGGTGACGACTTCGGGTTTGGCCGGGGCGGCAGGTTTCTCTTTTGGTTCTTCAATATCATCGGCAGTGACTTTAGCGGCTTTTTTGACATCATCAAACTCATCACTGAGATCGTGCATGTTCGTCATACGGTTGAGTTCACTGCTGGCTGAGGTAAGCTCTTTTTTATAGTTCATCGCCTCTTCACGCATCTCGGAAATATGCAGCTCTTCATCCAGTGAAGCTTTGGCGGAAGCGACGGTCTTTTTGACACTTCTAAAAAATTTGGCGATCTCGATCATTGCCTGAGGCAGTTTATCCGGCCCCAGAAACAAGATAGCAATGATACCAATAATAAGTATTTCGGTAAAACCCATACCAAACATCGTTTAATCCCACAGTTCAAAATTAATAGAGGATTCTAGCTAAAGTTGGTTTAAAGCATCTTCAAACAGAGTATGGGAAAGGGGAAAGTTGAAAGGCTGAGTCAAGTGGTGATAAATAGGGCCAGTTCATCACTAAGCAAAAAATCATCATTATAGTAGCGGCCCTGTTTAAATCTCACTCTCTTTTCACTGACGAGAAGGTCAGCCCGTTGTTTCTCATCCATTGATAAAATATCGAGATCAACACCGACAGTGCTGCGAAGTCCCAGAAAGATTTTTTCCATCTTGATTTCTTCATCATCAAGCAGTTCGGTGCTAATCTCAAGCGGATTGGTAATGTAAGCTTCGACACTGCTCGTCGGATATAAACGTCTATCCTTCAGGAAACCCACAGCTCCGCTGCCAAGACCGATGTAATCTTTATATTGCCAATAGCCTAGATTATGTTTGGATTGGTAGGTACCGAAATTGGAGATCTCATACTGATCGAATCCCCGTGATTTGATCGCTTCGATAAACCAGGTAGTAAGGGAGAGTTTTTCATTGGCAACTTCGGGTGTAGTCGCGAATGGTGTTCCCTCTTCAATGGTGAGAGCATAGGCACTCAGGTGATCGATGGGCAGGGAAAATGCCACATCAAGATCATGTTCAAGAAGCTCCTTCGTATCCATCGCAGTAGCATAGATGAGGTCGAGAGAGAGATGATTGAACCCTATCTGCCTGGCCGTCTTTATCGCTTTGACGGCATCACTGCTCTTGTGGGCTCTGGCCAGAAATTTAAGCTTTTCGTCATTGAAACTCTGCACGCCGAAACTGATACGATTCACGCCAAGGTCATACATCCCTTGAAGCCATTGTGGTGTGGCACTGTTCGGGTTGGCTTCGGAGGTGATCTCCGCATCATCACTCAAATAGGGTTGCAGTAGTGAAAAGATCGGTTGGTAAAGCTCAGGAGCTACTGTTGAGGGCGTCCCTCCGCCGATAAAGAGCGTCTCGATACATTTGGGTGTGGCATTGAAACGCTCAAGTTCGTAAGTCAGCTGTTTTTGCAGAGCCAGCATATAGTCGGTTTTGAGATGAAACCTATCGACATAGGAGTTGAAGCTGCAGTAGGAGCATTTGCTGTCACAAAAAGGGATATGGATATATAAAAGCATGATAGAAGTATAGCATTTCATGATTTTTTGAGTTGGATTTTACTATAATACGCGCATTAAATCTAAAGATTGTTTTCATCTATAGTTTATGAAAACATACTCTGTCTCATCAGAGACAAGCTTTCACTAGAAATCATTTAGTGATTTCTAGTATCGTGCTTTAGCACAGAAGTGCCACGTGTGTTCAGTGCCATTGGTTAGCACTGGATGTAGCGGCTAGCGTAGCCAAAGGGATTTGATTCCTTTGGCGTTCAACATAAAGTATGTGATTATGAGCAATGTAAAACCTTACCGTCCCAATGTCGCAGCGATTATTCTTTCGCCGGAATATCCGAAAAAGAAGCGGATCATGCTGGCTGAACGCAGTGATATCGATGCTGTCTGGCAGTTTCCGCAAGGCGGAATCGATCGCGGCGAATCAGCCAAAGAGGCCCTTTTTCGTGAGTTGGAAGAGGAGATAGGAACAGATAAGGTGGAGGTCATTGCGGAGTATCCGGAGTGGATCGCCTATGATTACCCGAAAAATGTGGCTAAGAAGATGCAGCCGTATGCCGGGCAGACACAGCGCTATTTTCTGGTTCGCCTGAAAAAGAGTGCCAAGATCAACCTTGATACCAAACATCCGGAGTTCAGCAGTTACAAGTTTGTCAAGATCAAAGATCTTTTTCATGACATTACCCACTTTAAAAAACCGGTTTACAAACAGGTGATCAACTATTTTAAAAACGAGGGGTACCTCTAATGGTAATCATACAGAAATTTGGCGGAACCAGTGTCGGTGATCTGGACCGTATCCAGAATGTTGCCAATCGTGTCGCCCAAACAGTCAAAGAGGGGCATCAGGTCGTTGTAGTCGTCTCTGCGATGAGCGGTGAGACAAACAAGCTTGTCGGTTATGCCGAACATTTCAGTGCCTCCCCGGCCCGTGCTGAAATCGATATGCTTTTAAGTTCGGGTGAACGTGTCACATCGGCACTGTTGTCAATCGCCCTCAATGAGATGGGCCATCCGGCACGTTCGATGACGGGTCGCAGAGCAGGGATCGTAACCGATACAGTTCATACCAAAGCACGGATTGAGCGTATCGATCCGGCACCGATGCGTGAAGCGCTTGCTGATGGTAAAATCGTCGTTGTAGCCGGTTTTCAAGGGGTGAGTGAGCATGGTGAAGTGACCACGCTTGGCCGTGGGGGAAGTGACCTCTCTGCTGTCGCGATCGCCGGTGCACTCGAAGCAGATCTGTGTGAGATCTATACGGATGTTGAGGGGATCTACACGACAGACCCGCGCATTGAGCCAAAAGCGAAAAAACTTGACCGGATATCATACGATGAGATGCTGGAACTCGCATCGCTAGGTGCTAAAGTACTGCAGAACCGTTCGGTTGAAATGGCCAAAAAATTAAATGTCAGTCTTGTTACCCGTTCAAGTTTCAGCGATGCTGAGGGAACACTGATAACGAAGGAAGAGAATATCATGGAAGCACCATTAGTAAGCGGTATTGCCCTGGACCGTAATCAGGCACGAATCTCACTGAGTGGCGTAGTAGACCGTCCGGGTATTGCATCAGATATCTTTGGACGCCTGGCGCAGAACAGTGTCAATATCGATATGATCATCCAGACATCAAGCCACGATGGCACGACCAATATGGACTTCACTGTTCCGATGAATGAACTGAGTGACGCAAAGCGTATTATGGATACTTTTATTGCTGATAAGGAGATTACAGATGCCGGCTATGATGAGTCTATCTGTAAAGTCTCTATCGTCGGTGTAGGGATGAAGTCACATACCGGCGTTGCCGCGAAAGCCTTTTCAACGATGGCCAATGAGAATATCAACATCATGATGATCTCGACTTCCGAGATCAAGGTCTCTATGGTGATCGCAGAAAAATATGCCGAGCTGGCCGTCAGAAGCCTGCATAACGCTTATGAACTGGATCAGTAGTTTTTAGGAAAGGGGAAAGTGTGAAGAGGGAAGAGAATAAAAACATGAGAAAATCAGCTATTTATAACTCTCTACCACCCTTTCTTTTCCTCTTTTCCCTTTCCTCTTCCCCCGCCGGAGGTATCTAATGCAGCAGTTTACAAAATGGACACTTGAAACCATGCGCTCCGAGGGGGCGATGTTAAGCTGGCTTGAAGAGTCACGGTTCGAGTGGACCACAACGGTAGCGCAGGCTGTTCGCCAGATCATCGAAGGCAAAACGCTTGTCCTCATCACCGACAGTGAACGTAAATGGTTCGCCCGTTATATCACCACCTCCTTTAACCGTCCCTCGATGGAGCGTCCGATGATCCCGATGATCAGGCTGGAGCAGATGTACCCGGCCTATGATGAGATCACCGGCGGCAAGATGATCGATATGCTTGACGATATGCTTGATCTTGCCTTTAGCGAGGGGTACTTCTTCTGGTATATCGGAAAAGGGGATGACCGCCGTTCGGATATTGCCAAACGCAGTGACGAGAGTCTTCTCTGGTTGATGGATGAAGATTTTCAAAATGCGCTGACGCTCCGCTCGTATGATCCTATTGTCGATATTAAACTGCTGCAGCTCTACAGGCTCTTTGATATTACCCTCAACAGTGCCCTGTTCGGGGAGATCGATGTCGACGCCTGAGCGCAGTCATATCCTCATCACCGATGAGATAGAAGAGGCCGCCGAAAAGATTAAAGAGCGGCTTCATCCCGAACGCATCGTCAACTTTATCCCTGAAAGCCTTGATTTTAAAATTGAAGACAGCCGTACGGTTATCAAAGAGGCCTACATCAGTGAAGAGCGGGTTAAATACCTGATCTTAGGGGGAAAAAGTTTTACGCCCGAGGCACAAAATGCACTGCTTAAAGTGCTCGAGGAGCCTCCGAGAAATATCGAGTTTATTCTAATCGCCCCATCCAAATCTGTTATTTTGCCGACTATCCGTTCACGCCTGCCGATGCAGAAAGAGAAGTCGGTTCATGAGGTCAAGAGCATCGATTTACGCCTTTCTGCCCTTGACCTTGGTTCCCTTTTCTCATTTGTCAAAGCGCATGAACGGCTGAAAAAACATGAGGCTAAAGAGCTGATCGAAGCGATCTTTCATCAGGCTACGGTCAATGAACAGTTGATCCTGACCCGGTCACAGCTTGATGCTTTCGACAAAAGTTACCGTCTGATCGAACTGAACGGGCGAATGCAGAGCATCTTATCTATGCTGCTGATGAGTTTTTTACCGGAGACCCGCCGTGTTGGTTGAGAAGATCAGCAGTGCGATCGATGCCAAGCGTTATCTTAATAGACTTGGTGTCGATGGCGGCGGCGTAAGCATCCTCTCCTCGAAGATCAAACAGCATCTTTTTCAGATCAAAGGGCTTCATGTCGGAGCCGCCAATATTTTAAAACAGGATGCCCTCTCCATCGGTGCAGACCTGGCAGTTCCAAGAGGAACGGTTACGGCACAGACAACTCATGTAGATGCCATTCTTATCGCCACGCATCAACAGCTGCGTGAGCTGAGTCGCAAAGAGCTTGCGCAGCCGTTTGGCCTGAAAGAGCTGGCCCATCAACTGGCCCTCTACACTAAAGCGCACACTCCGGGCAAGACGAAGATCATGGGTGTGATCAATGCCAATGATGACAGTTTTTACGAGGGGAGCCGTTTTACTGACAAAGCTGCCGTTGAAGCGATAGAGAAGATGATCGAAGAGGGTGCAGATATCATCGATATCGGAGCTGTCTCAAGCCGTCCGGGAAGTGCTTCGGTGAGTGAAGCCGAGGAGCTTGAACGGATCAGACCGATTATCGATACCCTTTATGCACGCAAGAGCTATGAGCAGACTGTTTTAAGTGTAGACACTTTTATGCCCGCTGTGGCGGCTTATGCTCTTGAACACGGTTTTAAGATCGTGAATGATATCACCGGATTTAGCAATGATGAGCTTTGCCGTCTTACGGCCCAGTCAGATGCGACAGGTATTATAATGCATATGCAGGGTACACCGCAGACGATGCAACACGATCCTGACTACGATAATTTACTTAGTGATGTGACCGCTTTTTTTGAAGCACGTCTGGAAAAAGCCAAAAGTTTTGGGATGAAAGAGATCGTATTGGATGTCGGTATCGGTTTTGGAAAGAGACTTGAGCATAATCTCCAGCTCATTACCCATCTCGAACACTTCTTAAAACTTGGACACCCCATGCTTATCGGGGCAAGCCGTAAGTCGATGATAGACAAGATTATTCCGACACTGACCGAAGAACGTCTGCCTGGAACCTTGGCTATTCACTTAAAAGCAGTGGAACATGGAGCAGAAATTGTTCGCACCCATGATGTCAAAGCGCACAAGCAGGCATTGGCGGTAGCCAATGCGATTCGATCGATCTGATTACTGCAGTATCTCTTTGGCAATTTTGAACTGATTGGCCGTCATCAGGTGAATCTTCGGATGGGTGGCTTTCAGTTCGTCAAAAAGATTTTTACTCAGTTCAAACCCCACTTTATACTCCTCTTCCACAGAGATCTCATTGGCTTTTCGAAGCGCTTCTATCCAATGTGAGGGTACATGTATCCCTGGTACATGAGATGCCAGAAACTGGGCGGTACGAAGTTTGGTAATAGGGAATATACCCAGGATAAGCTCTGTCTCTTTTCCCTCTCCATTGCTCTCTTGTTTGGCAGACTCCAGCAGGTCAAGCAGTACCTTGGCATTTTCAAGATCATAAACAGGCTGGGTGATGATACCCAGTGCTCCATGCCTGATCTTCTTTTGCATCTTCTTCTGCAGGGTTTTTGGATTTTTGGCAAAAGAGTTGATAACGGCGAACGGGTAGATCGGCTCAGGTTTTAGCGCTAATGGTTTACCGGCATAGTCGATACCGCTGTTAAAACAGGAGACCATATCCAGGAGGAGGGTGCTGTCGCTCTCAAAAACACCTTTGGTATGGGGCTGATCGGAGATCTTGGCCGGGTCGCCGGTCAGGGCAAGAACAGCACGCACATCGACTTCGTTAGCTCCAAGCAGGTCAGATTGCAGGGCGATGCGGTTACGGTCGCGCATACTCATGGTGGCAATTACCGGCTTCTCAAAGCGATCTTGCAGCATTTTGGCGGCAAAGAGGGCATTATATTTGAGTTTGGCCAGTGGGTTGTCTGTCGTGCTGAAGCCGTCGACATAGCGGTCGAGCTTTAAATCAGCGATTTTTTCGACAATTGGTGAAAATTTTGGTGAGTGAGACGGGGTGGTCTCTAAAGTAATATAAGTACCGTTTTGCAGTTTATTTATCAGTGATTCAAACAAGGAGCCATCCATTAATGCGATATAATGCCGGAATTATAACTAAAGATATCTCATTAAAATTATGCTGAGCATGATTTTGATGAGTAATTTGGCATTAAGGGCACCTCTAAAAACCCTGGATATCATCAGCGTTACATACATTTTCGTGATCAAGGCAGGTTCTTGTCAGCGTAGCAGAGCTACGTGGGCAAGGTTCTAACGCAGACTCACGGACATGTATGTAACGCCCTTCGGGAGGGCAAATAAGGCGCAAGCTTCCGTCCTAAAGTTTCTTGAATTACCTATGAGTAGTCCTGCAAAACCTTAGAACAAAATCTTACACCTTCTTTGCCCTCTGATGATATACAGGGTTTTTAGAGGTGCCCTTAATAGAGAATTCATGGACTTGTTTAAAAAGGAATTTAATTAATGAAACTATGTGTATTTGATTTTGATTCAACGTTAATGGATGGTGAGACCATCGATTTTTTCGCTGAAGAGTTGGGCATCGGTCCGAAAGTGGCTGCCATTACGGAACGTGCTATGAATGGTGAACTCGATTTTTTTGAGAGTATCCAGGAGCGTGTAGGCCTCTTGAAAGGTTTGGAGTACTCGAAGGTAGAAGCGATCAGCCATGCCTTGCCTTACATGCCGGGTGCCAAAGAGACAATAGCCGAGCTCAAACGTGCGGGCTTGAGTGTTGTCTGTTTCAGCGGGGGGTTCCGAACCGCTACAGCTTATGCCAAAGATATTTTGGGGTATGACGCAGACTTTTCCAATGCCCTGCACCATAAAGATGGTCTATTGACCGGA
The DNA here is from genome assembly GCA_034717975.1 of Campylobacterota bacterium. Classification (GTDB taxonomy): domain Bacteria; phylum Campylobacterota; class Campylobacteria; order Campylobacterales; family Sulfurimonadaceae; genus BB26. Next base: position 10,128 of record JAYEMF010000038.1, read on the forward strand.
CTGGTCGGTGGTGATATGATGTTCAACTGGTCAAAAGGGGATATGCTGGTACGCCTTCAAAATATTTTAGGCGTGAGTGAAGAGGAGACTATGGTTTGTGGTGACGGTGCCAATGACCTCTCCATGTTCGCTCATGCAGGAACCCGTGTCGCTTTCTGTGCGAAAGAGGTACTCAAAAAAGAGGCAAATATTATTATTGAACAAAAAGATTTGACAGAGATTCTTGGGAGGATTTTTTAATGTTGGAAAACTCGATTTGGCAGCAGTATCACAGTGATCAGACGATCCGTGAGACATTGGCCGGCGTATATGGATGTGCTGCCGTACAGATCAGCAGTGATGAAGCAGAACTCTATGCCATCCTCAAACGTCATCTGACTAAAAAAGAGCTGCGCCTGTTTATTATGAGTGAAGCAGGTGTTGAATCATCAAAGATCATAGCTGAGCTGAAACTCGATGAGGCGGATTTTGATAAGGCTAAACATAAAACCTATAGCAAGCTCAAAGGAAACAAAATACACAAAGAGATACGATTATCGCCTAAAAGAGAAAACGAGATAGATTAATTAATTTTATATTTAGGGTTTTACTGTAGAATTGTCGCATAAGGGAAAGTAATAATATGAAAAAATCTACATCACTACTTTTGAGTGCGCTTGTAGCACTTGGCATATTGAGTACAGCTGCTTCTGCAGACATTAAAAAAGGGCAAAAAGCCTACCTTAAGCAGTGTAAGAAATGTCATGGTAACAGTACCAAAGGTGCTGCTATGAAAAGGCAGGACGAGTGGGAAGAGGCATTTGAAGATGATGCGGCTGTTTTCATTGAGTGGCATGAGGGTGAAGAAAAAGGTAAAAAATACGCTAACAGTAAAAAATTCAAAAAATCTGCTCCACACCTGAAAGATTTCCTGTATGAGTACGCAAACGACTCAGGCAACGTCCCTTCTTGTGGTTAATCTTTAAATCATTATGAAGTCCTGTTCTTTGGGCTTCATCTGCTTTAACCTTTTAATGGGTCTCCGTTCAGGTCACCTGAGTTACTTCTAAAGACTGTTTTTTCAATGATTTTTCCATCACTTCTATATTGTAATCCCACTCTATTAGGCCTCTTAAACCACTCGAACTGCTTCTGAAGAGTTCCAAATATTCCAGACAGCTAATGCCTAACGCATGTTTTAGTGCAATCTATTTGGATGATCTACCTCTTGCCTATCTTTTTTTTTATATGATCATGCTGAATTTGAATGGATATTTTGCTATAATGAAGCAATTGAAGTTCTATCCATAAGGAGGTGGATTTCATGATATCTATCAAAAGTTTTTTAATACTTTTCATCACCATTCTTACATTTACAGGTTGCGGAAGCGGGGAGAGTGAGAGTTCTGCTGACTCCTCTGATTTTGCCACTCAGTCAGATACTGCAGATCAGTTATTAGCGCTAATACCACTGTGTGAAAATGGTCCAGCCAGCATAAACGGTCAAGTTACAGACAGCAAGACAAGCGAAGGCATAGCTAATGTTGTAGTCAGTTACGGCTCTTGCACTGCTTCAACGGATTCAGAAGGATACTATACCCTCTCCAATGTCGTCACAAGTGAGAGGGCTGTTCTTAACTTCTCACATCAAGGCTATTATCGCAATAGCTCTATTATTCAAATAGATCACTACTTGGAGGATACAACCACATTATCGCCAAATTATCTGGAGTATGCCTTTGATGCATTTGACGCTCAGTCAATCTACAACACGCAAGAGAGCACAATTATTGATGCTACAAACGCTGCTACAATAACGCTCTCTGCCGCAGAGTACAGGACCGCTGGAGGTGACAACTATATAGGTGATGTCATTGCCGAAGCAGCCTATCTGAATGTGACTACCGACATAGACAGGGAAGCTTTTCCAGGCGCATACGAAGGGATAACCTCTGCAGATTCAATTGTTCCTTTTGTCTCCTACGGTGCCATAGCGCTGGAGCTGAAAGACAATAACGGCAATACATTGGATTTTTCAGGCAATGCCATCTTGACATTTCCATCACTTGGCCTGAGTGAACACAATATCATTCCTCTTTGGTTCTATGACTACAATCAAGGGGTATGGATAGAAGAGGGTTTTGCTGAGCTGCAACAAGATGGCACATACAAGGGCGAGGTGTCTCATATAGGAACCTGGAGCTTGAACGTTCCCGTTGAGAATGCTCCGGGCACCTATCTGGCCCGCATTGTTTACGGAGACGGAACGCCTGTGAAAGATGCGAGGGTCCATACTATCGGAACCAATTGGATTAGAACCTGTCTCTCTACCGATGCAGATGGAATGTTTCAGATCGAAGTGATTCCAGAGAGCAGTTTTCAGCTAAAAGCCTATAACTATAAAGATAAGTATGAAGCTGTATATGATGGTACGATACCGGCGATCGCGTCCGGTGAGATTGTCGAGGATAGAATGTAATAAACTGTAAGAGGAGTATTGTTAAAATTGGCATCGACGCATTATCCTGTCAGTTTTTACCTCTTTTTCTGATCCACCTGTTTCACTTCTATTTTAAATGTTACACGTCGCGATAAAACGGCATCTTCATCCGGTTTTTTGATGAGTTTTGAAAAAGCGTATCCCTCATTTGTAAGGATATCCGATAGCCACTGTTGGTGTTTTTTCGTCCCTGTTTGGGTAAATATATCGGAGAGTACACTGTAGGCTCGCTGTGTTGAAAGTTTTGCATTGTTGAGATAACGGTGGGTAAAATCTGCACCTCGCCATTCGCTTGAAGTATGGCCATTGATGCGAAGTGCATTGATATTCGGCTTATAGGCACTGAGTGTTTTCAGGAGTTTTGGCGCAAACTGATTGAGAAATGTTTTCTGCTCAGCTGTCAGTTCATAGATGCCTGTTTTGAAAAGCAGAGCAGGGTGGACAAGCGTGATAGTGAGGTCTCTTGTGATGGTGATCTTACCCTCTGCAATCTCATTGGAAAAGGTGTCATATAGATTGTCGTAAAGAGAACGCGCACTCTGCCGAAGCGATATAATACTGCCATCATCGCCCAGTTTCACGATCCACATATTGGTCACTTCACTGTGTGGTGCGACAGTCTCACCGGCAGCGACATAGCTGCCATCACGCAAGATCGTGACACTGCGAAAGAGGTTTCGGTTTGTATTGCCGTAGTTGTACTGCCAGATCGGCTTTAGCAGGGGGTCGAAACTGATGGCAAAGGCATCGGTATTGATATGGCGTTTATCTGTTGTGTAACCGACCCCGATAATCTTGCCGTCACTCTGCTCCTTGATACTGTAGAGGGCACTGCTTTTAGCAGTAGAGATATTATGCTCTGCAAGCAGGTTTTGCTGAAGGTCAAACTTTAGCAAGCGGATCTGCTCACCTTTCAGTGGGTCTTTGTAGCTGAGCGATGCCAGAAAATGATCATCACGCAGGGTGATAAGGTCATAGACATTGAAAACACCACTTTTCGTGTACTGTTTTAGCCAGATTTTATCGCCATTTTCCGTAATACGCATGAGAGTGATACCGCGGTCTTTTCCTATGTCTGTTGTCGCAGCGACAAGGATAGTACCGTCATACGCTTCGGTAGCGTCGATACCCCGGTCATCATAGATGGTACCGTATTTTTTGCTCCAGAGACGCCGTCCCTCTTTGGAAAAACGGGTGAGGTAGATGTCATTGAGTCCAAGTCCCTGTTCATACAAGGCATCACTGAAATCACGGGAAGTGATGGAGGAGCCAACCGCCAGAACACCGCCATCGCGCAAGAGAACAAGCTTATGCATGCGGTCAAAGTTTTTTGTACCGAACTGCTGAGAAAATTTGATCGTACCATGGCTGTCCATTCGTATAACCAGCAGTTGGCCTTCCTGGGTGTCACCGCCAATATAGTAGCCGTTCTGAGGGGTCTTAATTAATGAAGAAGCACGGTTGAAGGCTTTGAAATTCATGGAACGGTCGAGTGTGATATTGGCCTGTGAATCCAGACGTACCAGACGTATCTGTTCGCCTCGGGCACTGTTAAGTGATGAAAGATACTCAAAGGCATCGGTGTAGGTCTCGGGTTCGGTATTGGTCGTTTTGAAATTTTGAGAATACCCGACAGCACTGATCTGGCCATCATGATCCTGGGTGATGTCGTATAAGCTGTCTTCGAATGTTCCACCGATAACGATTGAGTAGCTGTTTTCTGTCTGGGAATAAAGTAGGCCGAAAAGGCTTATAAAGAGGATGAAAATTCGCATAGCTCTGCTTTAGTGTTAATATGAGTAGGTTATAGCAAAAATTATTCCCGGTTTTCACCCTTGGTAATGGCACCATAATCGAGCAGAAGTTCAATAAGCAGTTTATGCTGATGCTGCATGGCAATCTTGAGTGCATTTAGGCCGCGTTCCGACGTTATATTGACGTCCGTTCCATACTCAAGCAGCATATGAACAATACGGTGGTGATTGTAATAGACGCCAAACATTAACGCACTCCAGCCAAAGTTGTCAAGCTTGTTGCTATCGGCATAGTTATCAAGCAGTTTTTCTACGGCAAAGGTGCGTCCGGTTGAGCAGGCTAGCATAAGTGCCGTTCTTCCATTACTGTCTGCGTAGTTGACCTCACTTCCCAAATGCAACAGTAACTCCATATGCTCCTGCGTCCGGTGATCTTGCTGACGGGTACACAGATGGATCAAGGGTGTCCAGCCAAGTTTGTTGATCCTTATATCTACACTGGCACCTTTGATCAGAAGCGTTGTCTCAATGGTCCTGAATTTTTTGGCTTCTTGCGGGTATTTTTTCAGTGCATTATGTGTCAGGGTCAAAGGCGTATAGAGGCCGTCAAATGTATTGATATTGGCACCGTTATCCAACAAAAGTTCGACATAATCGGCATATCCGTACGTGATTGCAAGGGTGAGTGCAGAACTTCCGGCACTATTTTTATGATCAATAGTCGCATGGCGTTTAAGCAGGTAGCTGAGCATCTCATATTGATTTTGATATCGTACAACTATGGTCAGCGCTGTATCGCCCTGTTGGTCCACAGCGTCTATATCAAGACCTTTGTTAAGCAGATAGGCAACCAGTTTAATATTGCCGCTTGGTATGGCCAGATGTAAAAGTGTCTGGCCCTTTTTATTGTATTCAAATAGTTTATCTGACGAAAACTGCTGTAAGACAATGGCATGAAGGTCTCCTGCCGCTGCTGCATGGAATGGTGAGATATGGTTCTCTTGGAGTGCCTGGGTATGGGTAATGATACGCATGAGAGACTTTTCACCAATTTTTTTAGCCAGTTGCAGCGGCGTCATACCATTTTCGTCTTCAAAGAGTGCATCTGCTCCATAGCGCATTAACAGATGGATGGTCTCAGCTGCTTTCATCTTCAGCGCAGCATGAAGAGGTGTCTGCCGGTGATGGTCGTAGAGTGTTGGATTGGCACCATATATCAATAAGATCTGAACGATAGAAGAACGTTCATGCATAATAGCATGAATAAGAGGTGGTGTATGACCGGCTTCTGCATTGTCGACATCAAAACCATTCAATACCATTCCGATGACACCCTCTTCATTGCCGGTTTGGATCAACTCAAGAAAGGCTTTATAGGGATGCTCGACAATGTGCGCTTCGAGCGGATGGTGCATAGGCGTTTTTAAAATGATGGCACTTTGCAGACGTTCCATAAAAGACATAATAGCTATGCTATCGGATTTTAGTGAATATGTAAAGTGAGAAGCGTAAAGAAAATGCCAATTTCTTGGCATTTTTAGCTTCGAAACCGGAGTGTTGTCGAGCTTATGCGAGACCACGGAGGCTTAAGATAAATAGCCAATTTCTTGGCATTTTTAGCTTCGAAACCGGAGTGTTGTCGAGCTT
>JAYEMF010000038.1:16107-20240 GCA_034717975.1 Campylobacterota bacterium
CCAATTTCTTGGCATTTTTAGCTTCGAAACCGGAGTGTTGTCGAGCTTATGCGAGACCACGGAGGCTTAAGATAAATAGCCAATTTCTTGGCATTTTTAGCTTCGAAACCGGAGTGTTGTCGAGCTTGTGCGAGACCACGGAGGCTTAAGATCAATAGCCAATTTCTTGGCATTTTTAGCTTCGAAACCGGAGTGTTGTCGAGCTTATGCGAGACCACGGAGGCTTAAGATAAATAGCCAAATTCTTGGCATTTTTAGCTTCGAAACCGGAGTGTTGCACTACAAATCATTTAGTGATTTCTAGTAGTGGACTTTAGCCCTTCTCGAGCTTACGAGACCGCGGAGGCTTGGATCAATAATCAATTTTTTTGTATTTTAGTTTTGGAACGGGTATGTACTATATGTTTAAGGGAGGTAGGGGATCGGACGCAAAGCGTCCGAAAATTTGATCTATCTGATGTTTTCGAATGGGTGATTCACAACAACTTTACGAGTTACCGTGTAAGGGATAAGTGCTGCTGCGCGAGCTTGTTTGATCGCTACGGCTACCATGTCCTGGTGACGTTTAACGACTGTTGTTTGCCCTTGAGACGGCATTTTCGACGATTCTTATTTTCCAAGATACGACTTTCACATACGAAAAACGGACTTTTTGAATGATTTCAAGGAGTCGATGTGAAATATCGAAGACATGTACCAAAGGCACTTTCCCTATTAGTCAATAAACGCGAGTTTATTAAAGTCGTAAAGAGTGAGCAAGAAGTAATGATGATCGATCTGAGAGTCGATAAAGCATTAAAGATTATAAAAAGCGATCTGCCCGATGAGGTGAAGGAACAGCTGGTTAAGGAAGAGCTTTCCGACTTTATCAAAGAAAAACAGCAGTCGAAAGCGATTCGCTACAGTGACGCTGCAAGATTTTATATCGAGCAATCCAATGTGACGAGAACGGAGTTGACCAACAGGCTCTATTTCTTTAATGATCTATTTCCGGCTCTTTTGAAGTATGTGATGGGGAACGATCCGATTGTCGAAGAGATTACGCCAGCCCATTTAAACAGGATAGCTGGCATCATCAGCAAACTTCCATCCCGTAATCAGCATAATCTCAAAGTGATTGAAACCTATTCATTGGTAGTGGAAGTGGCACGCGGCAAAAGGTATGAACATACGCTGCATGTGGACACAGTGAACAAGTTGATCAAGCGTATTCGCTCGTTGGCTCTGTTCGGACAGAGAAGCGGACTCTTTAAAATGACAGCTTCCGTTAACACTATCAAATATGTGGTAAATCCAAGAGACCAACGTAAAGCATTGAGTGTGGAGGAGATCGAAACACTGATCGACGCAACGAGCAATCAGGAGGTGATTGATTTCATCAACCTGATCCGTTATACTGGCTTACGTACCAGTGAGGTGTTTAAGTGCGAGATCAAAGAATGTGATGGGATCATGTGCTTTGATTTGAGTAATGCCACTGCCCTAAAGACAACGAGCAGTTACCGGAAGATTCCGATGCATCCGAAGGTCAAAGCAGCACGTTTTACATATACGGTTGAACACCTCTCAAGGATTGTAAAGAAGCTGATTAACGAGTATCTGGATGAACCGCAGAAGAAAACGCTTTATTCTTTACGACATTCTTTTGCCAGTGAACTGGTCACCAAGGGAGTACGACCGGACATCGTCAGTGAACTGCTCGGTCATCAGCATCAAACAATGACGCTGTCTAGGTATGCCAAAGGTTTTTCGGTAGAACAACTTTATGAAGCGGTATCTCAATTGTGATAGGCTGAACAATCTGCTCTCAGTTTGATTTAACGAACAGACGGGGGGCAGGTTCATGAAGCCGGATTGCTCAGTAGACGCTTCACACTTTCCCAGACAAAATATGGGTGCATTTGTACCAAAGCGTACGTACTATCACCAGATATGTGTCTTCATTGAGGCTGAGGTAAATATTTATGACTTTTATGTACGCTTGAAAGTATGTTGTACAGGTGACTTTCAGCAATTTTAGCTAAACGATCTTGCATCTATGGGAAGGGTAAAGTTTAACTTACAGTTTAGAGGTAATAGTGATACAATATACTCTATATATTAGCCTAGCCAGATTAGGCGAAAAGTGATGGGTATGAAAAACAACTGGATAGAACTTGAAAATGGTGAACTACTCCTCTTCCTTCATCAGCACTTGCCAATACTACAAGCCAAGTCTCACCATGAGTTCAATGGTTTAGGGCCCTTCTTACGTCTTCTAGACTATCTTATCACGAATAAATTTACCAATGAGACTCCATTTATCGATATCCGCATTTCAGATGATGATTTCAAACACTTCGGATCGGGTAAGTACTATAAAAATTACATTGAGAATTTCTTTGTTGGTGATCCAGATTATTTTTTCTCAGGTGATGCGTACAAAAAGCCTAAACGCCACTGGACACTGATATGTATGGCGGATTTCATAGTAAAGGTTCAAGAGCACCTGATCAAAGAGCTTGGCGAAGAGAAATACTTCAAGCCTGTAAGGATCAATCTCAATAATCCCCTCAAAAAGCCTGCCTATTCCATCCCCTTCAAGAGCTCTAAATTTTTGAACAAAAGCCTGTTTGATCTCTTCATCAATCGAGTTGGTCTTCCGGATAATTTTCCACTGTTTGACGAAAACACACCCGTCTTGCCAACAAATAAACAGCTCATTAAACGCCACTACGACTCTAACCTATCAGAGAGACAGATCAGAAGCCTACAGAGCTCAGAGACTATCTATACGTTTGATATTCAACGCGTGAAGAGCACGCCAAACAGTCCGTCAAAAATACAGCTCAATAAATACATCCATACTAAGATCAACATTGACCCTCAACGACTGAAGACCCTGATGAGTCGTGCCGATGGATTTGATCTGAACATGTTAGCAGCGATTCAGCGTTATTTTTCCAAGGGGAACCCCTTATTATACAAAGAGATCAATCGTCGCTTGTACGCAACGGCAGACATCAATAATGGGCCATTGTTGCAAGGGCTTCCAAAAGCGTTGCGTCATGGACTGTTTAAAGGGTATTACCAATACGATTTGACGGCATCTGCTCCGACTATACTTCATCAACTTTACCAAAAGCACTGCAAAGCTCAGCCATTGAAAGCCGTTCAGCGTTACACGGATGACAGAAATGCACTCAGGGGAGCATGCGCGCAGTATCTTATTGACACAAAGGCGTATGATAATTTCGATGAAGCCAAAAAAGATGTCAAAGAAGTCATCACAGCAATATTTTACGGCTCATTTTTGAGTAATAACAGCAATGTATCAATGTCCCATGATAACCGTAAGGCTCTATCTGACACAATCCCCTCATTTAAAGCGTTGGCAGACGAAGCCAAGCAGATGTTTGACGAGCTTTATGCAGTGATTTCAAGCGATACCAATAGTGATGGTGACATCCAGTATGAATCAATTGTACTCAACCCCTACAAGGACGCTGAACGGAAGAAAAAACGAAGCAAGGGCTCTGTATTGTCTGAAATCTACTGCTACCATGAGACGCAGATACTGCGTTTAGTATTAGAGAACTTTCCTGACGTGACACTCCTGATACACGACGGATTTATCATCGATCATAAGATATGGTACGACAGTCTTGAAGAGCTGATCGAAGAGAAATTTGGCTTGAGTGTTAAGTATGATGAGGAGATGCTCTAGGCAGCACTAGAACTCTTACTCTTAATATTAGGACAATAAATACCTTCCTACGAAGGGTAATCTACACTCTATCCATAGTTGCAAGATTATTAGAGTAAATATACCTATTAGGCTCAGCATTTAAGGCTTTAAGCCGTACACTAACTTTATCAAAAAAATAAATTTTTTTGGAGAGTGTGCCTTACAAAAGACACACGAATGTAGAGGTATATAAATGCTACGCGCAACAGATGCGATTTATTAAAATTTCCAGTTTACACTTGCAAAAAATGTACTCATATCATCTACTTCTATTTTTGCATTTGCATTGAGTGTAGTTCCTCCTGACGTAACTTCGGCACTCACAGAATCATCTACATCAATAAATGTATATTTATATCCGATTTCCAGTTCTATCGCTTTGGTTCCAGGAATAATTAAGCCTGCT
>JAYEMF010000039.1:0-12656 GCA_034717975.1 Campylobacterota bacterium
CTTAACTAAGCATTCAATGAAATTTTACCGGTCACAAAGCGGTGAATCAACGATGTCGTCAACGTCTGGTAAGGTATGCCCATCTCTTCCGCTTTACGCTTGAGAAGCTGCCAGTCTAGCTGTGTCAGACGAAGATTGATGTTTTTCTCTTTTCGGGTCGCTTGTTTGGCATACTCGGTAAAGCGCTTGATCTCTGATTCAACATTAGGAATACTTACAGGATCGTGCGTCTCAAAATATTCAATAATCTCCTGCTCTTCTTCTTTGCTCATATACTCTTTATTTTCCATCTTTTCCTCCTAAATAGCGTTTTGTCATTTTTCGACTTGGAATGACAGATTTTAAAAATATCTCTTCTTCAGTTTCAACAAATGGCACCAAATGTGCGTATCCTGCAATTTCGACAATGAATATCTGTTGACCTGGATATTTCAACTGATTTGGATGATTCACAAGATCAAGCAGTTTTTCATCACTGATCGCAATCTCAACATCTTCAAAACTCAACCCTCGTTCAAGTTTGAGTTTTTCATTTTTTTCATCATTCCAATTAAAATACTTCATACAGCTATTGTATCCTTGTTGTATACCTAATGTCAATATTTATATTTCTGCAGGCATATCATGCTATTCTGAAATATTTCAGATAACTCCCAAATTATTCTGCTAAACTTCCACTTTTTATCGCTAACATACTATATATATAGAAAAAGCTCTTTGCTCAAAACGTCATCCTCGGGCTTAACCCGGGGATCTTTTGTGAAAGGTAGGTCATTGATCTGACTTTACTCCCTAAAGTCATGCCCCTGGCATAACTTATTAACGGGAGATATCCTTCGCAGGAGTGACGGGAGAGTCAAGTAATTACAGGGATTGATGCATTGAAACTGATTATTGTTGAGTCACCGGCTAAAGCACGTACGATCAAAAACTTTTTAGGTAAAGGGTATGAGGTCATTGCCTCTAAAGGGCACATCCGTGATCTTCCCAAGTCACGTTTTGGGATCAAGGTTGAGGGTGAGACGCTGACGCCGGAGTATAGTGTCGCGAAAGAGAACGCTGCCACGGTCAAAGAGATCAAGACACTGGCGAAGAAAGCAGATACCATCTATATCGCGACCGATGAGGACCGCGAAGGGGAAGCGATCGGCTGGCATATTGCCCATGCGATCAAAAAAGACCCGGTAACACTGCCGCGTATTGTCTTTCACGAGATCACCAAAACAGCCATCAACCATGCACTGGAAACTGCGCGCGAGATCGATATGGACCGTGTCAATGCCCAGCAGACCCGACGACTGCTTGACCGTGTGGTGGGTTACAAACTCTCTCCGCTGCTTGCCTCGAAGATCCGTAAAGGGCTCTCCGGCGGACGTGTTCAGTCATCGACTCTGAAGATCGTTGTGGACCGCGAACGTGAGATCAAAGCTTTCAAGCCGGAAGAGTACTGGACGATCGATACTGTTTTCACTCCTGGTATCGAAGCCAATCTGGCTACCTTTGAAGGCAATAAACTCGATAAACTCTCCATCAAGAACAAAGCCCAGGCCGATGTGATCACCGAAGCGATCAAACTGGAAGCCTTCAAAGTCGCGTCCATCGAGACCAAACAGCGCAAGACAAAAACACCACCGCCGTTTATGACTTCAACGCTTCAGCAAACGGCTTCTAGCAAGCTCGGTTTCTCTCCGAAGAAGACAATGATGCTGGCACAGAGCCTTTACGAAGGAGTCAAAACTCCTAGCGGGACATCGGGTGTCATCACTTATATGCGTACCGACTCACTCAATATGGCTGCCGAAGCCATCGGTGCTGCGCGAGATATGATCCAGAACCAGTATGGCGACAAATATCTGCCGAAAAGTCCGAAAGCCTACGGAAAAAAAGCGAAAGGGGCCCAGGAGGCGCACGAAGCGATCCGTCCGACAATGCTTGATTACACTCCGCAGGTCGCTGCTGCCTACCTCAAACCCGACGAGCTGAAACTCTATCGTCTGATCTATAACCGTTTTCTCGCCTGCCAGATGGAAGATGCGATCTTTGAACAGCAGAGCATCACCTTTGCCGGCAAAATGGCCGAGTACAAAGCCAATGGCCGCAAACTCCTCTTTGACGGTTTCTATAAAGTGATGGGAACAGACGATAAAGACAAACTCCTTCCGCCGCTTAAAGAGGGTGAAGCGATCGCTATCGAAAGCATCAAGCCGACCCAACACTTTACCGAGCCTCCGTCACGCTACTCGGAAGCGAGCCTGATCAAAAAACTCGAAGCCGAAGGGATTGGCCGTCCATCAACCTATGCACCGACCATCTCGACGCTTCAGGCACGTACCTACATCAACATTGAAAAGCGCCAGATCATCCCGACTGAAATCGCTTTTACCGTCATAGAGATGCTTGAAAAGCACTTTGAAGAGATCGTTGATGCGAGCTTCACCGCAAATATGGAAGAGGTGCTCGATGAGATCGCCGACGAGGGAAAAGATTGGCAGAAAGTCCTTCACGATTTCTACTTCCCGTTTATGGAGAAGATCGAAAAGGGCAAAAAAGATATCGTCAGCCTCAAACTGGCAAAACCGCTTGGCCGGAACTGTCCCGAGTGCGGTTCCGAACTGCTTCTGCGTTCCGGACGATACGGCAATTTCATCGCCTGCAGCGGTTTCCCGAAGTGTAAATACACCGAACAGGTCGAAGAAGAGGGTGAAGAGGGAGAGAAAAAAGAGCGACCGAAACCCGAAACGACGGATGAAGTGTGTGAGAAGTGCGGCAGCCCGATGGTCGTCAAAAACGGTCGAAACGGAAAGTTTTTAGCCTGTAGCGGCTACCCGAAATGTAAAAACACGAAATCCCTAGAAGAGCAGAAAGAGTCGAAGGTCCCTTGTCCGGATTGCGGCGGTAAACTGTTGTGGCGCACATCGCGCCGTGGAGCCTTCTGGGGTTGTGAGAACTACCCAACATGTAAGTTTATCTCCAAGTTTGAACCGTCTGACAAGAGGTGTGAAGAGGAAGGGTGTGACGGTGTGCTTGCTCAACGCACTTACCGCGGCAAAGAGGTGTATGAGTGCATCAAGTGTAAAAATCGTACACCGGTGGAGGAAAATGCTTAATGATTAATTTTGAATTTTTAATTGTAAACGCTCCATCATTAAACATTGAAAATTTAAAATTTAAAATTATTCAAAATTGCTCCTTGGAGCAATTTTGAAAATCGGCATCCTCTCCGACACCCACACCAAAAGTGACCGTTCACAAAAAGTGATCGACCATCTGCTTGAGGAAGGTGCCGAGTTTTTTATCCATGCCGGTGACATCGGAGAACCGGAACACCTTGAGCAGATTAAAGCAACCGGTAAAAAGTATGTTGCTGTTTATGGCAACAATGATGCTCACCTCCACACCTATCATAACAAGTATAATCTTGTTCAAGAACCCGACTACTTCAAACTGGCCAACAGCAGGTTCAAACTGATGCACCTCCCCTTTTACATGAATGCCGATACGGAAGTGGTCATCTTCGGTCATACCCACACCTTTGAGTGTGATTTTAAGAATGGGACACTTTTTTTAAATCCTGGTGAAACGTGTGCCCGTAAAAAACCCGTTTCAGAGTGTGCCATGCTCGAGGTGACAGATAAGTGGTTTTATGTCACCCATTATGCCCGCCCTGTCAAAAGTGACACCTTTGAAGCACATCACTATAACTTTGAGAGGTCATAACGATGTTCCAAAACTTATCTGCCCCTCATGGGGCTAGCTTTAGTGCCATAGCGGCCAGCGCAGACAAATGGGCTTTGCTCATTTGGCGTTCAAAAAGAATGAGATCATAATGGCTGAAGAAATTTTCCTCTGTTCCATCTGCAATATCAACAGCGGGACCTGTAACGAAGACTGTAAATTCTGTTCACAGAGTGTCAAATACAGGGCTGATATCGATCGCTACATCCAAAAACCGATTACCGATATCATTAAAGAAGCCAAGGCCGTTGAAGCTGCCGGGGCCCTTGGGTTTTGTCTGGTAACAGCGCAAAAAGGGCTCGATAATAAAACGCTCGACTTTGTCTGCGAAGTGGCTCAGGCTCTTACCAAAGAAGTACCTAAGCTGCGTCTGATCGCCTGTAATGGTACGGCTACACTTGAGCAGTTGCTTACGCTCAAAGAAGCCGGTATCAAAGCCTACAACCACAACCTCGAAACATCACGCGAATTTTACCCTCAGGTCTGTAGCAGCCATAGCTGGGATGAGCGGTACGAGACCTGCGAAAACGTTAACAGATCCGGCCTGAAACTTATCACGGGCGGTATTTTTGGTCTGGGTGAAAGCCGGGAAGATCGTATCTCCATGCTTCAATCACTCAGAACTCTCAACCCGGTATCGGTACCGATCAACTTCTACCATCACAATCCGGTGCTGCCGTTAAATCCAAATCCGCTAACAGTAGACGAGGCCCTTGAACTGATCACTCTGACACGCAAAACACTTCCCAATGCGGAGCGGATCATGGTCGCCGGCGGACGCGAGTTGATGTTTGGTAATCGCCAAAGTGAAATTTTTGCCGCCGGGGCCAACTCCATCGTAATTGGCAACTACCTGACCACCCAGGGACGAGATAAAAACAGCGATCTTCAGATGCTGGAAAAACTCGGACTTGAGATCGCCACCTCGGTGAAATCACAATAAACGGTATACTTTCCCTATGAATGAAGTCGTCCTGATCATCACGCTCTCACTGGTTGTCATCTTTTCGCCCTATTTCGCGAAAGTTTTTAAAGTCCCAACCACGCCCGTCGAGATCATTTTTGGGGCCGTCCTGGGTGCTTTGGGCTTTCTTTATCATGACATCTATTTCGAGCTTGTCGCCGAAGTGGGTTTTTTATATCTTATGTTTATCGCCGGAACGGAGGTCAACCTCAAAAAGGTGTTAAAGACCGGTCCCGGCCTGATGAAACGAATTTTGCTTTACATTATTCTGCTCTACGGCTTTTCCATCGGATTTTCACTCTATTTCAACCTTGGAAAGATCTTTATGGTCCTGCTGCCGCTGCTCTCTGTCGGTCTCATTGCCACCCTTTCGAAAGAGTATGGAAAGACGGACTGGCTGACACTCTCTATGACCGTCGGCGGTATCGGTGAAGTCGTCAGTATCGGGGTATTGACCCTTGCCTCGGCCGGTTTGAAGTTTGGGTTTGGACTGGAGCTGGTAATGACCATCGGTGCCCTTGTCCTGTTCATTCTCATCATCTTGCTTCTGTTTAAAATGCTCCAGCTGCTCTTTTGGTGGTTTCCGGAGGTTTCTACCGTACTGATGCCGCATGAAGACAATAAAGAGCAGGATGTCCGTCTCTCCATGGGGATCTTGTTTATCCTTATCGGCGTGATGCTCTATCTGGATCTTGAACTCGCCTTTGGCGCATTTATTGCCGGGATATTTATCCCTACCTTTTTCGAACATAAACATGAGCTGCCCGAGAAACTTGCGAGCTACGGCTTTGGTTTTCTGGTTCCTATCTTTTTTGTCTATATCGGTTCCACCTTTCACCTGGAGGCCCTGGCCATTGAGGGTCTGATCACGAAAGCCCTTCTGATCACTTTCGTCATGGTAATTATGCGTGTAATCAGTGCCGGTGTCTTTGTCAAAGAGCTCGGCCACCGAAATGCCATTTTGATGGGGCTTTCACATGGTATGCCGCTTACCCTTCTCATCGCGATGGCAACCCTCGCCTATCATGCCAGCAGTATTGATAAACTCCACTACTATGCGTTTATCCTCGCCTCACTTTTTCAGGTGATCATCGTCACGATTGCCATCCGATTGATAAAAGGGGAAGAGGGAAGAGGAAAGAGGAAAGAGGAGAAGGCTATACATTAAAGGGCACCTCCAAACTCTGTTTTTCCCTCTTCTCTCTTTCCCCTTCCCCTTTCCTTTTACAAAAGTGGTATAATAGACCAACTCAAGCGAGGATTAGGTGATGGCGCAATCTGAACTTCTCACACTTGCCCGTGAATCGATTCAGGAAGTCCTTCAGGCAGAACACACTATTGATCGTGAAGCCCTGCTTGAGAAGTACCCTGTTCTTGGTGAAGAGATAGCCACCTTTGTCACGCTTACCATCAATGATGAACTGCGCGGCTGTATTGGTTCACTTGTAGCGCAGCGTCCGCTCATCGACGACATCATCCACAATGCCAAAGCCGCTGCTTTTCAGGACCCCCGCTTCTCACCGATCACTACTTCAGAGTATCTTCATACCACTGTCGAGATCTCTATTTTAACACCGCCAGAGTCTATTCAATATAGTGATATCGATGATCTCCGCTCAAAAATCCGGCCAAATATTGATGGCGTCATCCTCTCCCTCAATGGCCATCAAGCCACTTTCCTACCGCAGGTTTGGGAACAGTTGCCATCATTTGATGACTTCTTTGCTCATCTGGGCGATAAAGCCGGCTTAGGCTCCAATATGCTGCAGCAGCATCCCGATATCTTCGTCTATCAGGTCGAAAAAGCCAAAGACAAACCAATCATAAAATAGGGGAACAGTATGCAGTGGTATCAACACTACGCTAATGGTATTACTTGTTTACTTTGCGAACACTACTGCTTCTTGACACCTGGTCAGACAGGCCGCTGTTTTAACCAGCAAAACCAAAACGGTGAACTGGTCACCACGACATTCGGCACCCCCTCAGCCCTGAGTATCACCCATATCGAAGATCGTCCCTTTTTACATCTTCTGCCAGGATCAACAGCTTTGGCACTGGGAACTACCGGCTGCAACATGCAGTGTCCCGGATGTCAGAATCACCAGCTGACTCAGCATTTCGAGCATATCGAACCACTGGACCTGCAACCTGGAAATGTAGTGAAACTGGCACTGGAGAACAACACAGAGAGTGTCGCTTTTAGCTACAACGATCCGGTTGTTTTCTATCCTTACGCCAAAGCGATCGGCGAGATTGCCAACGACAAAGCGCTAAAAACACTTTTTCAGACTGCAGGACTGGCTTCACCCATGCTGATCGATGATCTGACAGAGTGGGCCAGCGCCATACATGTCGATCTCAAATCTTTCAATCCCGCTTTCTACAAAAGTGTACTTGGCGGTTCGCTCTGTATCGTCAAGGAGAATCTGAGAACACTTGCGAAAAAAGCCAACTGGCTGGAGATCACTACCCTTGTCGTCAACGGTGTGAATGACTCCGATGAAGAGCTGCAGGCCATCGCCACCTTTATAGCCGAGGAGCTTGGCCCGCATACTCCCTGGCATATCTCGGCATTTACCCCGGCCAATCACCGCCTAAATATGAAACCAACCACTACAAGCAGTCTGCTCAACGCCTATGAGATTGGGAAGAGAGCCGGTCTGCATTATGTCTATTTCGGGAATGTCCCGTGGCTCAATGAAACACGCTGTCCCGGGTGCGATGCCCTGCTGATCCAGCGGCGGGAGTACGAAATCCTGGAGAACAACCTCGATAACGGGCAATGTCCGCACTGTCGACGAGCTATAGAAGGTATCTGGTCATGACTCGGCGCTTGTTAGCTATATCTCAGCACTTATTTACTGCTACTATTGGCATCGTCAGTAGTTGAATTTGATTCAACTGTCAAAAGAGTATCAACACGTTCAACAGTAGAAAGATTTGATTCAGGCAGTTGAGTAATAGTGATATTCTTTTCTGTCTGCTCCTGGCCATCAACGGCTACCATAGTCTCATTGCCTTCCACGGCAACTGTTGGTGTTGACTTGGTCTGATTACCCTCAGATACAGCGCTCATCACCACATCACGGGATGGCACATCCCGCTTAGCTACTTTGAGAGTTTTCGGCTTTGGTTTGGGATCGGGGAACGGTGTCAAAAAAATCGTCTCTTTATCCCACAGATACGCATCATCAGCCACACCAAGATGATTGTAGGTCATCATATGCCGCAGTGACTCGACATAAGCGTACCTCCGTTCAGAGTATTTGTCCAACGTCTCAGCCAACACATAACCGGTAATTTTTTCACCTCTCTTTGCCAGTTCCGCACGCTTTATTCGAAGTTTTTTATAGGCTCTGTGTGTATTGAGGTTCAACATATAACTCTTTACGGCATCCAGCGGTGTTTTAAAGCGTGCCAGGCCATAATTTCCCAGCTCTTTGCGCTGCTGCTGAGGTACCATCGCATTACCACTGAAGTCCCACTGTCCAAACAGCGAATTTCCAAGCATCGCAAAGCGCGAAGTTCCCCATCCGCTCTCTTCGGCCGCCTGGGCCAGTGCCAAAGAAGGGGGAATAGTATTCATCCTCAATAGCAGTTTATCCAGTTTTTTCCGGTCCACAGGCACATCATGTTTTTTACTAAGTTTATACCTTTTTGCCATCTGTTGAAGCCATTTCTTATCAGCTGTTTCAAGCGCTGGAAACTTTTTAGAAAGGGCAAGCAGTCTCTCCCGGTCAAGCAAAATAAGCTCATTCGAGCGAAGAATCAACGGCAGTACCATCTGAAAAAAGATCGCTTTTTTCACTTTGACGCTGATACGCTGAGACTGCGTTCCCCAGCGTGACGAGATATCCGTCAGATAGAGGCGCGGTATCTCACGGTCACCATTCTGCCAGCGCGTCATAGAGTAGTTGATATCATTGAAAAGGCTGGTAATATCACTTGTGGATTTTGTCTTTACTGTACGGCTCTCCGTCATGACATAAGGCGCTTTTTTGGTGCTCTTTTCTGTCTCTTTCGACTCTTCACGGGAACATCCGCCAAGGAACAACAATACTATCCCCGTCAATAACCAAATCGATCTCTTCATCAAAAACACCCTTTCCTTTTGTCAAGATAAGTATATCATACCCATCATCAAGCTTTATGCTCCACTTTGATAAAATAAGAACCTTAAAAGCTTTACTCTTTTTCCATAAAATCGGTTTTGATCCTATGGCAAAACAGTAAAAAAACCACCTAAAGATAGAGAATGTCCGTAAGAGAACAGATTTTAGCCACCATCAAAGAGCGTCCGCTGATCATCGATGGGGCCATGGGCACCCAGCTTCAAGAGCGTGATGAGAAGATTTCTGAAGCGGCCTGGGAGGGCAATGAGGGGTGCAACGAACTGCTGAACGTTACCGCTCCGGAAGTGCTGGAAGATATCTTCAGTGCTTATCTCACAGCCGGTGCCGATCTGATCACGACCAACACCTTTGGTGCCTTTCCCTGGGTCCTGGATGAGTACCAGATCGGTGACCGCTCCTACGAGTTGGCCAAAGCCGGTGCCAGTGTTGTCCGCAAGATGTGTGACCGGTTCAGCACACCAGAACAGCCACGCTATGTACTCGGTTCTATCGGTCCGGGAACAAAACTGCCATCACTTGGACATATGCATTATGATGAGATGCTGGAGGGGTATATCATCTGCGCCGAGGGGCTCATTGATGGCGGTGCCGATCTTTTCCTCCTCGAAACCTGTCAGGATCCCCTCCAGATCAAAGCGGCGCTGCATGCCTGTGAAGCGGCCAACAGAAACCGGGGTACCGATATCCCTGTGATGATCTCGGTCACCATTGAACTGGCCGGTACGATGCTTATGGGTACCGATGCACAGACCATCGCCACCATCCTCGAGCCGTTTGAGATCCTCTCTCTTGGTTTTAACTGCGGAACGGGGCCGGAGCAGGTACTGAAACATGTTAAAACACTATCGGAAGTGTGGGGAAAACCGATCTCGGTGCATGCCAATGCCGGTCTGCCGCAGAACCGCGGCGGCTACAGCTACTACCCGATGGGACCCGATGAGTTTGCCGATCGGCAGGAAGCGTTTTTAGCCTTTGACGGTGTCTCTTTTCTTGGCGGCTGCTGCGGAACGACCCCGCAACATATCCGTGCCTTGACCGATCGTGTCAGCTCCATTACGCCAAAACCGGCTTCAGGGTCTCAGCCGACCGCCTTGGCTTCGCTCTTCAACACTACACCGCTGGTCCAGGACCCTGCTCCGCTGCTTATCGGCGAGCGTTCCAATGCTACGGGTTCAAAAGCCTTTAGAGAGCTCCTTTTAGCCGAAGATTATGAGGGTACGCTCAGTGTCGCCCAGCAGCAAGTCCGTGCCGGTGCCCATGCCATTGACCTCTCTGTCGGCTTTGCCGGCCGGGACGAGACCAAAGATATGAATGAAGTGGCATCACTGTACGCCCAAAAGATCCCGCTTCCGCTTATGGTCGACTCAACACAGACTACAGGGATCGAAACAGCACTTAAACTCATCGGCGGCAAGCCCATCATCAACTCGGTCAACCTTGAGGATGGGATAGAGAAGTTTGACGCTGTCTGTCAGCTTGCCAAAAAGTATGGGGCCTCACTTGTCTGTCTGACTATTGACGAAGTAGGAATGGCAAAAACGGCGGAACGCAAACTGGAAGTGGCGGAACGCATCTATCAGCTTGCCACCGAAAAGCATGGCCTGAACCCGGAAGACCTGGTCTTTGACCTTTTGACCTTTACCGTAGGTTCTGGTGATGAAGAGTATCGCGATGCGGCTATTCAGACCATCGATGCCATTCGTGAACTCACTGCGCGTCATCCAGAAGTAGGTACTACTCTGGGGCTCTCCAACATCTCTTTTGGTCTAGACAAAGATGCCAGACCCTACCTCAACACCATCTTTTTAAACCACTGTATCGATGCCGGTCTCAGTACCGTTATCATCAATGTCAAACATATCATTCCTCTCAATAAAATATCAGAAGAAGATGAAGAGACGTGTAACAACCTTCTCTTTGACAGGAAACCAAACGGTGAAGCTCTTTTTGAGTTCATCGACTACTTTGACAAGAATGCCAAAACGAGCGGTGATGAAGTCGATGAAGCCTATCTGACGATGAGCGATGAAGAGAAGATTGCCAAACTGTTGATGGATGGCGATAAAGAGCGTATGATCCCGCTTGTTGAAGAGGCGCGCCACCACATCAAACCCGAAGTGATCGTCAATGAGATACTGATCGATGCCATGAAGGTGGTCGGCGAGCTCTTTGGTGCCGGTGAGATGCAGCTGCCGTTTGTTCTGCAAAGTGCCGAGACCATGAAGAAGACGGTTGATCACCTCAACCCTTATCTGCCAAAGATAGACAAAGAGGTCGACACTACTTTGATACTGGGTACGGTCAAAGGCGATGTTCACGACGTCGGTAAAAACCTTGTCGACATCATCCTCTCCAATAATGGCTATAAGGTAATCAATCTTGGTATTAAAGTACCCCTGGAGGAGTATATCGAGACCCTCAAAAACTCAACTGCCCATGCCATAGGGATGAGTGGTCTGCTGGTCAAGTCTACACAGGTGATGAAAGAGAATCTCGAAGCGATGAAGGAAGCAGGTATCACCACGCCTGTCCTGCTTGGCGGGGCGGCGCTTACACGCTCTTTTATCGATGACTTCTGTCGTCCTTTTTATGACGGACCCATCTTCTACTGTAAAGATGCCTTTGACGGGGTGACGGCCATGAGCCGTATCGAAGCGGGCAATCTTGACACCGACCTGCATGGTGAAGAGAAGAGAGGGAAAGAGGGAAGAGGAAAGGGGAAAGAGGAGGTAGTGATCCCGCCTTTTGAAGAGCTTGAGATGCCTGATCGCAATGTCACTACACCGACACCGCCATTTTGGGGACGCCGGACTATTACACTCTCCGAGTCCCAGATGGAGATGGCCTTTGAGTGGATCAACCACCGTATGCTTTTCAGACAGCGCTGGGGCTATAACGGCAAAGGGATGAAAAAAGAGGAGATGCAGAAGCAGGTCGATGAAGTGCTGTGGCCGGCCTTCGATCGTTTAAAGGCGCAGTTCCTCGATGAGAAGCTCTTCGATCCAACCATCATCTACGGCTACTGGCCGGTGCGATCAGATGACACGACTTTGCTTGTTTTTGATGAATCTGAGGGATGGAACAATACGGACGAGATCAATCAAGAGCCGCTTGATCATATCATAGGCCGTGCCGAAAAGCAGTTCACCTTTCCACGCCAGGGGAAAAAGCCCCACCGTGCACTCTCTGATTTCTTCCACAGTGATCGTCATGACCTCTTAAGCATGAGCTGTGTCACTGCCGGCGCCAAGCTGAGCGTATATGAGAAAACGCTCTATGATGCGGGTGAGTTTACCGAGTACTATATGGTGCATGGACTCGGCGTCGAACTTGCCGAAGCCCTGGCCGAGATCGCCCATAAGCAGATCCGTCTTGATCTCAATATTTCTGATAATGAGGGATCAAAACTTTCGGATGTTCAGATGAGTAAGTATCAGGGGTGCCGTTACTCGTTTGGGTATGCGGCCTGTCCGGACCTTGAATTGAATCGTCCGCTGTTTGATCTTTTGAAACCTGAGGAGTTTGGGATAGAGTTATCAGAAACGTTCCAGATTCACCCGGAGCAGTCTACTTCGGCATTAATTGTTTATCATCCGGAAGCTACTTATTACAACGTTTAATAGAACGGTTTTTATTTAGCTACTTTACTCCCTAAAAACATGCCAACGGCATATTTTCTTAACGGGAGATATCTTTCCAGATTCACCCGGAGCAGTCTACTTCGGCATTAATTGTTTATCATCCGGAAGCTACTTATTACAACGTTTAATAGAACGGTTTTTATTTAGCTACTTTACTCCCTAAAAACATGCCAACGGCAT
>JAYEMF010000039.1:12756-52739 GCA_034717975.1 Campylobacterota bacterium
TTCCAGATTCACCCGGAGCAGTCTACTTCGGCATTAATTGTTTATCATCCGGAAGCTACTTATTACAACGTTTAATAGAACGGTTTTTATTTAGCTACTTTACTCCCTAAAAACATGCCAACGGCATATTTTCTTAACGGGAGATATCTTTCCAGATTCACCCGGAGCAGTCTACTTCTGCTTTAGTGGTTTATCATCCTGAAGCTACTTATTACAACGTATAAGTTTCTTTGTAGAGCCTGTCTATCGACGATTTTCTTTCTTTTTGATTTCGGCAAAAAGAAATAAACAAAGAAAAAGCTCGAGAACCAGCAGAAGGTGGGTTGGCTTTTTGATAAAAGTAGCTGGATGTTGCCTGTTTAGCTGAAGAGCTTAAGAGATCAGTAATACCAGGATGATATTACAACGCCTGCGTTGTATTTCGCTATGCGAAATCAATTATCATCAATGCGTTCCCCATTAGATAAACTCTTGTGCATTTGGAAAACAAAAAAATCTTTAAAAAATTGCGTTAAGAAAATCCATCTGTTTGAGCAAAGCGAGTTTTGGATTTTTAGTAATTTTTTAAAGGTTTTTTTGGCACTTCCAGCAAGGAAGTTTTCCAACCGGCACAAGGCGCTTTTTGCTTACTTTTTTGCAAGCAAAAAAAGTAAGAGAGAAACCTTGTTAATTTACTGTCGGCCAGGAAGCTTCAAAGGTCTGACGAACCTCACCCTTAAACGTAATAACCCCATCAACAAGCCCAAGATAAAGCGTCTCCCCGCTTGTAGGGTAAACCTCAGCCTTATTTCCGACCACCTTCTCCTGATTGGCACGATAAAAACAAGCCGCCATCCCGGTCCCGCAGGCAAGGGTCTCATTCTCAACACCGCGCTCATAGGTACGTACACGCAAAGAACCATTTTCATTGACTTTCGCAATATTCACATTGGCATTGTATTGATGACGAAGCACACGGGCCTCTTCAATATCAAAATTTTCGATATCGGCATCGAAGGTGACAAGATGCGGCACACCCGTATCGATCAGCCACCACGTTTTATTACCTGACCCAATGCTTCTGTCGTGGATAACCGGCGGCGTCAGATCACTTTGGACCATCCAACCATCGACTTGCGCTTTGATCTCTCCGGCCTGCGTCAGAAATGACATACGCTCAGGCGCCAGTCCGCGCGAAGCGGCGTAGTGTGCACAGGCACGGCTGCCATTGCCACACATCTCTGCTTCGGAACCGTCAGAGTTATAGAACTGCCACTCAAAATCATACTCTTTATGGGGGATCAGGACAATCAATCCATCCGCACCGATGCCGTTTTGACGATCACACAATTCACGGGCTAATCCGGAACGATCTTTTTTGATAAAGGTATGAAAGAGGACAAAATCATTTCCGTTGGCACTGTATTTGGCAATCATCATAGTAATCCCTTAATGTTTGTAATCGAATTTCTTTTTGATCATATCGACAAAGTTTTCGCATTCCTGTTGCAGATGCTTTAGATTGGCACTATTGTCGATCACCCAGGTGGCCCGTTTTTTCTTCTCATCAATATCCATCTGAGACTCGATCCGTCGCAAGGACTCCTCTTCAGAGAAGCCGTTACGCTTCATAAACCGTTCAAGCTGTGTAGCCTTGGGAGTATAAATCACAACAGAATCTTCAATATCATAGGCACCGGTTTCAAAAAAGAGGGGGATATCGATGAGATAGGGGAATTTGAAACTGTCCTGCTTCTCGCTGGCAGTTTCGATCGCTTCGCGGATCTTGGGATGCAAAAACCCTTCAAGTTTGGCTTTAGCATCACTGTCGGCAAAGACCAGCTTGCCTAAAGCACTGCGATCTACTTTACCTCTGTTAAGATACTCTGAGCCAAATGCGTCAGCAACCCAGGCACTGTTCTCATCTAAAAGCTTATGAGCGATCGCATCGGCGTCGATGACACGAAGACCGTTCAACGCCAGCAGCGAAGCGACCGTACTTTTACCGGTAGCGATCCCTCCGGTCAGTGCAATGGCGTATTGAAAGGCCATTAGTTGCGGATCACCCCGAGGTAAGCTTTGCGGATATAGTTTGGCATAGCAAACGCAGCCTGGTGGATATCGCAGTTATAGTACTGCTGACCTTCAAGCAGGTCCGTACGCTGTAAGATCACATCGGCTGTCGGATGATACTCTTTTGAGGCAAGCAGCAGTGTTTCGCCGGCACCGGTTGTATATGGCATGATGATCTTAAAGTAGCTGCCCAACTGTCCCATTAACACCGTATTGGCCTGTTCATCATCAAGTGATGGATGTTTCATGACAACCAAACCGTCATCTTTAAGAATACGACTGATATGTGCGATCATTGCCGCATCGGCAGAGGCTTCCATCAGAACAACATCGCTGCTCTGATCGGCTGCTTCACGCAACCCGTCAAGCGCGTTAGAAGCGGCAACCACTGCGGTCTCTGCACCGCTGTAACGGGCAATCTCTTCTTGAAGTGCGTCAGCACTGTCGCTGACAACTAAAATATTTTCTGGTTTTTTATGGGTACATAGTGGAATATGTACCATCATTTCCGGGTAAATAAATGGTTTCATCAAACATCCTGGTAATTAATTAGCGCGATTTTAGCATAGCTGTATTAAAAGTCATTAAAAAGCTTTATTTTGCCATAGTGTTAAGCTTTAATTGATATTAATCATAAGTATCTGTTCCAGGTAAGGTATAATGCGGAAAAATTTTATCTAAAGGTCTCTTGTGAACGTCAATAAAATTAGAAAAGTATGTCGTCCTTTCCGTATAGTTCTTGGAGTTGCTTTGATTGCAACCGGTTTTTTTACCGGTAATCCTTGGTTCTACTTAGGGGTTATTCCTTTGATCGCAGGGGTCACCAACTTCTGTCCCCTTTGCATCATTACCAAAGAGTGCGACCTTCCAGAAACTCAAACCAACTAGGAGAGCTGTCCATGTGTGCTGAAAGAATTCAACGTTTTTTGATGGCGATTGTCATCACGATCGCCATGGTTATGTTCATGACCGGCAACATACAGATCGCCGTTGTCCTGCAAACCTTTGTCATTATCATGATCGTTGTCTGGGCATTGGCTGACTTCTGCCCTTCGCTCTGGGTATTCAAAAAGATATTTGGCTCATGCCACGACACGTATGAACGGTTAGATGAGCACTAAGCCTGCCGGGCAGTCTACTTAAACCCCTCATTACCTCCCCTTTGCTATACTTCGCATATTAATTTATGCGGAGTTCTCATGAGCCAGATCAGCTATAAAGATGCCGGTGTCGATATTGATGCCGGAAACAGTTTTGTCGACAATATCAAGCCTCTTGTCAAATCTACTAAAATCCCGGGTGTCCTTGGCGGTATCGGTTCGTTTGCCGGAGCCTTTGAACTTCCGACCGGCTACAAAGAGCCTGTTATGCTCGCTGCCACGGATGGTGTCGGTACGAAACTGAAACTGGCCATAGATTCGGGTATCCACAACACTGTCGGCATCGATCTTGTTGCCATGTGTGTCAATGATCTCATCTGTAACTTCGGAACACCCTCTTTCTTCCTGGACTACTATGCCACCGGCAAACTCGAAGTCGATGTGGCAACCAATGTTGTCGCCGGGATCGCCGAAGGGTGCCGTCAGTCGGAGTGTGCGCTTATCGGCGGTGAGACAGCAGAGATGCCGGGCATGTACAGCGAAGATGATTACGATCTGGCCGGCTTTGCTGTCGGTATCGCTGAAAAGAGCGAATTAGACCGTACCTCAAAAGTAGAAGCCGGCGACAAGCTGATCGCCCTGCCAAGTTCAGGCATCCACTCCAACGGTTTCTCACTGGCGCGCAAGGTACTGTTTGAAAAAATGGGAATGAAATTTGACGATGAGTTCAATGGCAAACCACTGATCGAGACCCTGCTCGAGCCGACACGTATCTACGTCAAAACCTTTAAAGCCAACAAAGAGAAGATTCAGGCGATGGCACATATTACAGGCGGCGGTATCGTTGAAAACCTGCCACGTGTCCTGCCGGACAACCTGAAAGCTGTTATTACAGAGAGCAGTATAAGAACCCTGCCTATCTTTGACCTTATCGGAGAGCATGTCGAACGCAGCGAAATGTTCCGTGCTTTCAACATGGGTGTCGGTATGGTACTGGTTGTCCGTGAAACAGATATTGATGCCGTTCTTGCCAGTACAGATGGCTACCTGATCGGCCATATCGAAGCAGGTACCAAAGAAGCCGTACTCGTTTAAAAACACCTGATCTATATAGAGATGGGCCATGCCCTCTCTGTCACCTATGTTATACTCTCCTCTAATTCTTAACCCAAAGAAATATAATGCAATCAATTCATTCTGTTATCACCTGGCGTTTTTTCAGACAGGCACTCATACCGATCCTTATTGTTGAAACCTCCCTTGTCCTCACTCTTTTTCTTCTGAATGATTATCAGTCAAAGAGCAATAAACAGGCACTGCAGGAGATTACAAAAGAGAGTTTCCAAGAGATTGCCCTTCAAACCTCGGGTTCAATTGCCAAACGCTTTGCCTACGATCGTTTAAACCTCACCCAGATCCAGAAAATAACAGACATCCTGCTCATGCATGCCCAAAATTTCACTGTCTCTCCCAACTCATGGCACTACCGTGACAGTTTTTTCCAGCTTAATCTGAAAGAGCCGGATGCCCAAGGATTCTATCCGCTTCCGGCCTCAGAAAAAACGGCTATCTATACAACAAATCTCACTAAACTCGGCGACGAAGATTATAAGTCACTTACCGCTTTAAGCCTGCTGCTTCCCTCTATCAGAGCAACAGTCGATACGCAAAACGACCTGATCTCGGCTGCCTGGATCAATATCGACAAACGCTACGCTATGGCCTATCCGCCGATCAATCCGGCTGAAGAGCTTTCTCATGATCTGGATGTCACGCAGTACCCTTTTTATTATCTGGCTGATCCTGAGCACAATCCCTCCCGAAAAGCTGTTTTTATACCTCTATATAAAGAATCATGGGCCATCGACAATGGCGAGCTTGGAGCCTATCTGATGCCGATCTACAAAGAAGATCAGTTTTTGGGTGTAATCGGATTGACGCTCACCGGCAAAGCCGTTGCCGATGTCATTCAGATGATGGATCTTCCGTTCAACGCCTACGCCCTGCTAGTCGATAGAGAGAATCACCTGATCGTCTCTTCCGATCCGGAAGCTGCTTATCGCGATTTCAACCGCCACTCCTTTTATGAGCTCTATCTGCATCCTGAGTATAAAGAGCGGTCATTGATGCAGTTAGACCTCAACATGAAGGATGCAGATGACAATATCCTGTTTCGCCAGCCCATTCCCGATAGCGAATTAACACTCATCATCTGTGCAAAAAAAGAAGATGTATTTGCCACTGTCAACACTATCACCAAACATAATGCCACGATAGGGTATGCTTTTGTCATTGGTATCGCTGTTTTCTATTTTTTCTTCTCATTCTTCAGCTACCGTTCGATCAGACGGCTAGCCACCACCATCACCTCGCCGCTTCAATCGATTGTCGCCTTCTCCTCAAAGCTTGGCCGCAAGGAGGATGTCACCCTCGAAGAGAGCAGTATCGATGAGCTCCAGGAGCTGAACAGCAACCTTAACGAAACCCATGAAAAGCTGCTTCAGATGGTCATTAAAGATGAGGCCACCGGCCTCTACAATCGCCATAAACTGATTGAAGACCTTGCCAATGAAGAGGCCCGGTCACTCATGCTGATCCAGCTGAGCAACTACAAAACCCTCCATAACCTCTACGGGCAGGAAGCTGCCGATACAGTTGTATCGGGCATCGTCAATGAACTGAAAAAGCATACTGCTATCCAGTCATATCGCATCGGAGACGATGATTTTGCCGTCTTGTCACACCAAAAGACGATGGAGCCGTTTACAGTTCTTTTTGATGCACTTTCATCCCTGACCATCTCCTTCGAATCCATCCAAATCCACCCCTTTCTCTTTGCCGGAATGGCCGGTAAAGACGATAGCAGTATCTCACTGATCGAGCAGGCCGGCATGGCACTGCTTCATGCCCAGCGCAGTATTGCCTCATACCCGGTCTGCTATAAAGACGCTCAGATGATCAAAGAGGAGTTCGAAAACAACCTCAGCTTGTCAAACCGCCTCAATCAGGCCCTTAAAGAGGATCGTCTTCTTCCCTATTTTCAGCCTATCTTCAACCTGAAAACCAATAAAATCGACAAATTTGAATCCCTGGTACGGATGATTGATGGTGACGATGTGATCTCGCCATTACATTTTCTTCCACCAGCAGCAGCCATGGGGAAAACCCATGAAATCACCAGGATCATGATCGATAAAGTCCTTCGAACCGCCGCACACTATCCGGACGTCAGTTTCAATATCAATATCTCGTTTAAAGATTTTGAGGAGTTTGACCTGATCGGCTATATTCAGTCTCGATGTGAAATGTACCAGGTTTCGCCGAAACAGATCACCTTCGAACTGCTCGAAACAGATGCGATCAACAATGCCGAGCTCGTTCTCAAAGGGATCAGCAGACTCAAACATGCCGGTTTCAGCATCGCCATCGATGATTTCGGATCGGGTCACTCCAATTTTGCCCACCTGATGAGCATGCAGGTCGATTACATCAAAATTGACGGACAGTTTGTCAAAAACATCATCAAAGATCCAAACAGTGCCACAATCACCAAGACCATTGCACAGTTTGCCTCACTTGTTGGTGCCAAGACAGTCGCTGAGTTTGTCTCCGAAAAAGCTATTCTCAAACGGATCCGTCAATTTGACATTGATTACGCCCAAGGTTATGTCATCTCTCCGCCGCTGCCGCAGGGGCAGATCAATGCTATCTTGCATAAAGATTTTAATACGCTTTAGGAAAACAATTGGAGAGTTCTAAAAGTAAAATATAAGTGTGGCGGCTATCCCGGGTTTAATAAATGAAGAAAACGAAATGCAAGGGGGAAGCATTTCGTAAAAATTAAGGAGGGGTTGAAGTAAAGGCTTAGCCTCTACTTCGCATTTGTGATGACATCGGCACGAGGGAAGGTAAACGTTGACTGACGATCGACGACAATCTTCTCTTTGGCGTCCGTTGCATATGCATGGATCGTAATCGGGATCACGGTATCTTTGCGTGGATCATTAACAAGCATCTCTGTTGTTGTCAGGGTAACGATCTTTTTCTTTTTAATACCTGGTCTTGCTTTAAACGGTTTTGTCGGGCGGTCGATCTTGATCTTGCCTTCCATTCCGGCGGGAACAATAACATCAAAATAGTACGTGTGATCTTCATTCTGCGTATTTTGCAGCAAGAAGATATAGGAGTTGTCTACTTTTACTTTCCCATCCACAGTACGCTCAACCGAGTAGAGACGATTCTCTTTATTGATGTTAAGAAGCATATACTCTTTCTTGCTTCCCATCATCCCTAAAATAATGGTAATAATCACAAGAATAGCGATATAACCTAGAATCTTCGGACGGAAATAGCTGGTTTTACCATTTTGGTGAATAACCTCTTTATCGCTTGACCAGCGGACAAGACTCTCTTTGCCAAGTTTGCCCATGACCGTAGTACAGGCATCCACACACTCCAGACAGTTGATACACTCAAGCTGAAGTCCCTTGCGGATATCGATATGGGTCGGACAGACCGTTACACAGCTTTCACATGCCGTACACTCTGCAGTCGGTTCAACGGCCTGAATCTCTTTTTGCTTTTCGTAAAGCTTCTCATGATTTTCACTGTAGATCTTACCGCCACGATGCGGATCGTAGATTGCCATAACCGTATCATCATCGTAAAGTACTGACTGAATACGCGAATAGGGGCAGACATAGACACACCAGGTCTCTTTGATAAAGACAATGTCCGCCACAAGGAAAAGTGCCGTAATTACCAGAGTCCCGATCATAGTCATGTGCTCTGCCGGGTTTTGAAGATAAGCGAAAAAGTCTTCCGGTGGCACGAAGAACCATATAAAGTTTGCCGTTGCCAACAGAGAAAGCAGTGTCCAAAGCAAAATCGCGACAACACGCTTCACCTGGTTTTCCGGTTTGGAGTAGTCAGGCTCCTTCTGCTTGTTTTTAATACGCTTGCGCAGACCCAGAATTTTAGTCTCTATCAGGTCACGATAGATAACGCGAAAAATAGTCTGCGGACATACCCAGCCACAAAAAACACGACCGCCCAGAACCGTCATCCCAAAGATCCCAAGGAAGAGGATCATCAGGATAAACGGCATCAGGTACATCTCCTGCATATCGAACTGGACAAAAGCCAGGTGCAGTTTCAGTTTGTCAAAACTCAACAGGAAGAAATGGTTTCCATTAACTTTTATCCACGGTAGAACCAAAGAGATCACGGTCATTGCTACAAAAAAGTAGTACCGCATAATGCGCCAAGAGATCTTTTTCTTTACCGCTTTTACTGCTTCACTCATTTTACTGTCCTTTTAAATTTATTCTGCCGCTTCAGGGCATTTAATGGTATTTAGCACTTTGGCTTCGCCATTATCTATGATGGTCATTTTCAATCCGTTTCGCGCGATCTCTTTAAGCTCACGCGACTCAATGTAATCTTTTAGCGAACTCCGGCTGACACCGAAAATCCTTGCCATCTCACTAACATTTTTACCTGTTTTAAGATTGTCAATGATCGCATCATGGTATTGGTCAAATTTTGATGATGAACGGCTTCCTTTCGGACGCCCTATTGACTTCTTGGCATCTTGTGCCAGTGTCTGTCGCAACTGATCGATCAGTCCCAGGACCAACAGCACATCACTATTACGATTGATTATAACAGAGGGGTTTACAAAATGCAATGTATTGCCGTTTTTCAACTGACAGGTCATCATCTGTACCAGATCATCAATATGTGAACTAAACGCCCAAATATCATAAACTAAAACTGTACTCTCTTTAAGCGGTCGCAAAAAAGCGATCGCTTCAGGGCGCTCTTCGAGCATTTTATTTTGGGAAGTCTGATCGATAAACTCCTGATCAACAATCAGGCCTTTGTGCTCGGCATAAGCATTGATCATATTCTGTTGATGGTAGACACCCTCAAAATATTTATCGGAACGTGCATAACTTACAATCATAACGATAAAACTCCTGGCTTTTTTTAGTTTCGTCGTCATTTTAGCCTTTTTTGACGTATTAAGTCAAGTCTTTTTAAAACTTTTTTCGTCACTTTGTCATTTTTTGACAATTTTCCCCGCTAATTACTCAAATCTGATCTTAATACAAAGAGGAGCTCTCTGCCAGCTATTACACGCTTTTTGGTATAATCACCCTATCTTAGCGAAGGTATTTTATGGACGCTTTTTTTATTGAGTTTCGCGATCCGCTTTTTGGGGTTATCGTCTTTTTTATCCTCGTCTTTACTATCTCCTTCTTCAGCTACTGGTGGGGACGCTTCAAGACCAAAGAAGATCACCGCTACCTTGATCGTTTCATCAAAGAGTTTCATCATCTGCCTCCTGAACAGGAACTCAAGGAGCTGATGGAGAGCAGCATGTCTGAAAAATCATGGATGCTGCTGGCCCATGCCTATACACAAAATGGTGACTATGAGAAGTCCATAGAGATCTATCAGACCGTTGCCGAAAAGCAGAGCGATCCCCAACGCCGCCATGAGACCCTCTTCTTACTGGGAAAGACCTACTTCAGAGCCGGCTTTCTCGAACGGGCAAAAGTGCTCTTTTTGGAAATTCTGAAACATGCACCCCGAACGACACAGGCCCTTCGCTATCTGTTGCTGGTCTATGAACAGCTGCACCAGTATGATAATGCGCTTGAAGTGCTCGATCCACTCGATGAACTCAACAGCGATACCCGACTGGACCGCCTCTACCTGGAGTGCATTTCGATTATTAACGACACTGCGCTGCAGACTTCCGATAAAGCTGCGCAGTTGCTTCGTATCTATAAAGATCATCATCTGCTCATTTACCTTATTTTTGAATACCTCTTTACCCATGATAGCACTCTGGCATGGGAACACCTCGACCACTCTGAGGCCAAACGCATCAGCGATATTTTGTGGCGCCTTCCTGAAGAGAAGTGCGATTTAGCTATAATTGCACAAAATGGCTATCTTCGCGAACTTTTCAACGCCAGGGGTGTGGGTAATCTGGCAGACCAAAGCAGTACCTTTGAACTCGATATACTGATTAAGTTGGGTCAGCATGAACAAAGCGGAGCGACCCTCTCTTATGAGTATCTCTGCCGAAGCTGTAAACATATTTTGCCGTTCCCGTTTCACCGCTGCCCCAACTGTTACGCCATCGATTCGATAATGAGCCAGCCTATACTGACCAAGGATTATTTTGAAGAAAATCTATCTTTTCAGTGATGGCTCCGCTTTGGGCAACCCTGGTCCTGGCGGATATGGGACGATCCTGCGCTACAACACGACAGAGCGTATCATCAGTGGCGCAGAGCCGCATACGACCAACAACCGTATGGAGCTTCGCGGCGTGATTGAAGGGCTCAAAGCACTTAAAGAGTCCTGTGAAGTGATCGTCACTTCCGACTCTTCCTACGTTGTCAAAGCGATCAACGAGTGGCTGGTGAGCTGGGTGAAACGCGACTTCAAGAAAGTCAAAAATCCCGATTTGTGGCAGGAGTATCTGGAGGTCTCCGCCCCGCACAGGGTCACGGCTATCTGGGTACGCGGCCACGACGGACATGATGAAAATGAACGCTGTGACGATATTGCCAGAGGCGAAGCAGAACAACAAAAAGAGAATCTATAAACAGGAGATTATAATGGATCAGACCTCGCAGTTGGAAACGACACTGCACTACACATTTGAAGATAAGCAGCTCCTTATTGAAGCGCTGACGCATAAAAGCTACAAACAGCCCTACAATAATGAGCGTCTTGAGTTTTTGGGCGACGCGGTTTTAGACCTCATCGTCGGTGAATACCTCTTTACAAAATTCCCGGATTTTGATGAAGGAAAACTCTCAAAACTACGTGCCTCACTGGTCAATGAAGGGGGCTTTACCAGCCTCGCCAATCACATAAATCTGGGCAAGTACATCTTTCTCTCCAATGCCGAAGAGAACAACGGCGGAAGAGAGAAACCCTCACTCCTCTCTAATGCCTTTGAAGCCATTATCGGTGCCATCTATCTCGAAGCCGGTCTGGAACAGATACGTGCTATCTCTGTCAAACTGCTTGAAGAGGTTCACCCCGACATGTCCCTTGACTCCCTCTTTAAAGATTACAAGACGACGCTTCAGGAACTTACCCAGGCCCATTTCGGGGTGACTCCGGAGTACAAACTGATCGGTTCACGCGGGCCCGATCATAAAAAAGAGTTTGAGGTGGCCGTCATCGTCGAGAACAAAGAGTATGGTCGCTCCATCGGCAAAAGTAAAAAAATAGCCCAGCAAGAGTCGGCAGAGATTGCCATACAAACGCTCAAGAAGGAGCTCTCATGAACCATTTTGGTATCCGTTTCAGTTTCACCACCTTTGGTGAGTCCCATGGCAAAGCGATCGGATGTGTCGTTGATGGTGTTCCTGCCGGCCTTGAGATCGATGAAGGGTTCATTCAGAGCGAACTGGATCGGCGCAAACCGGGACAGAACGAGTATGCCACTGCCCGCAAAGAGGCTGATGA
The DNA here is from genome assembly GCA_034717975.1 of Campylobacterota bacterium. Lineage (GTDB taxonomy): Bacteria > Campylobacterota > Campylobacteria > Campylobacterales > Sulfurimonadaceae > BB26. The sequence continues at coordinate 24,411 of JAYEMF010000039.1, forward strand.
AGTCGAAATCCTGAGCGGTACCTTTGAAGGCAAAAGCACCGGTACTCCAATCGCTATGGTGATCTTCAACACCAACCAGAAGTCCAAAGACTACTCCAACATCAAAGACGTTTTCCGTCCGGGACATGCGGACTTTACCTACTGGCATAAGTACGGTATCCGCGACTATCGCGGCGGCGGACGCTCATCAGCACGTGAAACTGCGGCCCGCGTGGCAGCCGGAGCCGTTGCCAAGTTGATGATCGCTCAGCTGGGCATCACTATCCAGAGCGGAATCACCGAGATCGCAGGGATTCAGGCCGAAACACTCGACTTTGACTACGCTCCGGGCAGCGAGATCTATGCACTGGACAAAGGGATTGAACAGGCGCAGAAAGATGCCATTCTGGAAGCCAAAAACCGCCATGACTCCGTCGGCGGTGTGGCGCAGGTGAAGATCGACGGCCTTCCGGTCGGACTGGGCGAACCGCTCTACTATAAGCTCGATGCGATGCTGGCAGATGCCATGGTCGGGATCAACGCTGTCAAGGCCTTTGAAGTGGGTGATGGCTTTGAGAGCGCCAAGGCCTTCGGCTCGACCAATAACGACCCTATCCGCAACGATGGATTTGAGTCCAACCACTCCGGCGGTATCCTGGGCGGTATCAGCAACGGCGATACGGTCCGTTTCAATGTCTACTTCAAACCGACCCCGTCGATCTTTATGGAACAGCATACCACTACCACCCATGACGAGGAGATCGATTTCGCCCTCAAAGGGCGGCATGACCCCTGCGTCGCCATCCGCGGTTCAATCGTTGCCGAAGCGATGGCAGCCCTGGTCATTGCCGACATGGTCCTGCTCAATATGGGACGTACTATGGAAGGTGTAGTGAGTTACTATCAGTAGAAAAGCCAAAGAGCCTCTCTTAAATTAGATCTTAATAGGCCACTTTTTTAGATAGCGTTTGTTGTATATAGGCATTTAGTGATATTCCTGCTTTTAATGCTTCTTTATAAATTTTTTTATGCAGCTCAGGCTCAATTCTTACGTTGAAAACACCTTTATAGACTTTTTGCGGTTCTCTTTGCAGCTCTTTGCAGGTCTGCAAATACTCCTCTACAACATTTTGAAAATTAGTCTCCAGCTCATCCGCACTATTAGCTTCAAATGTAACTAAATCATCTATCATCTCCAGTTTGCCAAAGAAGCATTTGTCCTCTGAGGAGTACTCAATACTTCCAATATAACCTTTATACTCTATAGTATTAGCCATCACACACCTCCTTGAGTTTTATCTGTATCTGTTTAACCAGATAAACTTTTAGTATATTGCCGGGATGCGGTTTATGCAAGCTTATCAAACTGTCTTTTTCTTTGTTATAAAACTTAACAGCCGAACCATCACCTTCAATCTTTACATATCCCAATGCCTGTAAAAGAGTCTCTAGCTCATTAAACGTTAAATCTTTTTTTGCAGGGACTTGTAAAAATTTCTTTAGCAATTTATCTTTTTTACTCATACTGCAATGGTATCATATTTTAGTTACAATAGTCAATCCAAAAGATCCGGAACAGAAGGATAAACTATTACGTCAGATAACCGTAATAACACTCTTTAGCCCGGTACATCTTCGCATCGGCCAGGCTGATTAACTGTTCCAGATTGCTTCCCTCATTAGGAAAACAGGCATGACCGATACTCATACCTATATTACAAGCCTCACCATCAAGCTCACATAAGATCGGAAGAACTTTTTTGATCTCATCGACAACCGTAAGTACTTCATCGGCATCTTCAATCTGTTCAAGGATTAAGACAAACTCATCACCACCATGACGAGGAGATCGATTTCGCCCTCAAAGGGCGGCATGACCCCTGCGTCGCCATCCGCGGTTCAATCGTTGCCGAAGCGATGGCAGCCCTGGTCATTGCCGACATGGTCCTGCTCAATATGGGACGTACTATGGAAGGCGTAACAGACTATTATCGCGGTTAATGCCCGTAGTACTGCTTTTTCTGTCTGTACATGTTCATATCGGCAATCTTCAAAAGCTGTTCGTAAGTAGTTCCCTCGTTGGGGAAGCAGGCAGTTCCAATACTCACTTTTATCTCGATCATCTTTTCATCGGCTTCAAGCGAGACAAGGAACTCCTCTTGCAGTTTCGCTGCAAGCTTCGATAGCTCTTGCTCATCTTTCAACCGTTCAACAATAATCAAAAATTCATCTCCGCCAAAGCGTGCTACCGTATCACCCTGACGGACAAACGTCTCAAACTGTTTTGTCGCCTCTATCAGTGCCCTGTCACCAACGGCATGCCCATACTCATCATTGACCGGTTTAAACTCATTAAGGTCACACAGCATCACGCCTACTTTTTCGCCGGCGCGAAGCGAATTGAGTGTAGCATGTAAAAAGCGGTCTTTGGCCAATGTCCGGTTGGCCAGGCCTGTCAATGCATCATGGGTGGCCAGATGCTGATAACGCTCATTCAATCTTCTCGATTCGGTAATATCCTCGACCAGCCCCAGATAAAAAGTCTGGTTATTGTGCTCAATACGTTTGATTTTTTCCATCAAGAGCAGCTCTGAGTGATCTTTGCATCGACTCCAGATCTCACCTTCATAGCTGCCTTCACTGGTCAGTTTTTCCCACAACTCGGTATAAAACATGTAGTCATGCCGGCCAGATTTTAAGAGCGACATCTTTTCACCTGTGAGCTCACTTGCATCGTATCCGGTCAGATCGCTAAAAGCAGCGTTGGCCATCACGATCACACTCTGCTCATCCGTGACTACCGTGGGAGCAGGTGAGTGCAAAAAAAGTTGAAATGACAAAGCATCGCTTACTTTTGAGACCGTACCAAAAAGCGTTTTGACCAAGTTCACACCTACTCCTTGCTGCTCTATCTCCTCACATTATAATCTTTAGGTGTAACATTGATGTCATATTGGCTCAATATAGTAGAGAAACCGATTTTGGCCGTTTTTGTAATCCACATTAATCAAGATGTTGTTGCGCTTGCAGATCAGCTCCACCATATTTAACCCGATACCGCTCCCATGCTTGGTCTCATCTTCGCGAACGTGGCGCTGAAAAATCGTCTCGACATTTCGAATCTGCTGACCATAATTCACAAACGAAAGGATCAGCTCATCTTTGGTACGTCGAAGCGAGAGGGTTATTACCTTTTCCGGTTCACCGAACTTAATGGCATTGGAGAGATTGTTATCAATCAGGTACTCCGCTTCCATACGGTTCATCATCGTAAAAAGATCCGGTTCGATATGGAGATCAAACGTTATGTCATTGGCCTGTGCAACAACTTGAAAAAGTTTTACACGTTCTGCAAAGAGGGCAGAGAGATTGATCTTTTCAATCACATACTCTACTTTGTCATGCTGTACCATATAACTTAACGAGTCATACATGTGCTCAATCGAAATAAGGGATGCTGCTATCTGCTGTTCGGCCTCTTTGTTTTGGCTCTCAAGCATCTCCAAGGCAATCTTGATGACACTCAGAGGTGTTCGAATCTGATGAATGGCATTGGCAGTAAATATCTTGAACTCTGCCAACAGCTCCTCGTTACTAAGTATCTCACGCTTGAGGTCACTAAGCAGCTGGTTGTAGGTAAACGTGATCGAACCCATCTCGTCGGTACGATTGGGTATCTTGGTCAGGTCGACGTTCTGCTTCTGTTTCATCTGCTGCTGTATGAGCACCAATGGCGTTATGATGCGTGAACGCAGCAGCCAGATAACCGCTATTACCAAAGAGATCAAAAAAAGGCCCAAAAGAGCCATCAGATACTTCATGGTTTCAAGCGTATGCAGCGCTTCGCTCTCATCAAAATCCATCACCAGAAGATGCTGGCTGTCATCATAGGTATTGACATAAGAGAAGAAAGGGAGGAGAACACGATGGATATAGCGGCCATCCAGCCAGAAATAGTGCTCGAGATAGTGCTCTTCATCCAATACCTTTGAAATGGCACTGCTAAAAGCAGCTCTGCTTACAGCTCCGTTTGGGAGTGTGAGCATCGGAGTCATCATCACTTTAAAGTCTTCAAGATCATGCCGTGTCTCCATCCACTCGGTCTTATCCTTCAGTGTATGTTCTATCAGCCATTGACGCTCTACATAAAAGGGCGTGATCGAATCGGAAAAGATCTGAAAAAGGCTGCTATTTACCAGGTTTGGCACATCCTTCTGCAGCGATGCGATACTCGTATGGAGCGCATGCGATTTATCAAGCTGCATAGAGAGCTGGACCAGATAGTCGGCATCGATTGCCCGCTGGACAATGTAGCGCTTAAACGTTACCGCAACATTGTCATAGAATATCGGAGAGAGGTCGATGGTTTTTGGGTTTTCATAGACCCTCTTCAAGATAGATCGTGCTTCAGGTATTTTCTTGAAATCCAGACCGATATCGGGCTTGAAGGTAGCCTGTTCTATGATCATCTCCTTGCTGATGAGCAATACCTCATAAACAGACCCTTCATCACCTTTCGTCAGCTTTTTCTTGAGTACCTCAAGGGATGCCTGACGTCCATTTGTTTTAAAATAAGCCTGCGCCTCTTCAAGAGCACGATACTGCTCACCTTCACGTTTACGATACTCATAGGCGATCTTGTCATACGCCTCAGTCGTCTTTTTTGCTGCATAATAGGCGCGGTTCAGTGACTCCTTTTGCAAAGCGGAACTGGTTACGTCCTTTATATAGATATAGGTAACAGACACATAGATCAGGGTGATGACACTCCCGATTACGATCAACAGATAGAGCAGCTGCCGGATGTTCAAACGTCTGTTCATAACTGCCAGTCCAAGGAGAGATAAAAAGAGCGTCCCTCAGCCGGGTAGCCGTACTGCCACGCATAGGTTTTGTCCAGCAGGTTCTTGATACCGATGCGGCAGGTGATGCTCGGTGTCGGCTCATAAGCCAGCTGGGTATCTGCAAGATGGTAGGCCTCCAGCTTCTTCTGTTCATCGCTATAGGTCGCCGTATTACTGCTGTAGCGCGTTCCCACATACTGATACCCGAGGTACCACTTCAGTTCAGATGTTAACGTAAAAGTATCTTCCACTTTGAACCGATGTTCGGGAATCAGCTCCAAGGCCTCATCCTCACTGTCCTGGGCATGGGTATAAGCATAGGAGATACGCAGGTGGTGATGGCGATAACGCTCACTCTCCATGCGGATCTCCACTCCGTAATGTTCCGCCTCATCACGGTTGATATAACTGTTGCCTCGGTAGACGATCAGATCACGGATATCATAATAGAAGAGTGCTGCATCGATCAAAGATGTCTTATCCAACATCTGCTGGTAACCCGCCGCAGACTGCCAGCTTCGCTCCGGATCCAGTCCTGGGTTTGCCATCTCCCAGGGAAAGAAGGTAAACATCTCATTCATCGCCGGCATACGGCTCTTTTTGGCGATACTGCCATAAAAGCTGCTTTCGTCGATCGTGTAAGCGGCTTTGAGCTGGGCATCCAGCGCCGTTTTGTCGTCTGCTGGTTCCGCAGTACTGTGTTTCACCTCGGCTTCATGCAGCAGGGTGTAGGTAACTCCGCCATCAAGCTGCCAGTCGTCACTGATCTGCCAGCTATGCAGCAAACTGCTTTTAAAGCTCTCCAAAACAAATTTCGGATCATTCACCGCCCCCTCTTCGCGGGCGTTATGCTCATTGCGTTCTGCCTGAAACACGAAGCTGCTCTCATGAGAGCCCTGCTTGAGGCTCCCTTTGAGGATCGTTCCCATACGGCTGTCATCGTAGGTCATTAAACTATCTGCCCACGGATGTAATGCCTGATAAGAGTCATCTTCAAAGATCGCCCAGATATCCTCATACTCATCGTAATAGCCTCTGAAATTCAATGCCACCTCATCGGTCTCATAATCTGCGTAGAGATAAAAACTGTTCAGATCTTTACGTTCTATACGTGTATATGTATCAAATGCCCGCTCCCACACAGCGGCATTAACGTCAGTGTACGCATTTGGCGGCATGCCGTACTCCGATCTCGACACGCTCACCTTGGCGGCAAGATGGGTGTGACTGCCAAGAAACAGACCGCCTTTAATCGAGGCGTTGCGCTGTTCCTTGTCACTGTTTAACCGTTTGCCTTTGCCCTGAAGCGGTGTTGCCTCGTAATCATCGGCCAGTTCATACTCTGAACGGTGGTAATAGCCCGCATCGGCCTGAATATAGCCGTTTTCCATCCGGCTGCCTACATCGGCATAGTAGTACTCGTCATTAGTCGAGACGGTGGTATGGAGCCGACTTTGCACTGTTTTTGTCGGTCGCTCAGAGACCAGTTTCACCTCGCCTCCCATTGAGGACACCCCCAGAGATGAAGTACCGGAACCGTCATTCATCTGCAACTGCGCACTGCTCATCTTGAACTTCGTATCTGCAAACCCGTTCACACTGCGATAGAGCGGGATTCCATCTTCGATGTACTCCGTTGCTCTGTAATCCACACCCCGAAAAGAGAGGGCCCCTTCACCTTTGCCATCAGGGACAACAGTGAACGCCACATCACGCTCAAGCCGATCCTGCAGGGTGATGTCAGCTGTCTCGGCAGCTTCTTCTTCGCTCAAAACATAGCTGCCGGCCGGCAGTGCTGTTTCGTAGATCTCGATCGGATCAATCACTGCCGTTTCAGCCAAAAGCATTACACTCGAGCAGAGAATCATCAACCATTTTTTCATGCGATGATATACCCCTCTCCTATGCGGTTTTGAATAAAATCTATCGGCAGTTTTTTCCGCAAGCGGTTAACAAGCTGACGCAGGTGTGCAGCATCCACATCACTTCCCCAAACGGCAAACTCAATCTGCTCATGCGGTACGATACGACCGCGATTCCCAATAAGCAGCGATACGAACAGATGCTCTTTCGGCGTCAGAACAATCACCTCATCACGATAGTTCAACTGCTGTACACCTTTGTCATAAGAGATCTCTCCGCCAAGATCGATCTTCTCTTCAAGCAAACGGGTAAACGCCCTGATCTTCAGCTCCAGCTCTTTTATATCGAACGGTTTTTTAAGATAGTCGCTGCATCCTTTTGTATAGGCTTTGGCAATCATCTCCATGTCGATGGTGGCACTGATCATGATCACGGGAAGCGTTGGATAAAGCAGGCGGATCCGCTCGAGAATATCGATACCGTTAAGCTGTGGAATATCAATATCGATCACAAAGAGGTCATACCCCGAACCGATAGCATCAATCGCTTCAAGGCCATCCAGAAAGCTATCGACTTCAAAGCCTTTACTCTTCAGGTAGGTTTTAATCGCTTTGTTAAGTAGATACTCATCCTCGACCAGCATCAGCTTCATCGGTACCCCTCTGTAAGATTGAAGATATTATACATAAGAAGTGGAATCGAATAGGTGTCATTTGGTACACACCTCCTTTTTTTGATATAAATCGGTTACTTTTTAAGCAACCTGTTTACAGATATCAGGATATAATGGATAACGTTTTATTTGAAGGAACCGCCCTTGCCAAACAATCAAAACTGCTACCTCCTGGACACTTCCGTTATCCTTGACGACCCTGCCAACCTGCTTCGTATTTCCGAGCAGAACCAGAATCTTGTCGTGATCACCAACATCGTCCTCGCCGAGCTAAATAACAAAAAAGATGATATGCGCTCGGAAGCGGGTTTTCGTGCCCGTGAATTTTTCCGTCTCGCCGACATCAGTCCCGGTGAGATGCTAACACGTTCAGAACTGCCGACAGCTCTTGAACACTGCGCTAAGATCGGGCATTGTGATACAGACAGCTACTATCATCTGCAGCTCACCTTTGACCGTGCGCTGCATGGTGAAGAGATCGTACCGGTTGACCTCTACATCGTCTTTCGTGAGAGCTATCGCGTCGTGCAAAATTTTCATGAACCGAAAGGACTTAATGACGCCAAGATCGCCGAGATCGCGAAAGACTACAATCTAACACTCCTCACCAATGACATCTCCTTCAAGATCGCGGCACAGGTACAGCAGATCCCTTCCGAATCCATTCGCAATGCCAGTGTCGAACGACCTGATGAGATCGAATTTTCCCACACTTACAGCTATCATGACACGCCTGAGATTCCAAAAGATATGGAGCACAGGGACTTTGAACAACTCACCTTCATTGAAGAGACACAAAGTGAAAACAACGAGATCTACGAAACCGGGATCCAGCGCTACGCCATCACCCATAACCATCAGCTTGAGTGGTGTGATTTCGACCGCCGTTTCGGTGAATTTTTTGATGACACCCTGATCCGTCCGCTCAACCTCGAGCAGAAGTTCTACTATACCATGCTCACCCATCCCCAGAATTACGTGACGGTTGTAGCCGGTTCAACCGGTTCGGGCAAAACACTCATGGCGCTTCAAGCCGGACTGGAACTCTATAATGAAGGGATCGTCGAAGGGATCGTCTATGCGAGGAATACTGTCACCTCGACCGACCAGCCTTCCGAACTTGGCTTCCGTAAAGGGGATGAGGAGCAGAAACTGGGTTACTTTATGTATCCGCTCTACTCTGCCATCAACTTTACCATTGAGCATCAGAACAAACACTCGATCGAGTCGCAGGTCGAATACACCGGCAACATCAACTCACCTAAACGCGAGAATGCCACCGAACTTTTTATGGCTAACAACAATATTGAAGTGATGGATATCGCCCATATGCGCGGAACCACCATCTCCCGTAAATTCGTTATCATCGATGAAGCACAAAATATGACCGGTGCCACCCTCAAACTGATCGGAACCCGTATGGGCGATGAGACACGCCTGGTCATCATGGGTGATCCCAACCAGATCGACCACCCTTTCCTTTCCAAGCGCCGTAATGCCCTTGTTACCCTGCTCAATAAAGCACAACATAGTGATTTTCTCGCCGGTATCCAGCTGCGGCACACTATCCGAAGTGAAATTGCCAACTGGTTCGACAAAAACTTCTAAGGTGACACCTATGTACCGATACCTTTTTATTTTACCTCTTTTCTTTCTACTTGTCGGCTGCGGCGAGGGGAGCAATCAGCGCCCCTATATCGCAGGACAAAAAACCAAACCTGTGGCCGGCTACAGGACAGGAACCGATCCGGCCGTAAAGATCGCTACTATTGAAGCCGAAAGCCGTAAAGAGGTCGCCACTATTCAGATGCAGCGAGATCTAGAACTCGAACGCATCAAAAAAGAGAGCAAGACCGAGGAGGTGACGGCGAAGAAAGAGATAGCCTTTAAAGAGCAGGACACTATTGAAAGACAAGAAGATAACATTAATAACAGGTATAACACCATCGTTATTATAGGATCACTCTTTTTACTTGTCGCCATGGGTCTGCTGGTCTACTTCCTTCTAAAACGCCGAGAAGATAAGCTTAAAATGCATGAGGATACTATTGAAAAAGAGATGACACTCAAAGAGAAAGAGCTGCAGGTTCAAATGGCTACGAAGATCCTCGACACCATCGCCAGCGGCACACTGGACAAAGAGGAAGAGCGCCGTCTTATCGAGACTTTTGAGAAGTCAAATAAAAGCCTGCCCTATAAAAAGAAATTTTAATATTAAAAAGTCTTATATTCATAAAACAATATAGATTAGATTTTAAAATTATAATTTCAGCTTTCGCACATGCCGTCACCCCGGACTTGATCCGGGGTCCACAGCTGCAAGGTCTTAAACATAAAAACCACTAGATTCCGGGTCAAGCCCGGAATGACAGCCATTTTTCATATGCGAAAGTTGAGTTATAATAACTTAACAGATGTTCGTGAAGATGAGTTATGTAGCGCAAACAGCGCGAGGGCTCCATGCCGAGTGGACCTCAGCGGTCGTGTGTTCAGTGCCATTGATAAGCACTGGATGAGCGTAGCAACAGGGGCTTTTGCTCCTGTTGCGTTTTCAATTTAGATAGGCAAGACGCGGATATCCTGAGAAAGTTTCTCTTTGAGGGTTGACTCGATAGCGTAGAGTGTACCGGTCGTTGAGCTGGCACAACCGCTACAGGCACCAAGGTAGCGGATATAGACATCGATGTATGGATCGGCATCTTTAATATCGATGACTTCCATATTTCCGCCATCCATAACAAGGAACTGACGGACACTCTCGTCGATTACGGCATCGATCGCTTTGATACGCTGAACAAGGGTCATACCTTTAAAGTCACCCTGACCGCCGGCATCGGCAGCCGCTTTCATCTTCTCTTCGTCCATCTCTCTGCGTGTATCCGCAAGGATATCGACAAGGTACCATTCACGCTCTTCATGACCGCCAGGCTTGATACAGGATTTACAGAAACCGCCCGCTTTGGTGTAGTCTGTGATCTCTTCAACCGTTTTAAGGTCATTGATACGGATCACCTCCTGAAGTGTTTTCAAAGAGACACGGGCACATTCGCACACAATGATCTCATCTTCAAAACTCTCAGAATCAACGCCCAGGTACATCCCTGCCGCTTTTTTAATAACGTCATAGGCCATAACCGAACAGTGCATCTTCTGAGGCGGAACTGCCGGAGTATCCGGATCGTCACGAAGGGCCATCTCGACATCGATGTTTGTGATCTTGACCGCGTCTTTTACCGTCTTGCCGATACAGAGCTCTGTCATAACATCCGAACTGGCGATCGCCGTACCGCAACCGAAACTCTTGAACTTGGAGTTGACGATCTTGTCATCTTTTGGGTCTACCTCCCAGTAGAGACGGACCGCATCGCCACAGCTCTCGGCACCGAAATCGGCAACGATCAGTTTGTTGCCGTGTGCATCTGCCTCTTCCTGCGTAATCTCACCCTGGTGCTGAGGGTTGTTCATCAATGTTGTTACTTTATCTGAGTAGGCGTCCCAGAGGGACTCGCCTAGCATATCATTCTTTGCCATTATCTGCTCCTTAATTTTATTTCATAAAATGAAGGGACCTTCACGTTTTCATCACGGTATCCGAACAAAGTCCGGATACCTACGCTAACGCTGAGTTCCACTCGGCGTTGGGCCCTCGCACCCTTGGTGCTTTTTATTTCTCTTACTGATGCTACATAACCACTCTGCTCTAAAAGGAGCAAGCTTTAGTGGCATAGCGCCCAGCGTAGCTACTTGGACTTCGTTCAAGTAGCGTTTAAATCAAATAACTCTCCCGCTAAAATCCTTGGATTTTAGTGATGATGCAATTCGCACTCGCGTACTTCGCCGCCTTCTGTCGGTCCGACTTTGGCGTATGAACTGGAGATCATACGAAGGCGCTCAACACCTTTTTTGAAAGCGTCAATAACATAGTCCGCTTCCTCTTCCGTAGTAAAACGGCTAAGGCTCAAACGCATACCGGTGTGTGCCAGCTCATTGTCGGCACCGATAGCCAACATGACCGTATTGCCCTCAAGGTCTTCTGATGCACAGGCGGAACCTGTTGATGCACCGATCATCGCATTGTTAAGGTCCCAGAGCATCCCTTCGCCTTCAACACCGCGAACGGAGATAAGGATGGTATTTGGTGTACGGTTTTTACGGTCACCCACAACAAAGACATCTTCCAGTTTTAGCAGCTCATCTTCAATACGGTTACGGATCTTGGCAATACCTGCCATCTTCTCCTCGATGTTGGTCGTTGCGATCTCCAGAGCTTCACCCATTCCGATGATAGCTGGTACATTGAGGGTTCCCGAACGACGACCGCCCATCTGATCACCACCATGCAGCAGTGGTGTCAATTTACGGGAGTTCTTGATATAGAGACCGCCAACCCCTTTTGGTCCATGGAACTTATGGGCAGAGAACGACATAAATGCGATATCGAGCTCTTTTACATTAACAGGTATCTTACCGACAGCCTGTACCCCGTCCGTATGGAAAAGAACACCTTTCTCTTTACACACTGCAGCGATCTCTTCAATAGGAAAGATCATCCCTGTCTCATTGTTTGCCCACATAACAGAGACCAGCGCGGTTCTGTCTGTAATGAAGCTTTTAACTGTATGCGCTTCTACAACACCCTCTTCATTTACAGGGAGGTAAGTCACTTTTACACCGCAATGCTCTTCTAAAAACTTGCAGGTAGCAAGGATTGACGGGTGCTCAACCTCGGTTGTAACGATATGATTTTTGTCCCCATGCTGAATCAAGTCCATCCATACCGACTTCAGAACCCAGTTATTTGATTCTGTCGCACATGAAGTAAATACAATATCGTCATTATCATCTGCGCCAATACCTGCATAAACCTGGTCTATAGCACGTCTAAGAGCAGGATGGGTTGCAGTTCCAAACTTATGAAGGGAGTTCGGATTTCCAAACATATCATTCATGTATGGAAGCATAACCTCAACAACTTTTGGATCCATCTGTGTTGTTGCATTGTTATCTAAATAAACTTGCATGATCTTCCTTCTAAAAATATTCATATCTTCTAAACAGGACAATTTTTGTCCTGTTTTAATAGTGTAATAATAATAGAGAAGTTGTTAGCTTATGCTTAAGCTTTTTTAAGGTTGAGGCTGGTTTAAGTTTTGAAGAGGAGACATCATAGTGATAAGAACGCTGCTTGCCTCCTCGAAAGTTGTACTGAAAGTGGCTCCCTGACTCAGAAACTGCTCCATCACCTCTTTTTTCTTGATGGCTTCATCGAGTTCCGGGTCACTCCCTTTAATGTAAGCACCAATGCGGATAAGCATCTCATTCTCTTTTAGCAGTGTATAGAGACGGCGAAATTTTCGGGCCGCCTCAAAGTGTTCGGAGGTAATGATGTCATTCATCACCCGTGATGCGGAGTTCAATATATGTACCGGCGGGTAGATCCCAAAATCGGTCAACTCACGTGAGAGGACAATATGACCATCCAGGATCGATCGTGACTGGTCGGCGATGGGATCATTCATATCGTCTCCCTCGACCAAAATGGTAAAAAATGCGGTGATTGATCCGGTGCCTTTCTCTTTCCCGGCACGCTCCATCAACTGCGGCAGGAGTGTCAGTGAGGAAGGAGGGTACCCTTTTGAGGTCGGCGGTTCACCCAGGGCAAGCCCGATCTCACGCTGTGCCATCGCAAAACGGGTCACCGAGTCCATCATAAAGAGCACATCGCGATTTTGCTCTTTGAAATACTCCGCCACACTCATCGCCGAAAAGGCACCATATTTACGCATCAATGGCGAGTCATCACTTGTCGCGACGATGATCACGGTGTTTTCAAGATTACCGCCAAGGTTTTTTTCGATAAACTCCGGCACTTCACGACCACGTTCACCGATGAGTGCTACGACTTTAATGGGAGCGACAGAGCCTCGAACGATCATCCCCATCAAGGTTGATTTCCCGACGCCGCTTCCGGCAAAAATACCGAGTTTTTGACCTTTTCCACAGGTCAGCAGCCCGTCAATGGACTTCACCCCGACAGTGAAAATCTCATCGATCATCCCCCGATTCATCGCGGGAATAGGCTCTTTGAGGATGGGCGCCATTTTTCCTTCTCTGATAGGCCCTTTCCCATCAATAGGGCGCATAAACGGATCAACCACACGACCCAACAGAGCATCGCTGACAGGGACCCTCATCCCGTTCTGATTCATATAGACCTTATCGCCCGAACGGAATCCCTCGATAAAGCTGAACGGGGTAATAAAGAAACGCAGTCCCTCGATCTCTGTCACCATCCCCAGTGTCTCATCCTCGCTCGTCTGTGACACAATACTCACCGTATCACCTATGCTGACATGCAGACCCTCGGCGATAATAACCGTAGCACTGATCTTGCTGATCGTGCCAAACGGCGTTGTCAATGGTTTGGAGGCGATACGTTTTTTTAGGGATTTAAAAGGCATGATGGTTAATTCTTAATGTTTAATTTTGAATTTTCAATGAAGAGCATCAAATCATTAAAAATTAAAAATTTATAATTAATCATTAATAACGTGTGCCCGCCGGTGCATTGATCAGGTTGAAAAACTCCGAACGGGTCTTTTCATCACGTTTGAAAAGACCGCGAAGTGCACTTGATGTCGTTGTAGAATTGATCTTCTCGACACCGCGCATCTCCATACACATATGGCGTGCCTGGATGACGACAGCCACACCTTTTGGTCTGATCGTCTCGTTGATCGCTTCGGCAATCTGTTCGGTGAGCTGCTCCTGGATCTGCATACGTCGGGAAAAGACATCCACGACACGAGGAATTTTTGAGAGGCCGACCACTTTTCCATCCGGGATGTAGGCGACATGCGCACGGCCGATGATAGGCAGAAGATGGTGTTCACACGTTGAATAGAGTTCAATATCTTTGATCAGTACCATTTCATCGTTTGAGCTGGTAAAAAGTGCCGATTTTAAAATCTCTTTGGGATCATCCTGATAACCGCCAAACATAAATTTATAGGCTTTAAAAACACGCTCCGGCGTCTTCACCAACCCTTCGCGGTCAGGATCTTCACCGACACTCTGCATCATCGTTCTTACCGCATTTTCAAAGGCGTTCTGATCATTCTCGCTCACGCCGCACTCCTAATATTTTCTTTGTTTAAAACCTTACCACTACCTAGCTGATAATATCCTATTTAAACCTCCTTATAAAACTGTTAACAAGTTTTAGATAAAATTGCCCAAAATATAGTAAGCCCTGCTCATTACGAAGCAGAATAAAAAGGGACTAAATGGACATCAAAATCAACAAAATCAACGGTGCCAACGCTGAGATCAGCGCGGCTATTACTCGCAACCAGATCGACACAAATATCGACAGAATCGCTAAACAACTCTCTAAAACTGCCAACATCGCAGGTTTCCGTAAAGGCAAAGTGCCTACATCAGCTGTCAAAAAACAGTATGGTGACCGCCTCGTTCAAGATGCAGAAGCAGAAGCGCTTCGCGACCTGCTTGACAAAGGCCTTGAGATGATGGAGATCGCCAACGATGCACTGATCGGCGAACCTCAGATCGCCAAATTTGACAAAACAGACGATATCATCGATGTAATGGTCAAAATTGCCATGCGTCCTGTGATCGAACTGGGTGAGTATACCGCGCTGGTAGATGCATTCGAAAAACCTGCCATCAGTGACGAAGATGTTACAAAGCGTATCGAAGAGCTTGCAGATGCACAAGCACCATTCGTGACGATCGATGAAGACCGGGCGCTTGTTGAGGGTGACACAGCCGTCATCAACTTCGAAGGTTCTGTAGAGGGTGAAGTTTTCGAAGGCGGTACGGCCGAAGATTTTTCACTTCGTCTAGGCAGCGGCCAGTTCATCCCTGGTTTTGAAGAGCAGGTTATCGGTATGAAAAAAGATGAAGAGAAGACTATTGACGTTACTTTCCCTGAAGAGTACAACAGCGACAAACTGGCTGGCAAACCGGCTCAGTTTAAAGTCAAGGTCAACGCTATCCAGACCAAAGAAGCCGTCACTATCGATGATGAGCTTGCGAAGAAAATGCTTCCGGGTGAAGAGGATGCGGATGTCGCTATGCTTACTGAAAAAGTCAAAGAGCAGATGGAGACAGAAAAGCTTTCAAAACTCTACAATGATGACCTTAAGCCGGCACTGCTTGAGAAATTTGTAACTACTTTCGCCTTTGATCTTCCGGAGTTCGTTGTCGAGCAAGAGATCGATATGGCACTGAACAAAAAAGCACAGGCTATGAGCGAAGATGAGATCAATGAGCTCAAAGAAGACGCTGAAAAAGTCAAAGAGCTTCGCGAAACATTCCGTGACGATGCATCACGCAGCGTAAAAGCAACATTCATCATCGATGCATTGGCAAAAGCTGAAGCGATCGCTGTTGAAGAGCAGGAAGTTATGCAGACCATCTACTTCGAAGCGATGCAGACGGGTCAGGATCCGGCTCAAGCCTATGAGCACTATAAAGAGTCAGGCTACCTGCCTGCTATCCAGATGGCGATGGTTGAAGACAAAGTCCTCAGCGCCCTTCTCAATGCAAAAATCAAAGAGGCGTAATGAGCTACGTTCCTTACGTCATTGAGAAGACCGGTCGCGGCGAACGTTCCTACGATATCTACTCGCGTCTTCTCAAAGACCGTATCATCATGCTCAGCGGCGAAGTCAATGACGCTGTCGCTTCAAGCATCGTGGCGCAGATGCTCTTTTTGGAAGCGGAAGATCCTGAAAAAGATATCTACTTCTACATCAACTCACCCGGCGGCGTCATCACTGCCGGTATGGCGATCTACGATACGATGAACTATATCCGTCCCGATATCGTCACCATCTGTATCGGCCAGGCAGCTTCGATGGGCGCTTTTCTGTTAAGTTCAGGCTCAAAAGAGAAACGCTATGCCCTGCCGCATGCACGCATCATGATCCATCAGCCGCTTGGCGGCGCACAGGGTCAGGCAACCGACATCGAAATCCAGGCCAAAGAGATCCTTCGTATGAAGGTGGAACTCAACAGAATTATTGCCACGCAGACCGGGCAGACGATCAAAAAAATAGAAAAAGATACCGACCGTGACTTCTTCATGAGTGCTGCAGAAGCCAAAGATTATGGTATCATTGATGAAGTTTTAATTCAGAGCCAGAAGAAAACAGATTAAAGGGAAATGATGGGTGGATCGATCAGAAAACGTCGTGATCTAAGCGCTGTAGGTGATACTGCGGTAACTCCGGGTGTGCCTTCGAGCGGATTTGGAGAACCGGCGAGTGACCTTGAAGTGTATGCCAAAGAGGTGCTTGCCGCACTGATCAGCGACAACCTTCCGCCTACCCCAAACAACTTCTCCCTCTATTTCGACCGTATCCTCGAAGATAAAAGCGAATCGCTTCGCAAACAGATCAACAATGTCCTGGAACTGGAAGAGGACAACGACGACGAACAGACGATCTCTCTGGAAAAAAACCTTAAGCAGGGTTTCTCTTCCATTAAAAACATCCTTCAGGTCAGTGCCAACCTTTACAAGAACACCGCACTTATGACAAAGATCCTCGAGAAGCGCAAAGGGGAACTGGAAAACAATCCGGAGATGGAAGCCGCAGTAAAGGTCATCACAGCGCTAGAAACCGATGTTGATAAACTGAGTGGGATTCTCAAGAAACAGAATGACCAGATGAAGACCCACTACGACAGTACGGCCAGCATTGTCAAATCTGTAGAGAGCACCACCATCTTTGATAATCAGTTTGGTGTCTACAACAAACGCTACCTGCTTAGCAAACTTGAACAAGAGCGCAGTCTTATCAAAGAGTTTAAACATAAAAGTTCTCTGGTCATGATCCGTCTGGCTGCCAATCTAAAAAATGAGATCAAGAACGATAAGGCGGCAATGCTGATGACACGTACCATCGCACGCCTGCTTTTAAAGACCTCCCGTCGAAGCGACCTGGTGGCACACTACGGCAACGGAGTCTTCGCCATGGTGCTTAAGCACACAGATATTGCTAGTGCCGAAAGCGCTGGCAGCCGTCTATGTGACCTGGTCTCATCAAGCAACTTCTTCCTGGCCGAACAGGAGATCAAACTGCAGATATCCGTCGGTGTAAAAAATATCAATACAGAAGAGAGTGTCGAGTCTATCGTCGTTGCCACCCTGGATGCCATGGAAACAGCCGATAAAGATCCAGACAAAGACTTCGTCGTTAGCCGTGACAAAGAGCCTGAGGGAGAGCAAGAGTCATGATACTCGATATCGTCACCTATCCCGACAAGGTTCTCAAGACCATCTCCACAGAGGTCGAATCTTTTGATGAATGCCTTCACGCCTTTCTAGACGACATGTATGACACTATGATCGCTTCGAACGGCATCGGTCTGGCAGCGATCCAGGTTGCCCGTCCAATTCGTGTCCTCATCATCAATCTTCCTGATGAAGAGGGCGAACAGCATAAAGAGGATCTGATCGAAATGATCAACCCCGTTCTCTCCCACAGCGAAGGGACAACCATCTATCAGGAGGGGTGCTTGAGTATTCCCGGATTCTATGAAGACGTAGAACGTTATGAGCATATAACCATCGCTTACAGTGACCGTCACGGGAATGAACATGTGTTAGAGAGTGACGGGCTCCTTAGCATTGCCATCCAGCATGAGATGGAGCACCTGGAGGGTCATCTATTTATCGAAAAACTCTCCTACATCCGTCGCAAAAAGTTTGAAAAAGAGTATAAAAAACGCGGCAAAACCAAAAAAAGTGCCTAAAAGACACCTCCTGCTCTTTCTCCTTCCGACAAACATCTCCCCCTGATCTCCTGCTTTCAAGAAATTCTACATATTACCTGCCATTTAGCTTGCAGCTGTTATGATTTTATCAAATTAATGTGAGATTGTAATGAAAAAACTTTTATGTGCCACTTATGAAGGCATCGAGGCCCAAAGCGTTTCTGTCGAGTCCACCCTGACTAAAGGACTCCCCTCCTTTAATATTGTAGGCATGGCAAATACTGCCATTACTGAATCAAAAGAGCGTGTTAAATCGGCACTGCTGAGTAATGATTTTGTCTTTCCCCCTAAGCGTATAACGATCGGGCTCTCTCCATCCGACCTGAAGAAGGAGGGGAGTCAGTTTGACCTGGGGATCGCGCTGCTGATCGTGCTGGATCATACCGATCTCTCACTCGACGAGTGGTATGTCTTTGGAGAGCTTGGCCTTGACGGATCGGTCAAGGAGAACCAGCTGCTCTATCCGCTTATTCTTTCACTGGTCAATCATGTCGGCCTCAGCCAGGCTATTGTCCCGATGGAGAGTCTGGAGAAGCTCAGCAACATTCCCGATGTGCACTTCTACGGCGTCAATCATCTTAATGAGGCGATTGATCTTTTGAAACAACTGCCGGAAAACAAACCAACAATCACGGCAAAAGCGATCAGCCATCCCTTCCAAGCGATAGGCGATCAGAAACATTACTACCAGGAACACTACCCCAT
The DNA here is from genome assembly GCA_034717975.1 of Campylobacterota bacterium. Taxonomy (GTDB): domain Bacteria; phylum Campylobacterota; class Campylobacteria; order Campylobacterales; family Sulfurimonadaceae; genus BB26. Next base: position 43,278 of record JAYEMF010000039.1, read on the forward strand.
CAATTTTATCGATATCAAAGGTCAGGAAGTGGCCAAGCGTGCGGCGCTTATCAGTGCGGCCGGTATGCATAACCTCCTGCTTGAAGGTTCGCCGGGATGCGGGAAGTCAATGATCGCCAAACGGCTTCGCTATATCCTGCCGCCATTGACACAGAGTGAACTGCTGGACATTGCAAAACTGCAAAGTCTTGAAGGCAAAGAGCCCGGATTTGAACCGCTGCGCCCCTACCGCAGCCCGCATCACTCCTCAACACTGGCCAGTGTCTTTGGCGGAGGAACACATCGCGCCGAAATCGGAGAAATTGGACTTGCACACCACGGAATCCTCTTCTTTGATGAACTGCCGCACTACTCCAAACAGGTACTTGAAGCCCTGCGCGAACCGCTGGAAGATCAGAAGATCCGTATCTCAAGAGTTCACTCAAAGGTGGAGTACCCCACCAAGTTCCTCTTCGTCGCTGCCATGAATCCCTGTCCCTGCGGGAACCTGCTGAACAAAGCCCTCTCATGCCGCTGCTCAGACCGAGATATCAGCCGCTATAAAAACCGCCTGTCCGATCCCTTTTTGGACAGAATCGACCTCTATGTCCAGATGCAGCCCATAGATCCGGCCGATCAGGCATCTGTCTCATCGAAGAGCCTGCACAGCCAGGTGCTCGAAACCCATGCCAGACAGAAAAAACGGGGACAGACGGAACTCAACGGCCGACTGAACGATGAGGAGATCGAGCGTTACTGCGTAATGGAGAGTGAGGCGAAAGAGACACTCGATCAGGCGATCGGTCGCTTTGCGCTCTCGTTTAGAAGCATTAAAAAAATACAGAAAACGGCACGCACCATTGCCGATCTGGCAGGCGAAGCGTTGATACAAAAAAGCCATCTGCTCGAAGCGCTTAGTTTTCGGAGGAGAGAACGGTAAGTAAGATCAGCGAAGGCTTCTTTTGTTAGTGACGAAACTGCAGCCAACCGGCAGCTCTCTTACTGACTAGAACGTTGCCACTACCCACTTGGTAATAAAATAGCCGCCGATGAGCAGCCAGGCGAACATCACGCCAGCCGTATAGAGCGGAGCGAGCCCCAATCCTTTAAACTTGGCGAAACGTGTCCCCATGCCAAGAGCAGTCATTGCCATCGTCAATAAGAAGGTATCGATCTCATTGATGAGATTAACAATATCCTGCGGGACGATCTGCAGCGAGTTGAAACCGGCCATGCCGACAAAGTAGACGGCAAACCATGGGATGACAAGCTTGACCGCCGAGCCTTCACCTCCGCTTTTTCTGGCCGAGTAAGAGAGATAGATGCCCAGCAGGATCAGCATCGGGGCGATCATTATCACCCGGGTCATCTTGACGATGACCGCCGCATCACTCGCTTCGGGACCATACGCCCCGCCGACCGCTACGACCTGGGCTACTTCATGGATCGTTCCACCTACAAAAATACCGAATTCACGGTTGGTCATATCGAATACGCCTGCTGAGTAGAGCGCCGGGTACAAGAACATGGCAATGGTTCCAAAAAGGACAACCATTGAAACGGCGATCGCCGCCTTATGCTCTTCGGCTTTAAGTACCGGTTCCGTTGCAAGGACCGCGGCCGCACCACACACCGAGGCACCAGATGCATTTAACATTGAAGTATCGCGATCCATTTTGAAGAGCCTCTGTCCGATCCATGTCCCTAAAATAAAGGTCGTTGAGAGCATAATGAGAGAGACCATAAAACCTTCCATTCCCACTTCGGCAATCTGCTGAAAGGTGATACGGAAACCGTAAAAAACGATGGCAAAGCGCAGGATCTTCTTCCCGGAAAAGACAATACCTGTCTCCCAGGCGGAAGGGATCTGATTGTGCAGGGTATTGGCATAAAAGATACCGATCACGATCCCAACCACCAAAGGCGATATTCCCAGCGAACTGACAGCTTCAATAGAAGCGATCATAGTCGCCGCTGCAGCAAAAATAGCGACAAAGATGATACCATTGATAGTTCCGGCACGTTTTTCGGGTGAAAAAGCCATATTATCTCTTTTTAGGGCACCTCTAAAAACCCTGGATATCATCAGCGTTACATACATTTTCGTGATCAAGGCAGGTTCTTGTCAGCGTAGCAGGGCTACGGTGGCAAGGTTCTAACGCAGACTCACGGACATGTATGTAACGCCCTTCGGGAGGGCAAATAAGGCACAATCTTCCGTCCTAAAATCTCTTGAATTACCTATGGGTAGTCCTTCAAGATTTTAAAACGAAATCTTGCACCTTCTTTGCCCTCTGATGATATCCAGGGTTTTTAGAGGTGCCCTTTATAAATTTGGAGGCGCATTATATCCAAATCAACAATCTCACTCAGACGACTCCTGCTCTTTAATGATCTTCTCAAGGCGTTTTCGGCTCTTTTTCAAGAGTTTTTTGACCGCCTTATGCTCTTTTTCAACCTTCTCTCTCTTCTCAGCTTTCTTTTGCTCTTCGCACTTTTTTTTCAGCCCCTTGGCTTTGGCTGAAAGTGCAAAGATGATCTGACGTAATTTTTCAACCTCTTTGCGCTGCTTCTTCTTTTTGAAATTTAAAAACATTTTGACCTCTTCAATTAACTTCATTCTTTCTCCTTGTCATGTGCCAGACCGATACGGCGGATATCTGCATCTTTAATCCACAGAATAGTCGCCATCTCAAGCAGGTTTTCCACAATATCATAAGCGATAGCACTGTCATTCATCAGAGATGTCGCCATATGTGTTGTGATCTTATCATTTCTGACCAACTCATCGATCCGTCTGTTCGCATCTTCATCCATCTCCTGAACGTCCTGCTTGATAACCTCTACCTGTGTCACGGCAAGAATATCATTAGGCTTCTGCCTCACATTTTCGATACCCCGCAGCAGGGTAGCTATCGTTTTTCTTGTCATATTGTATTCACGCTGGACATAGGTGTTGGGGCTCTTGATGTATCGGGCGATATTCTTCTGCAGCTCCCGAACGTCTTTCAGTGCTTCCACAATATCTCTGTTGGCCAACTTCAGTTCATAGGTACGGCGTTGGTCTTCATGCTCCATGACAACCTGTGCCATGGTAGAAAACTTAAGAATCTCTCCATAGAGCCCTTTGATATTTTTCTGATAATAGCTATCTACATCGATCGGGATGGTTTGTGTCGATGCGGTAACCACTTCACCGATGGGACGATCCGACCAGATATCGTGTCTATGCAGCTGCAACGCATGTGCAACTGCTTTGATGCTTTTATCATAAAGACGTTCCGTCTCTTTTTGAATGGCTGCCAGGGCGGGTTCTGCCATCTCGATTACGGCATTGTCAAGATATTTTGGCTGCGCACTCTCCTCTTTGCGTATAAAACGCTGTTCAAGAACCCGTACCATCTGTTTGGCAAATGGGGCAACAGCCAGCACACCTATAATATTGAAAAAGGTGTGAAACAGTGCCAGCTTCATCACATAATCATCTTCAGAAATCCCAATATATTTGGCACTGAGGTCTACCAGTGCAGCCAATTGATGGATCAGTACTATCGCGATCACCGCCGTAACTACATTAAAGATAACATGAGCTACCGCCAGCCGCTTACCGTTCTCGTTAGAGGCGAGAGAACCTATCACCGCCGTTACCGTTGTCCCGATGTTCGCACCGATAGCCAAGGCCAGAGCATTGATATAGATAATCTGTCCCGACGCCAAAGCAGTGATGATAATGGCCATCGTAGCACTGCTCGATTGGATAACGATCGTCGCAACAGCACCGACCAGGATATAAATCAGAATGCCCATCATGCCCGGTATCGCAAATTCTGCCAGATCAATACCCGCTTTGAGAGTGTCAAACCCCTCTTTCATATAGCTGATCCCCAAAAAGACAAAGCCAAGTCCCAGCAGAACCGTACCGATACCCTGTGGCGTTTTTGCCTTCATAAAGCGTAAAACGACACCAAAAATAAGCATCGGCATCGCATAGTAGGCGATTTTCACCTTCACGCCCAGTGTCGCCACGATCCAGGCGGTTGTTGTCGTTCCGATATTGGAACCAAAGACGATCCCGATCGCCTGCGCCAGTCCGATCAAATCAGCCGACAGAAACGAGATGGCGATCACCGTCACCAAAGAAGAACTTTGAACGATGGAGGTAACAAAAAATCCGCTAAATATCGCTTTTAAAAGGGTATCGGTCGTCTTTTCAAGAAAACGTTCTAAAATACCTCCGGCGAAGGCTTTGAAACCCTCCTCCATAAAATACATCCCCACCATAAAGATGGCGATACCCGAAGCGATCACTTTAAAATCATCACTGGCCAATATGGCATAACCCAAACTGCCAAAAAGTATAAAGGTCAAAAGCTGTTTTAACATCACTGTCTCCTCTGCTGGACGGGGTTACTTCCCGTTCTCTTCCTCTTCCTCTTCCTCTTCTTTAATCTCAACCATATCGTTAAGATCGATTTTACCATCTACCTTGAGCTTCTCATTGTACTCCGGACTTTTCGTGAACATCAACTTCAGATCCGAAGCACTTGTCGCATAGTTATACGCCTCCTCCTCCGTGATCTTATCGGCAAGGCAGAGTTCAAAAAGAGCCGTATTGAATGTCACTGAACCAAAACTGTAACGCTCTTCCCCCATCGCATCAGGTATCTCATTGTCACGCATACTGCGGATCATATACTCGATACGCGGACTGCGGAACATCATCTCCACTGCAGGGACCAGCCCACCCTCTTTTCCTCTAATAAGGCGCTGCGATACAACTGCTTGAAGGTTGGAGGCGAGGTTCATACGAATACGGTTTTGTTCACGCTCCGGGAAGATGGCGATCAGACGGTCGATCGTCTCGCGTGCATCCAGGGTATGCAGCGTTGAGAAGACCAGGTGCCCGGTATTGACCGCCTGCAGAACACTCTCAGCCGTTTCAACATCACGCATCTCCCCCACAACGATAATACCGGGGTCTTCGCGCATGGCTGAACGAAGTGCATTTGTAAAACTCTGTGTATGCTGCCCGATTCCGCGCTGTTCAATAATGCTTTGCTTATCAGAATGGGCGAACTCGACAGGGTCCTCAATGGTGACCACATGTTTTCGGCGCTCTTTGTTGATCGTCTCGATAATCGTCGCCAGAGTGGTCGACTTTCCGCTGCCGGTAGTCCCCGTAACCAGGACAAGACCGCGATTAAGCTTCGTCAAGGCTTCCAGTTCAGCAGGCAGATTCAATGCTTCAAAGCTTTTGATCTCATGCGGGATCAGACGGAGAACAATAGCGATCCCTTCAAGATGATAAAAGAGATTCACCCTGAATCGGTTCACCTCATCGAGAACATAGACCGTATCAAACTCCTGAATTCGGGTAAACTCTTCAAAACGCCCGCCAGCCAGCTCCTGCGCCATACCGAGAATCGTCTCCGGCGGTATATTTTCCGCAGACATTACAACAACGTCCCCACGAATACGCGCACGTACAGTTGCATTGCTTTTAATATGCAGGTCACTGCCCTCTTCTGCGACCAGCTTAAAAAGATAGTCCCGCAACACTTCTATTGGATGTGAATTTCTACTGTTCATAAAGACTCCTTACTCATTGACTTCTATGCCCAGCTTGGTTTTAACCCATGTTTGAGCCTCATCTTCGTTCGCACCCACCTCTTTTACTCTTATGCGTTCCGATGCAATCCCTTTATTGAGAGTGAGGTAGGTACTGATCGCACTAGCCCGCCTGGCAGCAAGGGAAGAGAGCTCCTCTGTCGAGACCATCTGCAGAGCGATCAGCCGCTCCGGCAACTCTTTGGCATAAGCCTCTTTCCGCTCATCACGCTTATCATAACGTGTTTTGTACTCTTTTAGCAACTTCTCAAGCGCCGCCTCCCCTTCCATCTCTTCGTAAAGGGTCTCAAGCAGCGATACCGTCAATTCAGGTACTTCTCCCTCTTTACTCTCCTGCTTCACCCTGCTCAAAGCCATCTCGATCAGCTTCGCTCTCTGCATCGCATACTTGTCTGCCGCAGTGTCGTATCTCCCGCTGACCCCCAGCGAGAGCCGCGGCCGTTTTTTAAACGCTTTGGAGAGAGTGTCAAGTTTTTCGAGTTCCGGAGGCAGCAGTGCGGTCGAACCCGGCTCAAACTCGATATATTCCAGTTCAGCCCCTTCGATACCGAGCAGGGAACCCAGGAATCTAAACGGTGCCGTCACCACATTGGTAATAAGATTTCCCACCGTCTTCCAGATGGTTGCCCCGTATTTAAAATCAGGATTGTTCAGGTCCCCTTCGACCGGCATATCGATATCGATCACCCCTTCGCTGTCTTCGAGCAGAGCGATAGCCAGACCAAGCGGAAGTGAAAGCGCATTCTCGCTCTCTACCTCATCACCCAGCTTGATCTTTTTGATAATAACGCTGTTCTCTCCCTGCATCTGTGATTCATTGATTTTGTATTCAAGGTCCAAAAAGAGTTTGCCCTCATCAATTTTTCGGCCGGCAAAATTTGCCGAATAGGGGCTGTACTGATTTAGACCAAGGTTTCTGAACGCAACAGCCATATCGGTAAACTGTTTGGGGTCTGCCGAGTTTACACTCCCTTTGATCTTGGCCGAACCGTACTTGTCAACAACACCGTCAAGGTCGATATAACTGGTCTCCGTCGGGATGGAGGAGATCGCATAGACAAGGCCGTTAAGGTCATGAATATGCGTCTGAAAGTCCAGCGGAAGCGCAAAATCGGCAAAATCGGCACTGCTCTCAGTTACAGAGACTTTGACGATCTTGACCGGAAATGGTTTCGTCGCTTCACCGCGCTGAACCTCCGGCACCTCTTCTGTCTCCTTGCTGTCGGCACTCTTCTGCTCGCCTTTTTTCAACTGTGAAAAGTTAAAGGTTTTGTTCTGATCGACAATCGCATTGGCATACAGTCCGGTGATCTCTATCTCTTCAATGAAAAGAGTGTCAGGGGCGTATTCAAACAGGTACGGTTTGACATCCACTTTTTTTAACGATACCAGCAGAGAGTCATCGAGCGTATTGTTCACAGCGAGGTCATTGAGCGTCAGACTCCCCTTGACACTCAGGTCCGACTTTGAGTTTGATGGCGAATAGATTTCATCGCTTTTAATGGAAAGCGCACCGCTTCTGATCTTGGCAAATAGCTGCTCTTCAATATAGGGATTGAGATCGGCCAGCTGAAAGTTTTTTAATTCGACCGTACCTTTCTGCCACAACGGAGTATGCTTCAGCGTTCCATCGGCTCGGAGTCTGCCGGATTGGTTGATACGCATAGTCGTACGGTACTTCAGCGTACTTTCCCTTTTACTGCTTATATCATTGACCTTCACGCCTATCCTGTCAACCACAAAACGGGCACCGCCCTCAACAGCTGCATCCTTGAAGGTGACTTTACCGGTATCGATAATAAAGTGATTGAGATTCGCCTCCCAGGGTTTCTCCGCTTTCCCACTCTCTCCTTTCTTACCGGCCTTGGCCGGAGCAGCATGTTTGGGGACAGCGACCTTACTCAAGTTGATCGTACCGTTTTTCATACGTTCCAGATGGACAGATGGACGATTGAGCAGGAGCTTTTGCACGGCAGCCTGTTGCGTTGCGGTATTGGCGGAGACCCCTTCGACACGTATCTGTTTTAGATCAAGCAGCGTTGTCCCGCTACTGGGCTGTCTAACCTTGATAGCATCCAGAATCAGTGAACTGTCATCTATATTGACACCAACGGTACCATTATGATCAGTCACACTAAGCTGCAGTTCAAAGCCTGCCTTGGCGTTTACAAGAGCAGCATCATAATGCTCCAGCGCACCCCGGGCCGCCTGGTCAATGTACGGGTTGAACCAGGTCAGGTCAATTGCCTGACAGCCAAGTGAACTGCTCACATTGAGCGGTGTATGCTCCACCTTGCCCCTGCCCTGACACGTCATAGCACCATTGAAGGCCAGTGAGAGATTATAATCGATCGGAGTGGCCGGTCGGGAGGTGATATCATCTATATCCAGCTTCAAGTTGTCCAACCGGCTTGTCACATTCGGAGTAACAGCTTCGTCCCTGAATGTTGCTCCAATACCATCCATACCGAAATGCTCAAGGGTTACGTGCCACGGATGAGCATCACTTTCATTACGCTCTGGTTCAGCACCCTCTTCGCTAATCTCCTTGTTCTTGCCAGACAGCTGAGCAAAGCGCTCCCAGTCGATCGTTCCATCGCTTTCACGGGTTGCGGCAATGGCGACATCATGAATGTTGAAATCCTCTAACGCGACACGCCGTTTCAACGGCTCAACAACACCACCATCCAGAGTGATCTGCCCGACACTAAGCACATCACCAATCCGCGACTTTGGCTTGATTCGCAGTTTTTGCAGTGCAGCATGAATATTGTCAATACGAATAGCTTCAATATCTGCTAAATCCAAATTAAAATCAAAGTCCGCTGAGAGCCTGCCTTCCGCCACTTCCAGTGCAAGCTGCTCCTGCATATAGCGCCATCCGGTATATAGAGCGCCTGATTCATAAGCAACATGACCCGTTAACGCTACCGGTTCCAACGATAAGAGTTCAGTCTTAATACTTAACGAACTGCCATCGTTGATGCTCGTAAAAAAGCTGATCTTATCTTTACTGTTTTGAACATTTGCCGTATCGATACCATCGACATACAGATAGAGTGGTCCCAACTGAATATCGAAGGGTTCGCTTTTAGTCAGATCAAGGTATGCCACACGGCCATCACGGATCGAAAATTTTTCGAGGATAATATGCGGCAGAGCACTCTCTGTGCTTTCATCTGCCGTTCCACTCTTCTCCTGCGTACCGCCGAGCTTCGTCAGCCAATCAAAATTGAACGAGCCGTCTGCTTGATGTATCACTGAGATACGCGGATCATCCAATCTGATCATTTTCACTTCAATTCTTCCCGCTGCCAGCCAAAGCGGGTTGGCATTAACCGTTAAACGTCCAAGGTCAATAAAACGCTGCTGCTCAGGCGTTGAAAAATGTACACCAACAAGGTCAAGTCTACCTATCCAGGGGTTATAGGTAACATCTTCAAGTTCCAGGTGCCCTTTTGTCGTCTCTTCAACGATCTTCGGCAACTGCGACTTAATGATCCAGGGAAGAATAAAAAACCCGATAAAACTATAGAGAACTGCTATTGTCAGCAAAATCCACTTCAGTTTTTTTAACATGCTTATACCTTCTTGCTAGCTCTATACTATTCTATCTCAATTTGTTTTAGAGTTGATGATACCTCCCGTTAAAAAATTATGCCTGGGGCATGATTTTAGGATATCTCCTGTCAAGCAAACGTGAGTGACCTCATGTTTGTAAGGAGTAAAATAAGGGCACCTCTAAAAACCCTGGATATCATCAGCGTTACATACATTTTCGTGATCAAGGCAGGTTCTTGTCAGCGTAGCAGGGCTACGGTGGCAAGGTTCTAACGCAGACTCACGGACATGTAT
>JAYEMF010000040.1:0-11375 GCA_034717975.1 Campylobacterota bacterium
ATTGAGATTATGGACAAAATAGCACAGATTGACGATGTTGTAAAGAGAAATGAGGATTTCACTGATATAATCGCTACACTACGAAGCACCACTCAAAATTTGCTTGGATTTAGGTGCGAAAGTTGAGTAGTAGAAATTAAAAAACCAACACAGGAGACACAAAATGATAGACTCAATGAGAAAAATGATATCGGACGATATCAAAAAAGCCTATGAATCAGGCAAAATGAGTGCACAGGATGTTAAAACGGTTGTTGAGAATGCCGTTTCAAAAGTAGTTGATAGCACAAAAGAGGGAGCAACGGATATTAATGAAGTTGCAAAAGTGGCAGTTGTGGCTACAGTTACAGAATTGAAATCTGTAGGGAGTGCGACAAAAGAGCATATAGATGCAGCGGTTAACGGGACAGTTGAGGGTATAAGTGCACATACCAAAGCAGCTATTAATGACATGGATATGGAGTTGCTAAAAACAAAGTATCGGCTTGAAGAGAAAAAAGGGAATCTCGCTGTACATCTGAAAGATGCATTAAATGGTGCAAATGAAGCATCTTCCGCTTTTTCTGAAGAGATTAAAGCAGATATAGAAGATGCGGTTACCGATGCAAAATTAAAAAGCATTGAGCTCCTTGGTTTGATGCAAGAGACGATCAAGCAAAGCGTTAAAGTTATTATAGACGAAGGGAAAGATGTCGAAGCAAAAGTTGCCCATATCACGAAAGAGGCCACTGAAAATGCATTAAGTGCTGGACGATTGAGTGCAGTAAAAACCAAAGAAGTTGCCGAGGCAGCGATTTTAGCTGCTATTGAAGCGGCAGAAGAGGCTGGAAAAGAGGTTAAAGAGACAACTCAGGGTGCTGCAGAGGGTGCAAAGCAAGGTGTTGTAAAAACCATTGAAAAGGTAAAAACAAAACTTGCAGAAGCTAAAGATGAAGTAGAAGATTTCGTAGAAGAAGATATAAAACAGACGATAGAAGATCTTGAAGCCATGAATGATGCTTTTGTCGAAGCACTCAGCAATTCAGCGAATAAAGTCGGTGATGTTGCAAAAGAGGTTCTGGATGAGAGTATTGATGGAATGAAGGAAAATGCCTCCCAGATTAAAGAGAGTGCCGAAGATGCAGCAGACGCAGCCCTTGGTTACCTGAAAGAGAGAGGTTCGCAAGCTGCCTATAGTGCAAAAGAGAAGGTATTGGAAGCAGCAGAAGTGGCAAAAGAAGAGGTAATAGACTTATCTGAAAAAATGGTAAAAATTGCCAAAGGGGCATTTTCGGGTATGATTGAAGGTGCAAAAAAAGCAATGAAAAAAGAAGAGGAGAAATAGTCATGGAACGAGTTACTGCTGACGATATCGTCAAAATGGGTTTAGGTGCCATGCTGGTAGCCAAGGAGAAAGTGGAAGGTTTTGTTGATGAAGCGATGAAACAAGGCGATATCAGTAAGGAAGAGGGAGAGAAATTTCTTGACAATCTCAAAAAAGAGTTTGAAGGAAAAACAACGGATGCGGAAAAAAGTCTGCATAACGTGATCCATAAAGAGTTGAAAAACCTTGGAGTTGCCACAAAAGAGGACATTGCCTCTTTGCGACACGAAATTACCGCGCTTAAACACGAAATCCAGAAAAAATAAGCGCCATGTTCCAGGTTTCACAAACAATTGCAAACCTTAAAAGGTTTCATCAGATCATGGCTGTTCTGACCAAGAACGGATTTGATGATATTGTTGTGACCATTACTGCAGAGGGTGGATTTAATCTCCCCTTTGTTTCAAAAGAGAACGAAACAGCCAAACTCAGTAAAAGTGAAAGGATCAGAAAGACCATTGAGGAGCTTGGCCCGACATTTATCAAGTTTGCCCAGATTTTATCGACCAGACCGGATCTGATATCGCTGGATCTGATTAAAGAGTTTGAAAAACTTCAGGATGAAGTTACTCCTATGCCATTTGAGAAGATTGAGACGGTCTTTCAAGAGGAGTTTGGCAAGAGTACAGACGAACTTTTTAGTGAGAAACCACTGCTGTTGGCTTCTGCTTCGATAGGGCAAGTCTATAAAACCAGGCTTTTCAGCGGCGAAGAGGTGGTCGTAAAGGTCAGAAAACCGGGCATAGAAGAGGCTATACAGTCTGACCTGGAGATCTTGCGCCAGATCGCTTCCATGCTCGAAGGAAAACTTTACAACTACGGCATAGACTCTGCAAAAGATATTGTCGAGGAGTTTGCAAGAACCATAAAAAAAGAACTCAACTTTACCCTCGAGGCACTGAACCTGAAACGGTTTTATACCGCTTTTGAAAAGAATGACAAGATCGTCGTGCCAAGATTTTTTGAAGAGTACTCCAACGAGCGAGTGCTTGTCATGGAATATATCGACGGCATAAAAGTTTCCGATAGTCAAAAACTGGAAGCCGAAGGGATCGAGCCCAAAGAGATAGCCAAAAAAGGTTTTGGCCTGATCTGTGAGCAGATATTCAAACACCGGTTTTTTCATGCCGACCCTCATCCGGGCAATATCTTTGTGCTCAAAAATTCCAAGATCGCTTTTATAGATTTTGGCATGATGGGAAAGATCACGCAAAAAGAGCAAAAAGAGTTTACGGAGCTTATCTACTACATTGTAAAAAATGAAGAGGAAAAAGCGGCTCTTATAGTCTTGAAAATGGCAAAGGTGCCGGACAATATCGATACGGACGGTTTTTCCAAAGAGATGGGCGATCTTTTCAGTACCTATTTTTACAGCTCTTTGAAAACGATCAAGATCAAAGCCATTTTTGACGATGCAACTGCAGTGATGGCAAAATACAGGGTCTATTTCAGAGAGGACTACTATCTGCTTTTCAAGGCACTGATTACCATCGAAGGTGTCGGAAAGGGTCTGGATCCGGAGTTTAATGCCAGCGAGGAGATCAAACCGATCATCGTCGATTTTTATAAGGAGCAGGTCTCTTTAAAAAGTATGTTGTCAAAAATAAGCGACGCACCAAAAGAGATGGCAGAGTTCCTGACCGATTTTCCGGAAAAATCAAAAAAACTGCTCAATCTTATGACGGACGGCAAATTTAAAATGGAATTTGAGCATTACGGACTTGAGAAGTTGGAAGAGACAACAGAAAAATCGTTCAACAGACTCTCCCTCTCTGTCATAATTGCGGCAATCCTTATTGGCTCATCTCTTCTCCTGCTTGCGAAAACACCACCTCTGATCTTTGAGATACCGATTTTGGGACTGGCCGGTTTTGTCGTCGCTTTGGTGATGAGTTTTGTGTTAATCGTCTCCATTTTTAAGAAGGGAAGGCTTTAGATGAGATATTTTAGCTACCTCTGGCTCCTGATCTCCACCATAAGTTTTGGAAGTTCCCTGGAAGAGACGATAGCCTTGAGTGAACAGAACCCATCCATTCAGGCTGCCATGCAACAAGCTAAAGTCTATGAACAACTACACGATACGGCAAAATCGGGAAACTACCCCTCGCTCGACCTCTCTTACGGTGCGACTTACCTGAATGAAGATCCTGTAGTATATCTGCAGGGCTCTTTTCCGGGGCTTCCTCCGGGTACTGCCATGCAGGTACAGGCCAGAAATCTCTACAGCGGCGCACTGAAGCTGACCTATCCGCTTTTTACGGGCTTTGCCATAACTGCCCGGATCGATGAAGCAAAACTCCGAATGCACAGAGCTTCACTTGAAGCAGACGATGCCAAGCGTAACCTCTATATGGGCATTGTGCGGGCTTATGCGGCAGCAGTGACCATGAAACATCTGATGGCATCACAGGAAGAAGCACTGAAAGCGACACAAAAAAGTTACGACAAAGCCAAAGGCTTTTTTGAACTCGGCATGTGTTCTGCTTCCGAACTTTACCGCATCGAAGCCAGTCTGCATGCGATTAAGTCGGAACAGATTAAAACGGAGAACCGGCACAAGATAGCACTGAGTCAGCTCTCCCTGATGACACGCTCAACGATCAAGGATGTGGAACCGCTTCCGCAGATACAAGAGCTTTCCCTTGAGCAGTTAACGCAAAAAGCCATGCAGAACCGTCCAGATCTTCAGGCAATGCGTCTTATGGTGAAAGAGCAGCAGAGCAAAGTCGACCTGGCAAAGAGTAGCTACTACCCAACTGTCGGTCTTTTCGCCCAGGCGGCACGCGTTGGAGACGGCCCGGAACTCGATGGAGACGGCTACACCAATAAAGACAGAAGTGCTGCGGGGTTTCAGGTCAACTACAACCTCTTTTCCGGCTTCCAATCACAAAGTCAGCTTGAAGCGGCTAGAGAAGGGAAACTGAGCGCGGAGCTGATGCTTCAGTTCTATATAGACAAAGTGACTACAGAGGTACATGAAAGCTTTCTAACATACAGATCACTTCTAAGTGAACGCGAAGCGGCCAGAGCCCAGCTTAAAGCCCAAGAGTCCTATGAGAAACTGCTTGAAGGGCAGTTTGATAATCAGCTTGCCGATGCTGACCAGCTAAGCCGTGCCATCTCATCATTGGCAATGGCACGCGCCGCGCTGATCGCGGTAGAAGCCAGGCTCTACACGGCATACAGCAAAGCACTTTTGCAAGTCGACAATGAAACCTTTTTAAGTACGCTTAAATAATATGGAGAAATAAAATGATCAAAAAACATGGATTGACCGTCATTATCATTATTTTGCTGGCTATCGCCTCTTTTTTTATCTATATAAAGCTCAATCCGCCAATACTGCCGGAAAATCTTATTGCCGGATCAGGGAGACTTGATGGTGATATTATTGCACTGAATACCAAGTACCCGGGGCGGCTGGAGAGTGTTTCGGTGCAAGAGGGTCAGTTTGTGAAGCGCGGCAACGTGGTCGCTCATCTGCAAAGTGATGAGTTTCAGGCAAAACTGCGGGCCCTGAACGAGACGATTGCTGCAGCCAAAGAGGGATTGGTCGCCTTGGATCAGGAGTATAAGCTTGCTAAAGAGAGCATCCCTATTGAGATCAAAAAAGCCAAGCAGGCTGTTGAGATAGCTATAGCACAAAAAAAGGAGCTTGAAGATTCGCTCGCAGCTCTGGAGGCGGTGGTGGCACAGGATCAAAGAGATTACAACCGCACACAGATCCTTTATGATAAACAGCTGATCGGCAAACAGAAGGTGGAACTTTCCAAACTCAAGCTGACCGGCGACACCAGTAAGCTTGCGGCATTGCAGCAAAAAGCCCTGCAGATTGAAAAAGGGATAGGCATTGCCAAAGACAATGTCAATCTGGCCAAAAACCAGCAAAAGAAGCTTCTTGCCATTCATGCCAACATCAATGCAACAAAGAAAAAGATCGATGCGTTGCAAGCTAACAGAGACGAGTTGCAGATCATCATCGAGCAGCTTGCCATAAAATCGCCGATTGACGGTATGGTCATCGAAAAAGTGGCACAGCCGGGCGAAGTCATCGGCTCCGGAATGATCATAGCCACCCTGATTGATCCGCAGACCCTCTACCTGAAAATGTTTGTCGATACGCTCGAAAATGGAAAGATCAAGATCGGAGACAAGGCCGTCATCTTTTTGGACAGTCATCCCGATACGGCGATTGAAGCGCAGATTGTCAGAATCGGACAAAAAGCGGAGTTTACTCCTAAAGAAGTCAATGTCAAAAGTGATCGGATTCAGCGGATGTACGCAGTGCATATCAAACCGATAAAACCCAACCTGCTGTTTAAGATTGGTCTTCCGGCTATCAGTATCATCTCCACAGACGGTGAGGGCCTTCCGACCAGTCTCAGTGAGATTCCGGAACTGTAGAATATAACATGTTGGCCCTACAGAATGTCTCCATCCATTATCATGAAAAAGTTGCACTTCATCCGGTAAGCTTCGAAGCCAAAGAGGGAGAGATTCTGGGTCTCATCGGAGCTGATGGTTCCGGCAAAAGCTCACTTATGCATGCGATAGCAGGGATAGTGGAATTTGATGGAGAGATCGTTTACAAAGGGCTTGCATACAGAAGCCAAAAAGAGTCGGAGAGAATAAAATCGGAACTTGGCCTAATGCCGCAGGGGCTGGGACTGATGCTTTATGATTCTCTGAGCATAGAAGAGCATCTGGAGTTTTTTGCCGATGTATGGGGCCTTAAACAAGAGAGTGTCTATGAAGCCTACAAAGAGCGCCTGCTTCATATGGCCGGACTGACAGAGTTTAAAAAGCGACTGGCGGGAAATCTTAGCGGAGGGATGAGGCAAAAACTCTCTCTGGTCTGCACACTGCTGCACAAACCCAGACTCTTACTGCTGGATGAACCTACAACAGGAGTCGATCCATTAAGCCGGATCGAGTTGTGGGAAATTCTTCATGACATCGTTGAAGAGGAGAAGATTATCTGCCTTGTCAGCACTGCCTATATGGACGAGGCAGCGAAAATGGACGGTATCATGCTTTTTGATGAAGGAGAGGTGATAGCCCGGGGCAAATCAGATACGTTGATTGAGAGCATGCGGGCCTTTACTTACGAAGAGAGTTCCAAACCACTCTCGGACACTATTACTGTACCTGGCTATACTTATTCACTGAGTCCAATCCCTATCGAAAAAAAAGAGCCGACACTTGAAGCGCTCTTCTTCGTTGATTTTTTAAAACAGAATAAAATCCTGCCCAGTATTGAAATCGGACGTAAAGAGCTAAATCATAACGGTACTTTTCCGGTGATGGAGGCCAAAAGCCTTACTAAACGCTTTAACGGTTTTGTGGCAAACGATTCGGTCTCTATGGTGCTGAATAAAGGTGAAATAGTAGGGCTGTTAGGCCCAAACGGTGCAGGAAAAACCACTTTTCTGAAAATGCTTCTCGGACTGCTTCCGACGGATGATGGGGAACTTTATCTGCTTGGAAACAGCATTCAGAGCAGAGAAGACAGACGCCGGCTCAAAGGGCAAATAGGGTATGTCAGCCAGCGTTTTTCACTCTATAAAAAGCTGACTTTAAGAGAAAACCTTCTCTATTTTGCCCAAATGCACCATATTGAGACAACAAAGGCGCTCTCTTTAATACATGAATTTGCCCTAACGCTCGGATTTGAACAATATCTTGGCAAGCTTCCGACTGAACTTCCTTTGGGGATCAATCAACGTCTCTCCGTCGCAGCGGCGTTGCTGCATGAACCTGTAGTGCTTTTTTTGGATGAACCGACATCCGGAGTCGATACCGTGGCAAGAGCCGTATTTTGGGAGATTATGCATAAACTCAAAGCATACTGGAATATCTCCATACTGGTTTCAACCCACTATATGAGCGAAGCGGCCTACTGTGACCGGGTTGTCTTATTGAAAGACGGAAAAAAAGTGGCAGACGATAGTGTCAATACGCTGTATGCACTTCATCCTGAAGCAGAAACGTTTGAAGAGATATTTATAGCATATTGCAAGCAGCCTGAAAGTGGAGTGGAACAATGAAGTATGCTGTCATCAAAGCCTATTTCAAAAAAGAGATGAAAGAGATGGTGAGAGAAAAGCTGATCATTTATCTCTATGTTATCCCGATCCTGTTTATCTTCCTTTTTGGATACGGTATCCGGATGGAAGTACTGGGTACCAGAACACTGATTGTCGATCAGGACAGAAGTAAACTCTCGTATGAGCTCGCCGCAAAATTTGAACACTCAAAATATTTCAACACCGATGTGCAGACGATCTCAGAGTCCGATGCGCTAAAGCTCATCAAACAGAACAAGAAAGATCTGATTATCTTCATTGAACCTGGCTTTCAGAAACTTCTGGCCAAAGGGCAGAAAGTTCATTTGGGAATTTTCACTGACGGCTCCTTCCCCCTTCGTGCAAAAACGATTGAGGGATATGCCATGGGCACAATCTACGACTTCTTTTTTGAAAAGTTCAAATATCGTCTGGATGCTATGAAAGGTCTGATCAGCATCAATCAGCGTAATCTCTTTAATCAGGCCATGCGTGACGAGGAGATGATTATTCCTGGACTTATCGCATTCATCTATCTTGTTATTCCTGCAATGATGGCAGCATTTTTAGTGGTCAGGGAGAAAGAGAAAGGAACGATTTTTAACTTTTACGCCTCACCGATACAAAAAGGGGAGTATCTGCTGGCAAAGATGGCACACATCGTCTTTCTTCAAAGTTTTAATATCATTATTTTATGGCTTATCGCAATCTATCTGTTTGATCTCCCGTTCAGAGGAAGCTTCACGCTCTATTTTGTCTCCTCGTTTATCTATCTGATTATCAGCGCTTCCATTGGTCTTCTGGCTTCTGTTATCACCTCTACCCAGATCGTAGCGATTATTTTGGTCGCCATCGTTACCGTAATACCCGGATTTTTATATTCGGGGATGATCATGCCGGTCAGTTCCATGGGAGGCGGGGCCTACGTCATTGCACACCTCTACCCCGTGATGTATCTTACCCATCTGATGCATGATGTCTTTTTGGTTGGTGATGGGCTTGATGCAAGCCAAAATATCTTGTATCTATTGATCTTGACAGGGTATGCAATGGTGTTGTTTGCCCTCTCCTATCTCTTTTTGAAAAAGAGTGTCAAATGAAAGCATTCATAGCTGTTTTAGGCAAGGAGCTTTTAGAGTTCATGCGTTTGCCGTTTCTGGTGTTGCTGATCTTGTATATTTTTACCATAGAGATCTATGTCGCCGGAGCCGGAATCACGCTCGAAGCCAAAAACATCAGTGTCGGCGTGGTTGATTACACGCCCCGTGTTATCAGTACAAAAATTTTAAATCATCTCCATGCACCTCACTTTCAACACCCTATACACTACACATCGCAGGAAAAGCTCTTTGAAGATATAAAGAACAAGAAGATAATGGTCGGGATAGTATTTGAAAGTGATTTTGAGAAAAATGTGTATAAAAACGGTGGGGCAAAACTGAACCTGCTGCTTGATACTACAGCATCGGCACAGGCTTTTTTGGCCCACTTATATCTACAAAATATCCTTTATGACTTTCAAAAAGTCATGAACCTGTCACCGATTATTATTGACAATCATAAACTCTTTAATCCTAACGCTGAATTTACCTATTTTATGTCTATTACGGAACTGCTGGCTATTATATCGCTACTTTCGGTATTGCTTTCGGCCATGGTGTTTGTCAATGAAAAAGAGAACGGTACCTGGGATCTGATGCTGCTTATGCCGGTAAATACGAAAACAATTATTTTAGCAAAAATCCTCTCTCAGGTGCTGATTATTATGGCCGGTACAATCATGGCGGTCGGGCTTATAATTTTTGCTGTTTTTGATTCTCCCTTCAATGGCTCTTTTTCTATTTTTCTCCTCCTGACCTTCCTTTATGCTTTCACCAGTGCCGGTATCGGTCTTTTTGTAGCCGCCGTATCTGAAACTATCATGGAAGTGGCGCAGCTCGCTATTTTGATCATGATGCCGATGATCTTTCTCAGTGGTGCCTGGACCCCGGTGTATGCCATGCATCCTGTTTTGGAAGCACTGTCATATCTCTCACCGTTACGTTATTACATCGAAGGCGCGCAGAGTATCTTTTTCAGGGGTACCGATGTTTTTGATCTATGGCCGTACTTTTTAGGGGTTATGTCGCTTGGCAGCATTCTTTTTTGGCTTGGGGTGCGGAAAATAGGGAAGCTTTTTTGATGAATAAAAACATTCTCCTGATCGCTCTGGTAAGTTTTTTTGTCGACTTCTCAACGGCAATGATCACACCCATACTTCCCATCTTCGTGATCGAGTATCTTGATGCCGGGTATGCCGAACTGGGAATCATCATCGCGGTATCGACATTTGTCACCTATGCGACCCGCCTTTTTTCAGGCTACCTCTCCGATAAGTTTGCTCTGGTGAAGCCGCTGGTCGTCGGAGGTTATCTTCTCTCCACCATTGCCAAACCACTCTTTTACTTTGTCGGCAGCTGGAGTGGTGCGGCCGTACTGCAGACACTGGAGCGTTTTGGCAAAGGTGTACGCGAAGCCCCAAGAGACACGCTGATATCATATTCTTCACATGCAGGCGGTTCGGGAAGATCATTTGGCCTCCACCGTACCCTCGATACTGCCGGCCACTTTTTTGGTTCACTCACTCTGTTTCTGGCGCTGCTCTATTTCGGACAGAGCGAAGAGACGATCAGAAACCTTTTTCTCTTCTCGGCACTGCCGGGCCTGATCGGCGTGATGGTCGTCATAGTGTTTGTCAAGGACATTAGACCAAAGCGCTTTGAGATCCAAAAGATCAGCTTTACCGAGCGTGACAGGAAGCTGATCTGGCCGATCGTGATCTACTCCGGTTTTACCGCATTTTTATTTACCGAGCCTTTCTTTGTCATGCGCGCCAAAGAGAGCGGCTTCGAGACCTTACATATTCCGCTGCTTTTCATGGTGTTTACACTTTCGCAGGCACTTCTTAGCTACCCGATCGGCAAACTGATCGACAAATATAAAAGCAACAGGGTGCTTACTGCCGCGTATATCATAGGGGTGACGACAACACTGTTGATGCTGTATGGCTCTACTGTCTCGATTGTACTGGCTTATATCGGTTTCGGTCTCTATACGACGGCTTCATTGAATGCTATTCGGGCACTGATATCTGACATAGCGACCAATAAAGCGCTTACTTACGGATTCTTTTATACTGTTCTGGCGTTAGCGATTTTTGTCTCATCTATTCTTATCGGATTGATTTGGGATAGTTTTGGTGCAGACAATGCGCTTCTTTTTTCATTAATCGGGACGATACTGTTTCTAATATTGACTATTTGGAAAAGGCAAATAACCGGTGATGCAACATCAGAAGGAATATAGATGCGCTTGATTCTGCTCTTTTTTGTAGGAACGATTTTGACCCTCTGGGCCGGGGATGCGGAAGATCTGACACAGACAATGCAGGAGAAGGTACTCTTCATAACCGATGTTTTGGCAGACAAGGCACTCCCGAAAGAGCAGAAAAAAAGCAAAATCGAGGAGGCAATCAATCCTTTGTTTGATTATACGCTTATGGCCAGGCTAAGCCTGGGGAAAAAGGAGTGGAAAGAGCTGGAGGTTGCGAAAAGAAAGGAGTATGCCGGGCTTTTCGAAAGGCGTATCAAGGACTCCTATCTCAACAAGCTCGACCTCTATACCGACGAAGAAGTGGTGGTCGAAAGTGCAGTACAAACAAAACTGACCCGTATTGAGGTTCCCACTATGATCCTGACCAAGACTGACAAGATAGAAATGCTTTACAAATTCTACCACTCCAAAAAAGGCATCTGGCTCATCTACGACGTAAAAATTGCAGGCGTGAGCATTGTGCAGACCTACCGTGCCCAGTTTATCGAGATCCTAAAGAGTAAAACGGTCTTCGAGCTGATCGATCAACTCAAATCCTCCGAGTCTCTCTAAGGTATGATCATGCAACACTTCTA
>JAYEMF010000040.1:11475-19892 GCA_034717975.1 Campylobacterota bacterium
CGTGGGGAGACCGCTCTCTTTCTGGGCGGGGCCAACATGATCGCGGATGATATGATCAGCTTTGTCAAGTATGACCTGAGGACCTACGGTACGATGGTATTGCTGCTGCTTATATTTTTCATGTGGCTTGTCTTCAGGCAGTGGCGTTTTATCTTGATTCCCATCATGATCCTGCTCCTCTCAGTCGTGGCGACGACGGGGTTTTTGGGGCTTTTTGGCTGGGAGGTGACGGTCGTCTCATCCAATTTTATCTCCTTGCAGATGATCATCACCATGTCGCTCATCATCCACCTGATAGTGCGCTACCGCGAGCTGCT
The DNA here is from genome assembly GCA_034717975.1 of Campylobacterota bacterium. GTDB lineage: Bacteria > Campylobacterota > Campylobacteria > Campylobacterales > Sulfurimonadaceae > BB26. The sequence continues at coordinate 11,793 of JAYEMF010000040.1, forward strand.
GCAGACCCGTCCCGATGCTCCGCATCGCGAGATTGTGTTGGAGGCTGCCGTGTCGATGTTCAAGCCCTGCTTCTATGTTGTCATCACTACCATCGCCGGTTTTAGTTCCCTGGTGGCATGCGACATCCTGCCGGTTATCAACCTGGGGTGGATGATGAGCGCCGGGGTCGCCATCTCGCTGGCGATTGCTTTTTTGGTCTTTCCCGCGGTGATGATGCTCCTTAAAAAGAGACCGCCTGACATCTTTTTCGAATCCCGCTTTGTTCTGACCAAGAGACTGGGACGGTGGACAGAACGTTTCGGAAAGACGATTCTCGCAGTGAGTGCTGCAGTGCTGCTTTTCAGCATTTCCGGTGCCGCTTTGCTCATAGTGGAAAACTCTTTTATCGACTACTTCAAAAAGAGCACCGAGATCTATCAGGGGATGAAGGTGATCGATCGGCAGCTTGGCGGTACGACACCACTGGATATCATCATCGATTTTCCGCAGGAGAGTTCCGAGCTGCCGGCCTCTTCGGATACGGATGAAGAAGCCGACGAGTTTGACGACTTCGAGGCAGAGTTTGAAAGCATCGAACATGAGGAGCAGTACTGGTTCACCTCCGGGAAGATGAACGAAATCGAGAAAATTCACGATTACCTCGACGCACTTCCCGAGGTGGGCAAGGTGCTCTCCTTCGCCACCACCCTCAAAGTGGGGAGGGAGATCAACCAGGGGAAGGACCTGGACAATCTCGACCTGGCTCTGTTTTACAATGAACTGCCTGAACAATATAAAAAGATTTTGCTCCAGCCCTATCTGAGTCTGGAGAACAATCAGGCGCGTTTTACACTGCGCATCATTGACTCTATGAAGGATTTGAGGCGGGACGAGCTATTGAAACGTATTAAGCGGGAGCTGCACGAAAAAGTGGGGGTCCCTGCCGAAAATATCCGGTTGGCCAGCATGATGGTGATGTATAACAACATGCTCCAGAGCCTCTTTAATTCCCAGATCATGACGCTGGGGATCGTGCTGGTGATCCTGAGCACGATGTTTCTGATCCTTTTCAGATCCCTGAAGATCGCACTTATCGCCACGGTGGCCAATGTCATTCCTGTCGGCGGGGTCTTAGGATTTATGGGGTGGGCAGGGATTCCCTTGGATATGATGACCATTACTATTGCCGCCATCAGTCTTGGCATTGCAGTGGACGATACGATTCACTATCTGCACCGCTTCAAGATCGAAGTGGCCAAAGACGGCGACTATATTGCGGCCATGCACCGTTCCCATGCCAGCATCGGCTATGCGATGTACTACACCTCGGTGGCCATCATGATCGGCTTTTCCGTGTTGGTGCTCTCAAATTTTGTGCCGACTATCTACTTCGGTCTGCTGACGATGCTGGCAATGTTTATGGCCATTGTTGCCGATCTGCTGCTGCTGCCGAAACTGATTCTATTGATTAGGCCATTTCGATGATAGGTTTTAAAGGAAATATGGATTGTCTGGCAAAAAAAGTTTGTCAGCCAATTAATCTTTTGGAAGAGATGCGGCCATTATTTTAAGCCAGTCGGTATCAAAATGTTTTTCGACAATGATATGGTGCTTTTTGGCGTGTGCATTGAATCATTCAAGATAAGACATAGTAAAACGATACTCAAGTGTGTTGCAATTTTTGATGAATTTGTCAGCTTTAGATGTGAAATGAAATTATGAATATAGATAGAGGCAACTCCGGACTATAAACCGATACAAAAATGGAAAATGAGATAATAAGGAGAGGGAACGCTTATCGCTCAGGGAGAAAAGGAAACAGAGGGCAAGGTGGGTAAATACAAAAAGGATGAACTTTATACAAAATTATTTAATTTCTCCAGACCGACCTATTATAAATGGAAAAAAGAGGGTGTCCCCGTCATGTGACTCATTTAAAAATATTTTACAGATGATGAAATTGACTGCTTTCTGACCACAGGCGTGATACTAAGAATGGAAGCAGAAAGTGAAGAATTTAAACTTTTTAGAGAATTTATTGAATGGAAAAAATGGAAGGCAACGCAATGAAAAAGCAGATAATGAAAGTTTTGAGGATCGCTGAAAAGACTTATTATAATTGGAAAAATCAAAAACGTCCTATTGTTGCGTTTCTCGAAGAATACTTCACAGAAAAAGATCTGGTAGAGTTAATAGAGAGTGGTAAAATAGAAAAGCTGGAAATTATCAAAAAGTTCAGTGCTGACGAGCTAAAAGAAAGGCTGGCTTCAAACAAATCTCATGTCAGCGATGAAACCCTTCATCTTTTCCCTGAACTCAATGGAAGAAAGACACAGGTTGAGCAGTTTTTTGAAGGACACCCTGAGTTAATAAATAACTTTTTAAGATCCTCCCGTCTTGATGGTTTTCCGTCAATTGATAAACCTGCGCTCAAAGACCAACTGATCACAAATCTTAAAAGATTCGCAAGTCAGTCTGATGATATGACAGAAATACTGAATCGCCTCAAGGGTAGAGATCTCCATCCCCTGGAGATCTCTATTGTTGAAGCGAAAGATCAGCTTTGTTCCATTTTACAGACCAAACAGAATGATACACTTGCCAACTTTGTCAATGATTATATTAGTAATTATGAAGCATATCTGCTACTGGCCTGCCCAGGAGAATTTATTGCACAGAAATAACAAATCAACTTGATCTGTGAGATGATGAAGATCTCAAGGTCCGTATATTTTAAATTCAAGATAACCGGTGCTATTAAGCTCGATTAAAAGGCGCTATGATGCCCTCTTTGTGTCGCAATGATTAGACTCAAGCTCCCTCATCTTTTTTTCAATATCTTCCGGAATATCCTCAAAACTGTCACTATTCATAAACAAATATGTATTGGTGCACACTACACCCATTCCCAGGTCTGACTTCTCAGATAAGGCATAAAGTATTGCATATCCGTGTTTGCCCAAATAATTGAATATATCCTCAAGTGCATCATAATCAAACTCATGGCCCTTGTAAAATACTTTTGGCGCAACACTTTCATTGTTAACGCTTTGAACTTGTACGGTCCTGTATTTGTACGAACTATCCGACATGTATTCTCCTGTACTTAAAGCTAATTTCTTTTGAAAAACAATAACACGAATTTTGTAAAGTTGAAATAGAAATTTTTAACAGTGCATGTATCATTGATTTTTCGAGCAGCTGCGGCAAGCGCGCCATCTCCATCCATCCAGTGATACGAGGACACTGAGAATTCTTATAATTTACAAAGAAATTTACAACTGGTTTACAGAAAAATTTACAGGTCATGGCGCATAAAAAATAAAAAACTGCTGTATTTTAGAAAAAGCGTCAGATTCCTTATATATTTTCAAAAACAAATGAGCGCACATGGCTATTAAACTCTCAAAATATGAAGCATCCAAATTAGGAATAGGTGTCGGCAACAAACATGATCGCCACACTGTTGACCGGCTCAGACAGAACTGGCGGCATGGAAAAACCTCGACGGTGATGCAAAAGGGCAAAAGCGTAGACATGTAATTGAATAGGCGTGCCGGTACGCTATAATGCTTTTAGCGTGTGAACAACGTGCCCGTTCCACCTCATCGAGGCATGGCGAAATCTTCATTTTCAACACAAATATTTCATATATGACATAACCTTATTGGCACTTAACGACTGTCAAAAGGGCGTAACGGAACAAACTCTCAATAAATGACGGCCAAACTCTATGCCGAACGAAGGATGAACTATGTCAGAACTTCCATTAATCACCAAAAGTCAGTTCAAAGAAACCGCCAGATACTTACAGCAGCAACTAACAGAAGAGCTTGGCCAGAAGATAAAACTATCTACTGCTCAAGAGGCACTTTCCCGCTCAATGGGTTTTAACGATTACCACTCCTATCAGCACTATATCGATGTCATGGGCCAGACCCCGACAAAGGCAGAATGGGCCAATGGCGATATTGCGAAGGAGATTCAGTCGCTACGGTTTTGCATCGAAGCAGCCAAAGGTGCCAGCGGCACACAAAGCCGGATAAGATCCATTCTGCTGCACCTTTACAACAATGACAATCCAACCAAGATCGACTTAAAAAACTTTGATCGTACGCACGCAATCCATCTGCTCAATGCACTTGCGCTCGATTCGCGCCCATTCAAAGAAATTCATCACTACATTGAGGGCACTGATGGCATTATCCGTCGGTGGGCCGAGCAGGCGCATGAAGACCGGGAGTGGGCAAAGTACGAAGATGGGATCTATGATTTTATTGGTCGGCTCCAGCGCATCGAAGGGATGGATGATGCGGAGGAGTTCGCGAATATCATCAAGAGAGAGTGGGAGTACAGGATAAATGGCTTGCCACCTGCCGTTTTGTCCGGAGAGTCCATTTTGAGCGATGGCTATTACCGATGGCGCATTTTGAGCCAAGACGAGTATGATTATGAATACTCTGTATGCATTGAATTCAATATTGTTGAAGGGAAAATTTTTGTCTGCGAAGACCTGCCTATAAATCAAAAATGCGAAACTGGACTCATTTGCGATCGGGTCAACCAAGAGTACCAGAATGAAATTAAAGAATTTGACGAGAAGCCGTATCTTGGGTATCGAGGCTATTTCAAGTAGGCACATACGCTTGACTAAAGCGTATGCCTTTCAGTTGACTTACCATTCCATAGAGTAAGGAGGCTGTGAGCACAACCTGAATACAATCAAGGAATCTGCTATGTACTATATCGGCGTTGATATTGCCAAACGAAGCCATGTGGCGTGTGTAATGAGAGATGATCTGATGAGCAGATACAATCCCTTAGAGAACTCTACCGTCACAGAGCATCACTCGATGTATAAACCGTGGGCCTTAGCAGGCATCCATCTCCGCATAGTATTTCCGAGTTATTCATAAGCCTTTTCCTTCTGTAATTTTTTTATTTCTTCTTTTAGAATTCATAATGTCATTCCCCGTTGTCCGTTAAGGATTTAAGTGCACTGGTCACGTCTTCCTTTAAGGCCCGCACATATGTCATTGTAGTTTCCAGTTTTTCGTGGCGCAAGATCCGCTGAATGTCAAGAGGGCTCACCTTATTTCTGACAAGTCTCATGCCGAGAGTATGGCGCAACAAGTGCAGCCCCTTAACATCAATGCCTAGTCCGGCATGTCGGTAAATGGTTTGTATCTGACGGAAAGCGTAATGCCGGTCAAGATTTTTGTTATTCTTGTTTAAAAACAACGGATCGCTATTGTCCTTGCCCTGCTCCCTCATGTAATCGATCTCATCGTCAATTATATACTTCACTATATAGGCGGTCTGCGTCTTGCCCCCTTTTGCATCAATCCGGATGGCGTAGACATCATCATCATGCGAATCAGAGAAATCACATAGCCTCACCTTCAATGCCTCGCTAATCCGCAGCCCGGCGTGCAGCATTAGTTTAATAAGCATCGCTTTCATATATATCTGATAGGTTCCCTTGCGGCCTTTTTCGCGCTCGATGAAATTAGAGAGCTTGCCTACCTGGTCTTCGCTGAGATACTCCATCTTGTCAGATTGTTTCCCCTTGCCGGCAATATCAAGTTTTTTGAAAATACGATCGTAAGCATGAAGATCATCGTTATTGTCACTGATAAAACCAAAATACTGTTTAATGGATTTCAGGTAAGCCTCTTTGCTTGTTTTTGAGAGGTAAATCAATTTATCAGGGGCTATACGCTTTCTATTCTCTTTCTGTGCTCTCTGTAGGACTTTATGACGTTTTTCAGCCTCATCTTCTAAAAAGGAAAGATAACCAGTGATATAAACCGAACTGATCTCATTTATAGCAATATCCTCTTGGTATTTATGCATATACTCTATAAACTGGTTGGCTGAACGCTCATATAGCTCAAATGTGTTCCTAGAGCGACCTAAAGCTTTAAGTTTGTCCAAAAAATGAACCTTCCAACGCTCCAAGTCACCGATTAGGTCGGTTTTTTGCAGTTCCATGTATCCTCATCTTAGTAGATTTGCCATATTATAACACATACTAGATAGTATGTTGTTGTTTTGCCAGGGGAAAGCCATCACTTCTCTCTGAAAAACATCCTCTTTTTGCCTATTTGGTATGTTGTCTTATTTATTATTATTCGATGAAATTTGACAAATTAACTAATTTATGTCTATAATTACAAAAGTATGTATCTAAAAAGGGCATAAAATGGGAAAACCTGCAGAAGTCGAAGATATTGGAAACAATAGTCCTACAAATGATGTAAATGAGCAATTAGTTACCAAAAGAGTGGCATTGAGTGAAAAAAATATCACCCTTTTAAAAACCATGAGTCCTTTGTATGAAAACGAAGCCGGCTCAAGCAAAGAGTCGGATCTTTTTTCTTTCATTATCAATCAAGGCATACGCTGCCTGTTTGATACGGACTATAAAGATAAGATTAACAACCTATAAAAGACACCCAATGAAAACCAGAATGATAATCGCTGCAACTGCAGCTATGATACTAGGAATGTCCGGATGTGCTGGCGGCAAAGAACCGGCACCAGGTCAGTGTGTTATTTCCGGTACATCTGCACCAAAATGGGCATGCGGAATAGAGAAGTCTGAAGGCCGTGTCGTCGCGGTTGGTTCAGCGGAGATGACCAAAGCAGGCCATGAATTTACACGACGCACCGCTTTGGCCAGTGCGCGTTCTAATCTTGCTCAACAGATTGAGACACTGATCAAAGACAAGGTTGAAACATTTACCAGGGCGACCGGTGTAGGGAAGGGCAGCATGATAGACAACGTATCCACCCAGGTCTCCAAGCAGGTGGCCAAGGTAACATTGCGAGGCTCTGAACAGATTAATTATTGGCAGCACCCCGACGATGAAGCTATCTTTGTGCTGGTAGGCATTGACAAAAATGCCGTAATGACTGAAGCGAAGAAAAATGTTATTTCAAGCTTTAAGCGAGATGATGCACTATGGCAGCAGTTCCAGGCAAAAAATGCACTTGAAGAGCTCGAAAAAGAATTCGCTACAGGGGGTGAGTGATGTTTGTCTTGATTCACCACAGACCTCAGCACGCGAACAGCCTGTTTGTCAACGCCTCATTAAGTGAGCAGGAGTACGAGACGGAAGAGGAGGCTGTTGTGAGCTTCATGAATACCACTGTCGGCCAGAAAGTCATTTGCACTAAAGCATACTTGTCTCGTCAACAGGCGATCAAGGAGATATTCGACGATTCCAGCCTCAATACATTCTCTGTTATAAACGAGGGCAAACCCTCCGCAAACGGATTCACCGGTTACGAAAACGTTACTGCTCCGGGAAGCTAAACCAAGCTCGTCGAAAGAATATCAACACCTTTAAAATTCTCCAGTAAGAACTTTAAGTGTGCCCAGCCGTTATGGCTGCTGGCGCAAAGAGCCTTTTGAGCCCTATTTCAATAATGTTTCCCATGACAGCCTCACTCTACGGTGGCGCTGTCGCCAAGAATACAAATATCATCAACAAACACAAATTTTTCTTTCAGCGTACCCCTAAATAAAACAATCTTCCCCTTTGTAAAAATATTACAAGGGTCCTCTCGACTTACCCGGGATTCGTTTACAAAAAACGTGCCTGTTGTGCCGTCATTGTCGACATGAACTATCCAAATGCGCAAGTCCTTTTTGAACTCCGCATCCTTGATGACAGCTTTGCCGAAAATGCTAATTGCATATTCGTTATTTGCTGTAGCCATACTGCGCCTCCACAATCATGGAGTTTCGCGCTTGAGTTTTCTCAGCTACGTCTTTAATCATATCAGCACCTTTTAGTGCAACCACAACAAATACCAATGTTACGATTAATGCTTTCATAATCGATCCTTTAAATGTAGAGTGTGAACTGCCCGAGAGCAGCTCACATCTCCACACCTAAAGAGAACGACAACGATTTGGACGCCTAAGACTTTCGTCCCCAACGTATTCGCGTCCAAATATGCAGCCCCCCGATAGGGAGGGGGCTTGGTAGTTACCGTAACACGGAAATTAGAATAGGCTTAGTTGAACGCCCTCCTCAACATCAACATTGTTGACCGGTGCGGGCAGCTCTTCTTCGCCAAATGAAAACAGATCCAGAGCCTTTGGCTTA
>JAYEMF010000041.1:0-4448 GCA_034717975.1 Campylobacterota bacterium
AATCGAAAAGTTTTTCTCAGATTAAAAATATCGAAAACTCCTACTTGGTTATTGATGGAATTGAAATTGGAACAGGAAATAAAATACCTATTTGGCTATTTGGGTTTTTGTATTGATAAGACTTTAATATTCTTTTTATCTTTAAGGAGTTATCATAGTTTTAGTACGTACTAGAGATTTAACCAAAAGGTACCTGAAAAGGAAGCCCATGAAACAAAAAATGTTTTTGATGGCTTTGGGTCTGGAGTCGCTGTTGGATGCAGCCCCTAAAAAAGAGTTGGGGCATATGCAGAAGCGCGACGATAGATCGGGTTTAAAGGTAAGATGCTCTCTATGAGTGTCTGAAAGCCGGTCAATGCAGAGATTCTGCAAAGGTGCACTTGAGAGTTGCACCGATGATGAGACCGTGTGATGTTCAGCGTTCATAGACAAGATGTAAGGCAGCCTCGTTTCAGAGATTGAAGCCGTCGCGCGATGATGATCGCTCGCGACACTTAAGAGGCGTTGCCGCTTCGGGTAACGGTATTTTACAAGGTGTCTTATGCACCGCCTGGGACCAGAAGCCATTGCAGGGAACGAAGAGGTTCCCGCCGTGATGTCGCGTGAAGCGGCATCTTTATTTCACCCCGTAAAAATTCCTCGTTTTTTTGAAAATCTGAAAATTCCTAAACTGCGTTCCAGTAACGTCTCTTATTTTTCACTTAATCTAATAACTCCATTTTCGAAAACCAGTTTTCCATCTTCAATATTGTCGATAATCTCCAGATATTTTTTACTCACCGGGTCTGATTCTGCGATGGCAGCGAACTGCTGTTGCGCTGTATGAAGGTCTTTTTTATAGAGTAGTGCGAGAGCAATATCGTACTGCTTTAAGAGTCTCTCTTCTCTTTGTGCATCATCACGGTATATCGGTTCGAAGACACAGATTGGTTCGTCACGGCCGACGACGCTGATGTGGCCCAGTTCACGGTAGTAGAATCTATCGTTGAGGGCTGCTTTTGTCGTTTCGGAGATCATAACGTAGGAGCCGAATTGCTTGTTGGCGGATTCCAGCCGTGCAGCGAGGTTGCCTGCATCGCCGATGAAGGTGTAGTCAAAGCGCTTGTCTGTCCCGAGATTACCGATGATTACCTTACCGGTATGGATGCCGAATCTGGTCTTTACTGTATGGCCATAGGTTTTTAGAAAATGGTCGTGGTTCTTTTGGAGGAGCTGTTGGCATTGCAGTGCTGCTTCTACCGCGAGGAGAGCATGATCTGGCTGGGGAAGGGGTGCATTCCAGAAGGCGATGATGGCGTCTCCCTCATACTTGTCTATGGTGCCGCCAAGGTTCATGATGGCATTGCTGAGCAGTCCGAGATATTCGTTCAGGAACTCTGCCACACGTCCAGCCTCCATCTGTGATGAGATCTTTGTAAATCCCTCTATATCTGAAAAGAGTATGGTCAGGGTCTCTTCTCTGCCTCCTAGTTTCAGTGTCTCGGGCTCTTGAATAAGTGAATCGATCACTTTTGGACTGATATACTGGGCAAAGGCTGTCTTGATAAAGCGGCGCTGTCTGCCTTCGATAAGGTAGTTAAGTCCGAAAGCGGAGATAGAAGAGAGCAGCAGTGCGAGAATGAGCGGGGCAAGCTCCAGCCAGCTGTTCAGGCTGTAGGCAAAAACACCTGCCCCTGTGATTGTTGCCAGGGAAACAAGAGGGTAGAGAGATGCTTGAAGCAGTGAGTCATGAAAGCGGATGCCGGCACTGTTGAAAAGAGTCAGAGCAATCAGCATGACAAACATCAGAGAAAACGGGGTTTTGGAGACAAAGTCATTGTTAAGCAGGTTGTCAAGCACCGTCGCATGGACCTCTACACCGGGATAGACGCCTTGAATGGGTGTTGTTTTCAGGTCCATTAGTCCCGGGGCACTGACGCCGATGAAGACGTAGCTATCTTTGAAGAAGTCGGGAGAGAGGGAAGCTTTTTCGCCGTTGTTCAGCAGCAGTTTTGAGTCTATGACGGCTGCGGCATTGACCGAAGCGTATGTCTGGGATGGACCGTGAAAGTTAATAAGTGCCTTGTAGTCGGTGTTGAACCGTTCGCAGTGATTGTTGAGACAGAACTGCTTCTCATCTTGCCGGTATTTTACGGAGTGGTCGCTGTTAAGATAGGTGGCAAGAGAGAGGACCGGTAGACGTATGTTGTCAAAATAACTCATCAACTGCACCTGTCTTATGACACCATCTTTATCGGGTGTTGCGACGATAGAGCCAAGTGCAGAGAATGTACCGGCAAGGCTCTCAACGGGAAAAGCAGCTTTCTCTTTTACAAGTGCTTCTGGCAGCGGTGCATTGGCAGGGGTATTAACCTGATTATTGGGTGTATCTGGCCATGAGGTTGTGCTGCCCTGTTCGTTACTGAGCACGACAGCACCAATGGCTTCGCCTTCTTTCAGTGCTGCACCAAAGCGTTCATCATCCGTTGTACCGTAGAGGGAAGGTTCGAGAAAGAGCATGTCGAAGATGATCGCTTTGGCACCTCCTTGTAGGCAGAAGTCGGCAATGGTAGTGTACATCTCTCGCGGCCACGGCCAGGAGAGTCCGTTGCTCGCTTCGGCCCAGTCAAGGGAGCTTTGGTCGATAAGGACGATCTTGATTGAAGGGTCATGTTTTGCCGGATCGGCGAGAAGTTTAACGCGGTAATCCCAGAGGTGGTTCTCTATGGGGGCCAGCAATTGCAGCTTGTATGTGACCAGTGTGATGATGATCGCCGCGAGGGTGATGGCCGCCGTCTGAAAGAGCTTGGTGTTCATCTTCAGATATGGGCAAGGTTACGGCGGTAGCGTTTCTGACGGACTGCAGGGCTCTCTACGGAAGGTGCACGGCTTTTTCGGATCTCATTAATACGATCGGATGGGTCGGGATGCGTTTTGGCAAAATCCTGTCCGTCTGGCTGGAGGCGTTTGTTCATCAGCTGCAGCATGTCGATCAGGGCCGATGGGTTGTAGCCGACCTGTTCGAGCATACTCAGCGCTGCTTTGTCCGCTTCGATCTCATACTCTCTGGAGTAGCCGTTGACAACCATGGTGTTGATGACATCGTCGATGCTATCTTCGAAAGTTGAGACCAGGGTCGCGAGTTCTTCACTGCTGTAGCGTTTTGTGGCTTCAACTCCAAGCAGTGTTCCCACCTTTGTCCAGCGGCTGTCTTTGATCGATTTTAGACCATGTTTATGGGTGACGTGGGCGATTTCATGGGCAAGTATTGCCGCGACGGCATCTTCGCTGTCGGCACAGCGCAGCATCCCCCGGGTGACGAAGATGAAGCCGCCCGGTGCAGCGAAGGCGTTGATCTCGTCGGAGTCAAGGATCATGAAGTGGTAACCGCCAAAAGTATTTGGCCTGTCGGACTTGTAAGTGAGCAAGTTTCCGACTTTGTTGATGTAGGCACCAGCAGCTTCATTGTGGTAGGGTTGGTATCTGTTGAGAAGGTTGGCGGCAATGGTACGGCCGACATAGTACTCCTGTTCGGGGGTGATCTCTTCCATGCTTCTGGCAACAGATTTGCCGATACGTTCTACTGCTTTGCGGTCTTCAGCGGAATAACCCGCTTTTTCAAGCTGCAGATCGAGATTCGGGGCAATGACCGATTCGTAAACGCCCCCACAGCCGCCGAGGATGACAGATAAGCCGATGGCAGATAATGCTTTTTTCATGACTGCCTCCTACAACTTCAGCTTGCCGCGTTGGGCAAAGGTGCGTTCGGCCTCGGACGAGGTGGGGTAGCGCTCCATTTTGTCGACGAGGTCGAAGCGCATCTGCGGATTCTTTTGACGGTATTTGGATTCGACCTGCGCGTTGAACCCTTTGCCGGCCAGCATTACTTCATTGCTGGAAACAGTGGTGGAAGCCCGTTGCGAACCTGAACGCAAGATGACCTTTCTGTCGGTCAGGGCCGAGGCATGAAGCCACCCTTTTTTTAAAGTCGTATCTATCTGGATCCAGTCGCCTTGCTGTTTGATCTGTGTGACCTGGTCGCCATAAGAGAGGGTTGTAACGTTTTTGGCGAGGAAGGAGGGGGCATCTTTGAGAACACTTTTTTTGACCTGAACGCTCATCGTTTGTGCGGATGCCGAGATGCTAAAACAGAGTGTGAAGAGTAGGAGTATCCATCGTTTCATGCCGATCCTTTTTAAGGGGTTTAAAACGTCTGTAAAATTGTCAGCTATCTGTTATAGTAGCAAAAAAAATTGAAAGAAACAGACTGACCCTGAAGTTTCCCAAAATAACCTGCACAGTCTGGCCTGGTTCCCTTGTTTTTAGATGATTAAAAGCCATAACAGAGCTGAGAACTGCAATAAAAGAATAAACCGGTAGATGATTTTGAATTTTATTTTTTTAGTTTTATGTCTAAACAGACGTTGTGCGAAAAAGGCAGCAGGGCTTCCGCCTGCTAGAGCTAAGAG
>JAYEMF010000042.1:0-4436 GCA_034717975.1 Campylobacterota bacterium
TAAATAATCTGCTGCAGATATTCCTGAATCAAAGCCTCATTTTCACCGATAGCATACCCCAATACTATCAAGATCAGGCTCCAGATCCCAGCGCCTAAAGATGTGTAGAGTAAAAAAAGGCTCATCTTCATCCGTGTCAATCCGGCCGGGATCGATATCAATTGACGCACACCCGGGACAAGGCGTCCCGTAAAAGTAGAAATCGGCCCATGCTGCTCAAAAAAGTTATCCATCTTATGGAGTGTAGTGGGCTTGATGAAAAAGTATCTTCCATACGATTCGAGCATATGCCGTCCGATCCATAACGCCCCGTAATAGTTGATCAATGCACCCGAAAGCGCACCGCCCAAAGAGGCTAGAAAGACAAGTAAAAAACTCATCTCTCCTTTGGCGGCCAGATAGCCCGCCGGTATCAATACAATCTCACTCGGGAAGGGGATAAAGGAGCTCTCGATGGTCATCAATAAATAAATACCGGTATAGCCCATATCAAATATAGCATCAACAACCCACTGTGCCATCTCTCTAAGCATTCTAAAACACTCCTTCAATAGTTTTAATAATCTGTTCCGCACCATTTGGTTCGATGAGTTTCATCAGGCTTGACGAACGTGTTTCAAGGTCTTCATCCAAAACAGACAGCAGTTCTGCTTCGAGTCCATCCCCCTGACGTTCACACCAGCCCAGCTCTTTTTTAACGATAAAGAGCGCATTATGGAACTGATGATCGTCCGCAGCATACGGGTAAGGAATAAAAAACGCAGGCAAACCGTTGGCGCAGAGCTCCCAAAGCGTACTTGCCCCTGCCCGGCTGACAGCCAGATCACTCTCTGCCAGAAGGGAAGGCAGCTCTTTCGTAAAAGCAACCAGCTTTACATCTGCCCCCATCACCGCATAAGCCTCTTTGAGCCGCTCAAAATCCCGTTCACCGCACTGATGCGTCATGGCGATACCGCGCTCTTTTAACAATGGCGCCAGCGAGAGGGCAAGATCATTGATGTAGGTCGCGCCCTGCGATCCCCCCAGAAAAATAATGCGCTCGAGTTTTTTGCGAAGTCTCGCTTTTCGGAAGAGAGCATTGGCAACCGGATAGGCTTTAACCGGTGAAGCATCATCATAGGAGCTGAAAAATGCTTTGGCATATCGCTGAAGCATCCTGTTGAGACGGCCGGTTTTCGCATTCTGTTCATGAATAAAGAGCGGGGTAAATCGACTCAATGCTGCCAATGAAGCCGGTGCCGCTGAAAAACCGCCTACGCTGATAACGGCTTTGACCTGATGCTGCCTGAGCAGCTTGCGTGAGTATAAAAATGCTTTGAAAATTCTCCACAGGGCACTGAGCTTACGCCATCCACGCTGATTAACGACACCGGTGGTTGAAAGAAAATAGGTGTGGGAAAACCCGCTGTATTCTTCAAACCACATTCTGTCCTGTCCTGAGATTGACCCGATAAAAACAGCTTCATGGCCACGTTGGACCAAGGCTTCCTGCAGCGCCGCGGCAATAGCCAAATGGCCGCCGGTACCGCCTCCGGTTACGGCAAACTTCATTGTGCCTCCTTCTCAATATGACGGGTAGCTCTTTTCTGCTTCCCCATATTTACCTTACGCGAGATCATCAACACCATGCCTATCCCAATCGATGCCGCCAGCATCGACGAACCGCCATAACTCAAAAACGGCACCGAGATCCCCTTGATCGGTGTCAATCCGCTGATGCCGTAAGCATTCATCAAAAAAGCAAAAGCGATCAGCAGTCCCACACCCATACTAAAGAGATAATAGACGCTATCTTTTGAACGATTGGCCACTTTAAACACACGCTGCAGTATCCAGATAAAGATGGCTGTGACGACCAATACGCCCAAAAATCCAAACTCCTCAGCGATGCCGGCAAGGATAAAGTCGGTATGGACCTCGCTTAAAAACCCGAGTTTGAAGGTGCCGTTACCCAATCCTGTCCCGATAATACCGCCGTTGTGAATAGCGTTAAGAGAGTGGCCGATCTGGTACGGCTCTTCAAAGTGATCTACCCGCAGATGCTGTGCTACGGACTCCGGGAAAAGGGTCAGGACAAACCCCTGCGCAGAGGCCCACCATGATTTGATCCTCAAGATTCGGTGCTCTGCCGTCACAATAAAAAAGAGGAAAAACATCAGCGCAAAGGAGATCAAGGTAAAGAAGAACTTGAAGCTGCTCCCTGCAAAGAAGAGCATAAAAGCAAGGGTGAGTCCCAGAACGACCACCTGCCCCAGGTCATTTTGCATAATGGCGATCAAAAACATCACCAGAACAAAGATCACGGCATACGGCAGGAAACGTATCATCTCCGCTTTAAGCCCGATACCGTCATGGTAACCCAGTTTCCGTGAAAAGCTCCATGCCAGAAAATAGACAAAACCCACTTTGAAAAACTCCACCGGTGCCAGTGAAAAGCCAAACAGTTTGATCCAGCGTTTTGCACCGCCCACTTCCGTCACCAATGTTCCCGGGAGAAACGGCATCGCCGCCATCAGAATAAAACCGCCGATAAAAAGGATCAACCCCATCCGATGGAGCCAGATATCAGGATCAAGCTGTGCCAGTGACCACATGATCAAAATCGATCCCAGACCAAAAATCAGCTGCCGGAGGACAAAGTGAAAATCATTGTAGTCAAACAGGACCACCGTATAGGTTGAAAGAGTATAAGCGAATAAAATACCGATGGCAATCAACGTGCCGGTGAGTAAAAAAAGGATTCTGTCAGGCATTAATAATATTTCGCTTTTTTTGATTAAAATCAATTAGATTTGGCTTGTATTTTATCTTCTTCGCTCTTTAATTCCACTTCATGCATTCAAGCTGAAATATTGGAATAAAAATTGCTTTTCTCACTCAATTAGACAAAGGAGTTTTTGATGAGCATTCAAGTCACACGCGCTCATGAGCTGATGAATGCGGCCCTAGACTACCGTTCCATGCGTCAGGATATGATCGCATCGAACATTGCCAATGCCGATACACCGTTCTACCGCCCGCGTGATGTTCACTTTGAAAGTATGCTCGCTCAAAAACGCCAGGAGATCTTTGGCAGTGATACCCAGCAGTTAGAGATGGCCCGTACCGATGCAAACCATGTCGGTGCATCGGCCGCTCAAAGCAGCAGCAGTGCCATCACCTTTTTCCGTGACGGGCACGCTGCTCGCAACGATGGGAACAGCGTCGATATTGATGTTGAAACCACTGAGATGTCCAAAAATTCTCTCATGTTCAACGCCCTCTTGGCAGCCAAGAAAAAAGGCACCAACATCTACAAAAGCGTTATTGACGCATCAGCCAAGACGCAGTAAAGGTTTTAAATGAGTTTTTTAAGCAGTTTCGATATCAGCGGTTACGGACTCTCTGCACAGCGTGTCCGTGTCAATACGATCAGCTCCAACATTGCCAATGCTCAGACAACACGTACCGAAGAGGGCGGTCCCTACCGCCGCCGTGAAGTCGTTTTCAAAGCCATGGACTTCAATCGTCTCTACAATCAGGCGATCGGAAACGAGACCAACTCGCTCGGTTACAGTGATCCTCTTGGCGAAGGTGACTTAGGACAAAAAGTAAATCCTGCTATAATGAGTGTATCAGTTGATAAGATCGTTCGTGATGATAGTGCGCCTGCTATGAAATTCGAGCCGGGACACCCTGATGCGGATGCCAGTGGGTATGTTGCATATCCAAATATTAATCCTGTCATCGAAATGGCCGATTTAGTAGAAGCAACACGTGCATATCAGGCTAACGTTGCGGCCTTTGAAAGTGCCAAAGGCATGGCCAGCAGCATTATCCAGAGCATGCAGACTTAAGGAGATAGGTTTTGAACGACATTAATAAGATCGGTTCTCTCTCAACGGCTGAACTGCTTGGCCAGAAGAGCGACAAAGTTCAAAATGTAGAGAGCGGCTTTGCCAAAGAGCTTCAATCTGCCATCAACAGCGTCAACGATGAACAGGTCAAAGGCGAACATGCGATGGCCGATATCGCTACCGGTCAGGTAAAAGATCTGCATCAGGCAGCCATGGCAATCGATAAAGCCGAACTCAGCATGAAACTGATGCTCGAAGTCCGGAACAAAGCACTAAACGCCTATAAAGAGATCACCAGAACACAACTCTAGTAGACTCTCTCTATCGGCAGACGCGGTTAGTCAGTCGATAGCTCCTGCTTTCATTAAAAAAAATCGCATTCCCCTCTTCTCTTAATAAGATCATTTTTTGCGATCCATCGGCATAGTGCAGTTTCAACACGTTATCGGTAACCAGCCATGATCCTCGATACTCCAGTAACATACCTGAAGTCCCTCCTCCTACTGCCTGATGCGCCCGCAAGATAAAACGGTCATTCGAACAGAGCCACAACTCCCGCTTCTCGCTGTACAGGCCGACCGTTTCATAGTAGGTAAAATG
>JAYEMF010000043.1:0-4272 GCA_034717975.1 Campylobacterota bacterium
CAAGGTTGGCGAAGCTGATTTTACGCTATATCAACCGGGACAGTACCGATCAAAATGATAAAGCGTATCCGGTCAAGCTGATAAACGATCTTTCCCATGAGGTTTTGGCACAGATGATAGGTTCTGTACGAAAAGTGGTCAATCTCAACATACAGGAGTTGAAAAAAGAGGGGGTTATCGCTTCCATCCGGGGGAAACTCTCTATCAAGGATCTGCAAAAATTGCTTGAGCGATCCAAAAATGACATATCGGTTTAAATAAGGTGGAGATGATGGCAAGAGGGTTGACTTGGAAGTTGCTGCTTGTTGTTCTGATGGCATATTTGCTGATTGCAGACAGCGGTACTGTCAAAAAACCGCCAAATGGTGAAAAAACCGTCTCTTTGGTTCTTGGAAGCGGCGGAGCCAGAGGCTATGCCCATATAGGCGCTATCGAGATGATCGAAAAACAGGGTTATGAAATAAAATCCATTTCCGGTTCTTCCATGGGCGCATTGGTAGGGGGACTTTATGCTGCCGGAAAACTGGGTGAGTTCAAAAAGTGGATATTGACACTTGATGCCATCGAAGTTGTCAAGCTGGTTAATTTCTCATCTGCCGACGGAGGTGTCGTCAATGGTGACGACGTCTATAAAAAGATCGAACGGATGATCGGGGATATCAGGATTGAAGATCTTCCCATTACCTACACAGCTGTTGCATCAGATATCAACAACCGGGAAGAGGTATGGTTTCAAAAAGGAAAACTCATAGATGCCATAAGGGCTTCCATCGCCATTCCAACCATTTTAACCCCTGTCATAAAAGACGGGATGCTTCTTGTAGACGGAGGGGTGTTAAATCCGCTGCCGATCACTCCCGTTTTATCAGACAAGACCGACCTGGTCATTGCGGTTAACCTGGATGCAAACATACCCAATCCCTATGTAGTAAAGATTCCAAAAAAGTATCGGGAACAACAACATAAACTATACAACGAAGTATTAAAACTATGGAATGAGGCATCTAAATTGATTGGTAAGGATACCTCTGAGAAAGATGAAATAGATATTTTCTATGTACTTAGTAAAACCCTGGATGCTACGCAAAGCGTTCTTTCAAAACATGCTATGCAGGGACATAGACCCGATATCATTATCGATATTCCAAGAGATGCCTGTGAGTTTTATGAATTTGACCAGGCGTACAGACTGATCGAAACAGGAAAAATGGCAGCCAGAGAAGGCTTAAAAAAGAAAAATAAGGATTAAAGATGCTCATAAAATATTACCCGCATATATTGGCAACTCTGTTTTCAATCATGTTTGTTGCATTGGGAATCAATCCGGTAGACAGGGATGTCTGGATCGTAGAGGTCATTCCGATCGTCATTACCTTTTTAATCCTGGCGACTACTTTTAACAAATTTCGTTTTAGCAATTACTCCTATACGCTGATGGCGCTATGGATGTTTTGGCATACTGTCGGAGGGCATTATACCTTTGCAAATGTTCCTTTTGATTTTGTTACGGAACTGTTTGATTTCGAGCGAAATCATTTTGATCGTATAGGGCATTTCGTTATTGGTTTTTACGCATTCCCGATGGCGGAACTGGTGGTGCGGCAGAAATGGGCAGGTCCTGTTTTGGCAAGCTTTTTCGGACTCTTTTTTGTTGTAACTATTGCAACCAGCTACGAGATTATTGAGTGGCTATATGCCGTTACTGAAGGCGGTGAAGCGGGGATGGAATTTTTAGGCTCTCAAGGTGATATCTGGGATGCCCAAAAGGATACGTTAGCGGATACCCTGGGAGCAATCTTTTCATTGGTCCTGTTTTGGTATATCCGTCCCGATAGAGTAAAAGAGGAGAACTGAAACTATGAAAGCTGTAAGAGACAACAGTTCCATGCTTGCCTCATTGGCTTATGTGGTTGTTGTGATAGCAGGTCTAAAAACCGGCAGCAGCCTGGTGATACCGCTGCTAATGGCATTTTTCTGGTTTCTGCTTTTTCTCCCTTTGGCAAATAAGCTGCGGTCGTTTGGGCTGCCGGACCTGATTACAACCATTATCGTATTTGGTATCACACTGATCATTGTAATAGTCCTGGGTACATTTCTTATCACTTCAGGACAGGATCTTGTTGCCAATCTCCCTGCCTATCAGGAAAAATTCTATGAACTGACCCCAAAAATAACAGATTTTTTCGAAAGATTCGGCATACCTTTGCAAAAAAATGAAGCTATCGACTTGTTTGATCCTGCTAAAATTATAGATTATACCGCTGCATTTTTAAAAGGCATGGGTAATGTCATGACCAATGGCTTCATGACGCTGCTCATAGTGATGTTTCTATTTCTAGAATCATCGCTGCTCTCTGAAAAAGTGTTTTACCTGACAAAAAGAGAAGATTCAAAGGAGAAAATCCGGCTGTTTCTGCACAATATCAATGTCTATTTTCTAACAAAAACGGCGACCTCCGCAGCTACAGGTTTACTTGTCTGGGGAATGCTTGCTTTTTTTGAACTCGACTATGCCCTGCTGTTCGGTGTGCTTGCCTTTTTTCTAAACTATATTCCAAGTATCGGGTCATATATAGCTGCTTTTCCTGCATTGCTCATGGCGCTGCTTCAGTTAAGCCTGATCGAGACGACGATAATCGCCATAGGCTACATCATCATTAATAATCTGATCGGAAGTTTTATTGAGCCGAAGGTTATGGGTAAAGGCGTAGGACTGTCAACACTTGTTGTTTTCATCTCCATGGTTTTCTGGGGCTGGATGTTCGGTCCTGTCGGTATGTTTTTATCTGTCCCGTTAACGGTTGTCATAAAAATTGCATGCGACAATTCGAAAGAGCTGCACTGGGTATCCATTCTGTTAAGTAGCAAGGTTTCGTAAAAGGAGATCAATAATTTTTTTACCATGAGCAAGGATGTAAGCAGATGAATATATTAACAAAAGCAGTTATGTCAATGATTTTTCTTTTTCCTCTCTTTGCAGGTGACTTTGAAAAAGGAGTTGATCTCTATCAAAATGCTTCACAGGCCGAATCTGTTGAGTACTTTGAACAAGCTGCCAAAAATGGCGATCGGCGTGCACAGTACCAGCTGGCATATATGTATGAAAATGGCATAGGTGTCTCCAAAGACAGCAGCAAATCAGCCTATTGGTACAAACAGGTCGCATCAGAACTCAAACAGATTCCTGCCATCATAGAGAATACGGATCTCTCGCAGGGTGTTCCGATAAAGCTTCAGCAAAACAGGCTCGTAGATGATGCCATGAAACAGTTTATATTTCAGACTATTGATATGCCCAAAGAGATAGATGAACGTGAGTCTATGATCGATAGTATCTTCGGCGGCTTTGGACTGTTCCCCTATGAAAAGAACTTTTTTCTTCCGCTGGTGTATACCACCGAAAACTATGAAAAGTACGATCCTGCCATGTTTCCGGGATATGACGAGTATAATAAAAATATTGAAATGGAGTTTCAGCTCAGTATGAAGAAACCGGTGACATTCAACCTGTTTGGATTCAATGAGATTATTATGCTCGCCTATACTCATGAGTTATGGTGGCAGTATTATGCCGACTCTTCTCCCTTTCGTGAAACAAATTACCGTCCTGAAGTATGGGTGACAGTGCCAATGGAAAACGCACTTTCCCAAGAGATCGGTTTCAAAGCTTACAAAATAGGGTTTATGCATGAGTCAAACGGCCGGGGCAAGCCGCTTTCGCGATCATGGAACAGAATCTATGCCGACCTGATTTTCCAACACGCCACTACACTTCTGACAGAGTTGCGCGTATGGAGCGCGACAAAAAGCAAAGAGAATGATGATATTGGCGAGTATTTAGGATACGGTCATCTGAAATTGAACTATTTTCTCGGTAAGCATCAATTTAATTTAACATGGCGAAACAACCTTCGCTTTAACGGCGATAACCGCGGTTCGGTTGAAGGAGAGTGGTCTTATCCGGTCGGGCACTCCAAAAGCACTTTCTGGTATGTCAAAGGTTTTAGCGGCTACGGTGCAAGTCTGATCGAATACAACAAACAGCAAAACAGGATTGGTTTCGGATTTACATTTTCACGCTGAAAGTTTTTATTATAAAGACAGGTTTGTGCCCTTTAGGTAACAGACTTTGATCCTAAAATCCCATATACTTTAAACGGTAGAAATAAAAAACCAAAACAGGAGATACAAAATGTTGGACACAATGAAAAAAGAGATATCCGAAGATATCAAAAAAGCCTATAAAGCTGGCAAAACGAGTACCCTTGAGGT
>JAYEMF010000044.1:0-17549 GCA_034717975.1 Campylobacterota bacterium
ATACATGTCCGTGAGTCTGCGTTAGAACCTTGCCACCGTAGCCCTGCTACGCTGACAAGAACCTGCCTTGATCACGAAAATGTATGTAACGCTGATGATATCCAGGGTTTTTAGAGGTGCCCATAAGGTTTCATCATTATTCGTTTCCTTGTATTTTTTCTGTTTTCTGCTCCGCTTTTTGCAAACACTGCTGATTATATTGACCTGGCCAAAGAGAAAAATCTTTCTTCTTCACGATACTGGCATATTTTACTGCATATGCCGGATGGGACAAGCGAGATCGATGATAAAGCTTTTTTTCTTTCGCCAGAGGGGAAGAGTAGTGCTGAGGCGGAACTGGAAGCAACTATTACCGCATTGCTTGATGAAAAAGTCTTGGATGATAATGCAACAGCCTGCCGTTTTCCTGCACGTAAAGCATGGTTGAGTAAAGAGTTGGGTATGAACGATCTGCCTGAAGTCGAGTGTAGAGAGTTGGATGCATGGGTAAAACGTGTTGACCCCCAATCTGTGAGTCTGGTATTCCCTTCTGCCTATATCAATTCACCTGCATCCATGTTTGGCCATACATTTCTCCGTATTGATTCCTCTTATGAATCAAAAATGCTCTCCTATGCGATCAATTATGCTGCCAATGCGAATTCCGAAACTGAAAATGGAATGGTGTTCGCGATTAAAGGGCTTTTTGGCGGCTATTACGGTCATTACTCGTTTTTGCCCTATTATGAAAAAATCAAAGAGTATCGAGATACTGAAGAGCGTGATATCTGGGAATATGATCTGGATTTAACGCCTGAAGAGGTCCATCAGATGATGCGGCATATCTGGGAGCTTCAAAATACTTATTCATGGTATTATTTTTTTACTGAGAACTGCTCATACAATATGCTTTGGCTGATTGAAGCGGCACGGCCAAGTGTACATTTGCGAGACCCTTTTAACTATCAGGTGATACCGCCGGAAACCGTGCATGTCGTCGTTGCTGAAAGCGTTGTAACCAAGCGGCATTATCGACCGGCAAGACGCAGCAGGCTATTGGCCTATGAGAAGTATCTTTTTGATGATGAGATTGATGATGTATTTGCGTTGGCAAGAGCAGATAAAATGCCGCAGGAGTTTATAGATGAAAGCGATCGGACAGAGCAGACAAAACGGTATATTCTAGAGGCTGCTTCAGAGTTTATAGAATATGATTATTTAGCCGGGGATATCAATCGAAGTGTATACAGAAACAGACTGCATACTATTCTTACTGCACGCGCGAGTCTTGGAAAAGGTGAAAAGATTGATATTCCAACACCAACCGATCCAATGGAAGGTCACCGCGCTCTTCGCGTCAAAGCTGAAGCAGGTTGGCGGGATAGTGATGCCATCCAGTTTTTAGGCATTCGTCCGGCCAATCATGATATTAAAGATAGTGATGTTGGTTTTCTGCGGGGGACACAGATAGAGTTTTTTGATCTATTGTTAAGTTATTCCGATGATGAACTGAATGTTGAGAAAGCAACATTGCTCTCGATTGTTTCATTGTCACCAAGAGGTAAGTTTTTTAAACCTTTTTCATGGCGTTTAAGTACAGGGTGGGACAGAAATTATCTAAGTGAGAGTACAAAATTTCGAGGAAATGCATCGGGCGGTTTCACCTGGGGGAATGATTTAGGATATCTCTATCTTTTAGCGGATGCACTTTTTTATACAGACAGGAGTCTCACCATCGGTATAGGCGGAGTTGCGGGAGCCGTTATTTATGAAGGTAAAGATTTTAAGACCAATGTTGAGGCAACCCAACGGCTGTATGATACGGGATATGATCAGCGAATCATCAATGCTTCGCAGCATTATCGCAGTTCCAAAAATACAGCATTTTCTCTCTCCTACGATTATGTTGAAAAATATGAAGATAATTGGAATACGGTCAAGCTGTCGTTCGACTATTTTTTCTAAATTTAGAGACCTCTTTAATAGATTTGTAACCTCTTTGAGTTATAATAATCAGATACTAGCAGATAGGGTGATTTATGGTGATTCCCGAAATTAAGTTTTCATTATGGGCTGATTTCATTGAGCGTGATTTTCTCGAGAGTGATTTTGTAACACTGATTGAGAAAGGTATCGTTAATGGTGCTACTTCCAATCCGGCAATTTTTAAAAGTGCCATCTTGACGTCACCGGCGTATAAAGAGCAGTTAAAAGGCTTAAGTGCTCTGGCACCGAAAGCCAAGTATGAAGCGGTTGCCATTTTTGACATTCAAAAGGCGGCTGACCTGCTTCGACCTCTGCATGATGCAGGAAATGACGGTTATGTCAGTATTGAAGTTGATCCTCATCTCTGCGATGACGCCGGGGCGACGATTGAAGAGGGAAGACGACTGCATCAGACGATCGACCGTCCCAATGTGATGATCAAAGTACCTGCGACCAAGGCAGGGTATGTTGCAATGGAGGCACTGACGGCTGAAGGGATCAATGTCAATGCGACCTTGATCTTTTCAAAAGAGCAGGCGCTGGCTTGTGCCAAAGCGTTTGAAGCCGGAGTGAACACTTATGGAAATAGCGTCAACACGGTTATCAGTGTTTTCGTAAGTCGTATTGATCGGGCACTCGATGCTGATTTGGCTGAAAAAGGGATACCGACAGGATTGGCAGGTGTTTACAATGCAGCAGGTATCTATAATGCTATTGAAGCGATGCAGATTCCAGGGTGTCGAACCCTGTTCGCGAGCACGGGAGTGAAAGGTGATGATCTTCGACCTTCGTATTATGTCGAAGAGTTGTTGGCACCTAACTCGGTAAACACGGCACCGGTTGCAACGATTGGTGCTTTTGTTTCAGCCAATGTACGTGAGGTTAAGCTGCCAATTGCTCAGGAAAAAATAGATGCGTTGTTTGTATCGATTGAAAAAGAAGGTATTGGATTTGATGCGGTAATCGAGCAGCAGATCAGTGATGGGCTGGAAGCTTTTAAAGAGGCTTTTCAGGAAATTTTAGATGAATTGGAGTAGTGAATTATGCATTCGAGTGAAATAGATTTTAATCTTAATGACCTAACGTTTGAGACCCTTAAAAAGATTCGTGCTTATCTGAGACGTATGCTCGATGCCGGCGGCAGTGACCTTCACATTAAAGCCAATTCCGTTGTCCGTGCACGTATTAACGGGGATATTATCCCCCTTTCCGGTGAAATTCTCTCCAAGGATGAGGCTATTACCTTTGCCAAAGAGCTGCTGCGAACACGTTTTGTCGAGTTCGTGGAAGATAAAGAGCTTGACCTCGTCTACCCGTTTGATGAGAAGACCCGTTTCCGTGTCAATATCTTTTTCCAGATGGACGGGGTCTCGGCTGTTTTTCGTACCATTCCTGTAGAGATTCTGACCATTGATGAGCTTGGTTTACCGAGTGTCGTTCATAAATTCACAACTATTGAACGGGGACTGGTGCTTGTAACAGGGGTCACCGGTAGTGGTAAATCAACAACGCTTGCCGCTATTATCAATGAACTGAACTGGAACAAACGTAAGCATATTATTACGATCGAAGACCCGATTGAATTTGTCCACAAAGACAGGAAGTGTATTATCAATCAGCGTAGTGTCGGGCAGGATACAAACAGTTTTTCCCGTGCTCTGAGAGCATCACTCCGGGAAGACCCCGATATTATCCTGGTGGGAGAGATGCGGGATGTCGAGACGATCGAGATCGCTCTGCATGCGGCAGATACCGGACACCTGGTCTTCTCAACACTGCACACACTCGATGCCAAAGAGACGATCAACCGTATTATCTCTATGTTCCCGACCGAAGAGCAAAATCGTGTTCGAATGACGGTTGGCAGTGTTATCCAAGGGGTTATCTCGCAGCGTTTGATTCCGACTATTGAAGGAAAGCGTACGGCTGCTTTGGAAATTTTGGTCAGAACGGCACGTATCGAGCAGCTGATCATGGAAAACCGCGATGTCGAGATCCGGGATACGATGGAAGAGGGGAAAGAGATATACGGCTCCCAAAGCTTTGACCAGGGGATTTTGGACCTTTGGAAAGATGGCAAAATCTCCCGGGAAGAGGCCTTTAACTATGCAACGTCACCATCGGATCTTAAACTTAAAATGGAAGGGTTGGAAGCGATGACAGGCGTCAAGCCTGAAGATGGCGAGGAGAAGGAGACTCGAGAGTTTAGTGCTGATGAGGTCTTTGAGATAAAAGGCTAGTTTAATCACTTTTCAGCTAAAATTCCGGTCATTTTTAGTTAAAAGGATTCTACATGCTAGAAGGCATTATTAGAGAGAGTATTGGCAAGCGCGGTACAAAGGCGCTTCGTCGTGATGGTTATCTAATTGCAAACCTCTACGGAAAAGGGCTTGAAAATATCAATGCCGCATTCAAAATGAATGATTTTATCCGTACTGTTCGCAACAAAGATACATTGGCATTCCCTGTTTCATTGGATGGCAAAGAGATGAATGTTGTAGTTCAGGCATATGAGTCACAGCCGGTTTCCGGCAATCTGCTTCACGTTGATCTGATGGTTGCACAGCCTGGTGTCGAAACACGTTACAACGTACCTATTGTAGCAGAGGGTTCTCCAGTCGGTCTTAAGAACAAAGGTATGCTTTACATTGCAAAAAAACGTATTCCTGTAAAAGGTGCGATCGAGAACGTTCCAAACAGCATCACGATTGATGTTGCTCCAATGGACCTTGGTGAGTCGAAACTTATTCGTGATCTGCCGGTCATTGAGAATGTAAAATACACTGACGCTGACCGCGTTTCTGTTCTTTCTATTATCAAAGCGAAGTAATTTTGCTGATCGTCGGTCTGGGTAACCCTGGCTCGACATATGAACGAACCCGACACAATATCGGGTTCATGGTGATCGATGAGCTTCTTCGTCGATCTGCCTCCTCTATTATAAAAAAAGCCTCATTCGAGGGTGACCTCTTTAAAGTCGACTCCCACTATTTTTTGAAACCAACCACATTTATGAACCTCTCCGGTCGTTCGATCGCTGCGGTAAAGAATTTTTATAAAATCGATGAAGTGGTCGTGATTCATGATGACCTTGATCTTCCGTTTGGTGCGTTGCGTTTTAAACATGGGGGTGGTCATGGCGGTCATAACGGCTTGAAGTCTACAGATATTTCAATCTCAAAAGAGTATTTGCGTGTGCGGATGGGAATCGGCAAACCTGCCATTAAATCCATGGTAGCCGATTATGTTCTCAGCAGTTTTTCTGAAGACGAAAATGAACACCTGCCGATTTGGATCAAACAGGCTACCGATGCTGTGGAGATGCTTCTGGGTAAGCCATGGGAAGATGTGGCTTCTAAGTGCTCAATAAAACAGTTTCCGCTAAAATAGCCAAAATTTCGCAGTTACTGCGGCAGTGAGCCAATTATGTTGTCATATCGTTATATAGCTTTTCACTATCTAAAGTTTTTTATTGTCATTATGTCGGCTTTGATCCTTTTTGTCGTTGGCATTGATTATATGGAAAATAGCGACAGCCTGCCGGACTCTGCCAACCTGAAAATTCTCTATATGATCTATGTTGGCTTTATGGCATCTGATATGCTGCTGCCGCTATCACTTGTCTTTGCCATGATCTCTACCAAGATCTTTCTTATCCGCTCCAATGCCCTGGTGGCGTTCTATTCGCTCGGGTATTCCAAAACCGATATCTTGAAGCCTTTCGTACTTGTTTCTAGTGTGATCATTTTACTCTTTATCATGCTGCATGGGACAGACAAATATGCCAAAGCCCGGGAGTATTCCAAAAACATCCGTGACAAGGCACAGTATATGCGTCCGAGCAGTGACCTCTTTTTTACCTTTTCCGATCAATATGTC
Organism: Campylobacterota bacterium; assembly: GCA_034717975.1. Lineage (GTDB taxonomy): Bacteria > Campylobacterota > Campylobacteria > Campylobacterales > Sulfurimonadaceae > BB26. The sequence goes on from JAYEMF010000044.1 coordinate 5,845, forward strand.
TATTTCGGACGTCTCTTTCCGCTTCAAAAACGGGCGCAGGATGTTCGGATATTCAAGGTGAAGGATAATGCCCTTCAAGAGGTGATCGTCGCCGAATCAGCTACCTATAGAGATGGCTATTGGCACATTGACAAAGCTCGTTCGATTAAAAAACCTGAGCGGCTCGGTTTCAATGGTGAAGGTATCACGATCATGGAACATAATGATCTGAAAATGCTTAAAGATTTCAAGCCGAAAATACTTGATCAGGTCTATGAAGGGAAGGTGAATTTTACCATCGGTGATGCCTTTGATGCGATCGATCTGTTAAGTGAACAGAAGGTCAATATTGACAATATCAAGAGCGCTCTGTACAAGATCTTCATCTATCCTCTTTTTGTTCCTTTTTTGGTGGTGATCATCTTTTTCTTCGTACCTATCAGTCCCCGTTTTTTAAATTTATCGCTGTTCAGTTTCGGTGCGATCCTCTCAACCCTGTTGGTCTGGGGAGTTATGTTTATGTTGATTAAACTGGCCAATAATAGGACAATTCCGAGTGAAGTCGGTATCATTTTACCGGTCTTCATTCTCTTCCTGGGTGCTCTTTATCAATGGCGTCATTACCGTGTGAAGGCCTAATCACTCATTTCTAAGCACATTTTCGATAAAATCATCTTTTTTCAGAAGGATCGAAGTGAGTGATTTTAAATCTTTAGCTGAACGTTTTGGCACCCCACTGTATGTCTATGACCTTGATAAGATGAGTGAACAGTTTGAAGCATTGAAGCGCGCTTTTAAAGGGCGTAAATCAATTGTGGCCTATGCCGTAAAAGCAAACTCAAACCTGAGCGTCGTGCAGCATTTTGCACAGTTGGGTGCGGGAGCAGACTGTGTCTCTATTGGGGAACTACGCCGTGCCTTGATGGCAGGTGTACCGAAATACAGAATCATTTTCAGTGGTGTGGGCAAGCGTGATGACGAGATCAGAGAAGCACTAGAGAACGACATCCTTTATATCAATGTCGAGAGTGACGGCGAGCTGGAGCGTGTCGAGATGATCGCCGCTGAACTTGGCATCGCAGCGCGTATCAGTGTCCGTGTCAATCCGAATATAGATCCGAAGACGCATCCCTATATTTCTACCGGTCTGCATGACAACAAGTTTGGTGTAGATCTTGATACGGCCAAGCGTATGTATATCCGTGCCAAAAATTCTGACAACCTGGATCCGGTTGGTATCCACTTTCACATCGGCTCTCAGTTGACCGAACTGGATCCCATCCGTGAAGCGGCAGTGATCGTAGCTGACCTGGTGCGTTCGCTCGCAGCCATTAAAATTGAACTAAAATTCTTCGATATCGGCGGTGGCCTCGGCGTGAAGTATGATGATGAGACGACGATTGAGCCTTATGAGTATGCACAGGCAGTCCTTTCGACGCTGACGGCGTTAGACATGACGGTACTTTGTGAACCAGGCCGTTTTCTGACCGCTAATGCCGGCTATTTTCTTACGAAAGTGCTTTACGAAAAACAAAATGGCGAAAAGCGTTTTGTTGTGGTAGACGGGGCAATGAATGACCTGTTGCGACCGAGCCTCTATAATGCCTATCACCGTATCGATACCTTTGACAAAGCGGGTGAGAAGAGTGAAGCAGATATCGTCGGGCCGGTTTGTGAAAGCGGCGACTTCCTGGCAAAAAACTACCTCCTTCCGAAAATGGAGCACAACGATCTTTTGGTAGTGAACAGTGCAGGGGCATACGGTTTTGGCATGGGAAGCAACTACAACACACGTGGACGCTCAGCCGAAGTGGCGCTTAAAAATGGGGAGGCCCGTCTTATCCGTGAGCGTGAGAGCTATGAAGATCTCATTGCGCTTGAGAAAGATTTTTTGGAAAAGTAGGGATTAACGAGGTATGAAACTGCATAAAGATAAGTTACCGGAAGAGTTTACTTGTATTTTATAGATGTGCAGGGAACCCTGATTGACGATGTTGACAAGCAGCCGGTAAGGGGTGCGGTTTCGTTTATTGAGCGGCTCAATGAAGAGAGAATCCCTTACATGGTGATCACCAACAATACGAAACGTTCAAGTGAAGCGTTTCTTGAGTACCTGCAAAGTATCGGGTTGGCTATCGCTGCGGGTCATTATCTGGATCCGTTGATGACATTGGCGTCACGGGTTGAAAAAGAGGGTGTGGCGGCGTATGGATCGGAGCCATTCCTGCGTGTACTGGAATCGATGGGTTATCAGTTTGATTATGAGCAGCCAAAAACTGTTTTGATCGCCATCAAAGAGGATTTCACTGCTGAAGAGTATGCTCAGATGATCACTTTTTTGATGAGTGGTGCCAAACTGGTCGGTATGCATGAAACAACGCTCTATGCCAAGCACGGCAAGCGCTATCCGGGTGTCGGGGCAGTTTTGCAGATGTTGAAATTTGCCACATCGGCGGAGTATGATGTTGTCGGGAAACCGAGCCGTGCATTTTATGATGAAGCATTACAGCTGTTACGGCAACAAGATCCGGAAGCCTCGTTTGAGAGCGTGACGATCATCAGCGATGATGTCAAAGGTGACCTGGTTGGGGCAAAGGCCGTTGGAATGAAGGGTGTTTTTGTTTTAAGCGGAAAATACCGCAGTGCCGATGAGATCATTCCGCTGTTAAAACCGGAAGAACAGCCGGATCTTATCTGTGATGATATGCAAGCTTATCAGGAGAGTTTATGAAGACGTTAGAAGAGTGCCGAGAAACGATTGATTTTATTGATGATGAGGTGTTAAGACTGCTTAACAGGCGTATGCAGGTTGTTACCCGTGTGGGTGAGATCAAGCATGAAAGTGGTGGAGCGATTTACCGTCCGGAGCGTGAAAAAGCGATTATTGAGCGACTGATTGCATTGAGCAGAGATGAAAACGGTCTGCTCAATCAAGCCGCTATTGAAGCGATTTTTCTGGAAGTTTTCGCGACGGCACGCAATATTGAACTTCCCGAGCGTGTAGCCTACCTTGGACCGGAAGGTACCTTTACGCATCAAGCTGCGGAGAGCCGTTTTGGTGCCATGAGCGAATATTTGGCAATGGGCTCGATCAATGCTGTGTTTCAGACCCTGGAATCTGGCAGAGCCAAATTTGGAGTTGTACCGATCGAGAGCCGGCGTGATGGTGTTGTGGGTGAGACACTGGACCTTTTGGCAAAAAGCAGTATCAGGATCGTTGCTGAACTCTATATGCCGATCCATATGGCCTTTGTAACAAAAGCCAACCATCTTAAAGAGCTGAAACGGATCTACTCCAAAGACAAAGGTTTCGGGCAGTGCCGTGAGTTTTTGCAGGAGCATGGTCTCGATACGATTGATCTTATCCCTGTCGAGTCGACAGCCAAAGCTGCTATCCTGGCTGCGGATGATCCCGAATCAGCGGCCATCTGTTCACACATTGCCGCCAAACTCTATGGTGTGCCGACCATGTTTGAAAATATCGAAGATGTTCATGACAATGCGACACGATTTTTTATCTTGAGTGATTTTAAAAACGGTATCAGCGGGGAGGATAAAACATCCATCCTGGTACGTCTGAAAGATGCTAAAGAGCCGGGTGCACTGGTTCACTTTCTACAGGATTTTGATGAAGAGAAGATCAACCTGAGCAAGATAGAGAGCCGTCCGTCGGGAGAGAACGATGGATTCAGTTACTGGTTCTTTATCGACTTTTTTGGGCATATCGATGATGCCAATGTTCAAAAAGTCCTGGCAAAACACACCGATGAGATGACATGGCTTGGGAGCTACGTAAAGGGAGAACAATGAAATTCAATCCGGAACTGGATGCGATTAAAACCTATGAAGCGGGCAAGCCGATAGAGCTGGTCGTCCGTGAGTTTGGTATAAAGCCAGATGAGATCGTCAAACTGGCAAGCAATGAGAATCCGTATGGATGTTCGCCGAAGGTCAAAGAAGCGGTCGGCAATATTGTTGCTAATATGGCCCTCTATCCGGATGATTCGATGCACAAGCTTAAAGAGGGGCTTTCCAAGCGTTTTGATGTGCATGAAGATGAAGTGATTATCGGTGCGGGCAGCGATCAGGTGATTGAGTTCGCCATGCATGCCAAGGCAAACAGCCAAAGTAAAATACTGATCAACAGCATTACTTTTGCAATGTATGAGATCTATGCACGACATGTCGGTGCGGAAGTGATCCGTACCGCCTCGCGTACGCATGACCTTGATGAATTTTATGCCCTCTATCTGGAACATAAGCCTTCCATTATCTTTTTATGCACACCGAACAATCCGACCGGCGAGTCGGTTGATGCGGAGGCAGTGAAGGCCTTTATTGAAAAGATCGACAGCGAAACACTGGTCATTGTTGACGGTGCCTATATGGAATATACGCACTTTAAAGATCCAAGTAAAGCCGTAATGCCCCATGAACTGATAGAGCAGTTTGACAACGTGCTTTACCTGGGTACTTTTTCCAAAGCCTATGGACTGGGCGGTATGCGCATAGGTTACGGGATAGCTTCACGCGAGATCATCACAGCGCTCTATAAGCTTCGACCGCCGTTCAATATTACGACACTTTCTCTTGAAGCGGCTTGCGTTGCACTGGAAGATGAAAGCTTTGTTCAAAGCTGTATTGCCAAAAATTTTGAAGAGATGGAACGCTATGAACATTTTGCCGCTGAGAACGGCATACGAATAATTGAAAGCTATACGAATTTCGTTACAATGTGTCTGAATAAAGGGCAAAACTCATCACTCTTAGCTGACGCACTGTTAAAAAAAGGTATGATAATACGAGATTTAAAGGGCTATGGATTGAATGCGATTCGTGTGACAGTAGGGACGCCTGCACAGAATGATCGCTTCTTTGAACTGACTAAGCATTTATTATAAACACGCTACTTGAACTAAGTCCAAGTAGCTACGCTATCCAGCGCTAACCAAGGGCACTGAACACACGTAGCCGCTGTGGCACCAAAGCTAGCCTCTAACGAGGCAGAAGACTTTTTTCAATGAAAAGAGTTTTGATTTTTTTATAACGGGACAGAATGGATTTTAAGGCACTTATTTCGCAGCTTGTCGTGCTTTACAGCAATTTAAGCAAAAATCAAAAGATCATCATCGGTGCTGCGATCGGTGGGATTGTCGCTTTTTTGGTTTTTCTTGTCCTGTATACCTCAAAAGCAAGCAGCAAAGACGGTTACCGTGTCCTGTTTGAATCCCTCTCCCCTTCTGATGCCGCTTTGGTCATCGAGCAACTAGAGAAAGATAACATCACCTATCGTATTCCACGTGATAACGTCATTGAAGTTCCCAAAGATGTCGTTTATAAAGAGCGTATCGCTATGGCGTCACTGGGAATTCCAAAAGCCAAAGGTGCCGGATTTGAACTCTTTGACAAGCAGGAGTTCGGAGCGACACAGTTCGATCAAAATGTAAAATTTCTTCGTGCGCTTGAAGGGGAACTGGTGCATTCGATCGATGCACTTGCTCCGGTAGAGCGCTCAACGGTTAACCTCGCCATGCCGAAAGAGACGCTTTTTGTCTCTAAGGAAGTTGCTCCTACGGCTGCTGTTATGGTTAAACTGGTTCCCGGACGCGTGCTCACCAACCGTCAGATTCGGGGAATTAAAAATCTTGTAGCTTCGGCTGTTACAAAATTGACACCTGAAAATGTCGCACTGGTGAATGATGAGGGTGAGACCCTTGGCGGTGATGATGAATTTGCACAGATGGGTGAACTTTCCGTCATACAACAGAAGTTCAAAACCCGTGAAGAGAGCAAACTCGAAAAGAAGATTGTCAATGTCCTTGCTCCCTTTATTGGCGGTAACGAGCGTGTTGTTGCCAAGGTGACCATTGATTACGATTTCTCGCAGCGCAGTTCGACATCGGAGAAGTTTGATCCGGAAAATGTGGTCCGCAGTGAACAGTCACTCGAAGAGAAGCGTGAGGGGAGTAAGCCCAAAGAGGTAGGCGGTGTTCCTGGGACGGTGAGCAATATCGGTCCGGTAGAGGGGCTCGAATCCCAGCAGAGCAGCGAAACGTACAGCAAAAATACGGCAACAACCAACTACGAAGTCTCCAAGACGGTCTCAACTACCAAGGGTGAGTTTGCAACTATCAAGCGTATGACAGCTGCTGTTGTTGTCGATGGCAAATACAAGACGAAACTTGATGAAGATGGTAGTCCGACAGATGAGATGGAGTATGTAGCACTTGATGAGACACAGATGCAGGCCATTACTGCTCTGGTCCAGCAGAGTATTGGGATAGATGACGGGCGGGGTGATCTGGTCTCCGTTCGCAATTTTCAGTTTGATGTCTCCAGCAGTGCCATGGCACCGAGAGATTCGATCTCCAAAATCACACAGATCAGTGAACGCTATCTGGCACCGTTTGCACCGGTGTTAAAATATCTGATGGTTGCGTTGATCCTTTTTATCGCATACAAAAAAGTGATCGCTCCGTTTGGCGAGCGTATGCTTGAGTTCAGCAAAGAAGAGGATGAGTCAAAACGGCCTCAACTTGAGATTGAGGATGATGAAGAGGAAGATCTTGTCGAGAAGGTTCAGCAGATGCGTAAAAAAGTGGAAGGTCAGCTCGGTATGGATGGCACCCTCAATGAGGATGAACTCAAGTATGATGTCCTGATCGAAAAAGTAAGACATGAAGTCGAAGAGCGTCCGGAAGAGATCGCAAGACTCTTTGAAGCACTTATACTTGAAGAGTCTGAAGGAAGTGAATCTGCAGCAGGCGGAGATCGATCATGAACAAGTTATCAGCAGCACAAGTACAGATCATTGAAGGTATGAGCATGGCGGAGAAGATCGCTATCTTACTGCTTCAACTGGGAGAAGAGGTTACTGCCCATGTCTTTGCCAACATGAATGTTGAATCGATTACGGAAGTATCGAAGTTTATTGCAGACAACAGATCGGTTGACAAGGTTGTCGCAACGGCTGTCCTGGAAGAGTTCTATGCGATCATCCAATCCAATCAGTACATCAACAGCGGCGGTATGGACTACGCCAAAGAGATTCTTTATAAAGCACTTGGTCAGGATGAGGCAAAGAAAGTGCTAGACCGTCTGGCCAAAACAATGACAACGTCACAAAATTTTGCCTATCTCTCGAAGATCAAACCACAGCAGCTGGGCGACTTTATTATTAATGAACACCCGCAGACCGTTGCCCTGATTCTGGCACATATGGAGGCGACTGCAGCGGCAGAGACATTGAGCTTCTTCTCGGATGACCTGCGTGCCGAGGTCGCAATGCGTATGGCCAAACTTGGTGACATCTCGCCTTCGATCATCAAGCGGGTCAGTGCGGTGCTTGAGTCTAAACTCGAATCGCTTGCGACCTACAAAGTCGAAGTGGGTGGACCGCGCGCGGTGGCGGATGTCTTTAACCGTTTGGGTGCCAAGGCATCCAAATCGACACTCTCGCATATTGAACAGATCGACGAACAGCTGGCATCGTCGATCAAAGAGATGATGTTTACCTTTGAAGATATTACTGCACTTGACAATAACGGTGTCAGAGAGATCCTTAAAACGGTAGATAAAAAAGATCTTATGCTGGCACTTAAAAGTGCAGCTGAAGAACTTAAAGAGAAATTCTTTGCCAATATGTCCCAGCGTGCCAAGGATGCCTTTATTGAAGAGATGCAGTTTCTTGGGGCTGTCAAGGTCAAGGATGTCGAAGGTGCTCAGCGTCGTATCGTTGAAGTAGTCCAGCAGCTGGCTGAACAGGGTGTCTTACAGGTTGGTGAGACCGATGAGATGATTGAGTAACTGTTATGAAAATCGTCATTAATGAAACGAAAGCCGGGCAACACAGCATCGATAAGTACAAATTCAAAGTTTTTTCGATGGGTGCAGAGAGTGTGAGCGATCATACGGTGAGTCTGGCTGAACAACAGCTCGAAGAGCCCAGTGTTGCCGAGTTGGCAGAAGATGTGCCGGGTGCAGTGCACAAACGCAATTCGGCACATGATGAGATGGTGGAGTCTTTGCTGAAAAAGACAGATGATGTCACTTCCAATTTTATCAAGATGCAGATGAAGCTTGAAGCGATGGAAGAGTCGCATAAAACGCTATTGGAAGAGGCGAAAAAAGAGGCATACAATGAGGGTGTCACGGCTGGCCGGAGTGCATTGGAGAGTGAACTTTCCCAGGCTAAAGAGGAGGGTATTTCTCAATTTTCAGAGTCTGTCAAGACATTGGAAATCAGTGCGCAAACCTTTGAACGTTCGTTGGGTGGCATTCAAGAAGAGCTGATCCATGCAGCTATTGATATTGCCAAAGAGGTGATTGCTGTCGATGTTTCTGAACAAGGTTCGGAGATAGCCAAAAAACTCTCGAGCAGTCTGATCGAAGAGCTTCAGAGTGCTTCAAAGGTCACTTTGAAAGTCAATCCTGCCGACCATGGAGCGATATCTGAACATGTCGGTACTCTTGAGCATATTGATGTCATCTCCGACAGTGCGATCAGTCGTGGCGGAGTTGTGGCTATCAGTGATGCCGGCAATATCGACTCTGAGATTATGAAGCGGTTTGAACGTGTCAAACGTGCGGCCTTGTCTGACTGAATAAAGGGCACCTCTAAATTAGCATATGCTTAAGTGCGGCTTTGCAGCACGTGAGCTCTCTGCTGAAGATGTATGTTCTGTGCCGTTTTATAGCATAGAATAGAACAGAGTGTTAGCGTAGTCAAAGGGGCATTGCTCCTTTGGCGTTAAAAGGGCAGATATGCCTATAAACAATAGTTAGGAATTATTACGTATATGGATATTTCATCATACTCTACTGAACAGTTGGAGACGTTATGCGGAGAGATCCGTGAACGTATTCTTGAAGTGGTCAGTACAAACGGAGGGCACTTAAGCTCGACACTCGGTGCAACAGAGCTTATTGTTGCCATGCATAAAGTGTTTAATCCGAAGCGAGACCCTTTTATCTTTGATGTTTCGCATCAGGCTTATGCCCACAAATTGCTGACGGATCGCTGGGATACTTTTGCCAGTTTGCGTCAATTTGACGGGCTTTGCGGCTACACAAAACCAAGTGAATCGGATGCGGACTATTTCGTCGCAGGTCACAGCTCCACATCGATTTCTCTGGGTGTCGGTGCAGCCAAAGCGATTGCGCTTAAAGGGGAGCAGGAGAGTCGTATCCCTGTTGCCATGATCGGTGACGGCTCGATCAGTGCGGGTATGGCGTATGAAGCGATGAATGAGCTGGGTGATCGTAAATATCCGATGGTCATCATCCTCAATGACAATGAGATGAGCATCGCCAAGCCTATCGGTGCGATCAGCCGGATGCTCAGTTCTGCGATGGCAAGCCCATTCTATCAGAAATTCAAAAAGAGGACAGAATCATTTGTCGATAATTTTGGTGAAGGTGCGCACTATCTTGCCAAACGCTTTGAAGAGTCTTTCAAACTGATCACTCCGGGGATCATGTTTGAAGAGATGGGGATCGAATACATAGGACCGGTTGACGGGCATGACCTGACAAGTCTGATTGAGACCTTTGAGATGGCCAGGCAGATGGGGAAACCGGTGATCATTCATGCCCAGACCATCAAAGGAAAAGGGTATAAAGTAGCTGAAGGGCAGCATGAACACTGGCATGGTGTCGGACCGTTTGATCGTGAAAGTGGAAGTACCAATAAGAAAAGCAGTGCGAAAAGTGCCACGCAGATATATGCCGATGCACTCTTGCACCTGGCCAACCATGACGAAAAAATAGTCGGTGCAACAGCGGCTATGCCTAGTGGTACCGGACTCTCGAAACTGATGGATACTTATCCCGATCGTTTTTGGGACGTGGCGATCGCCGAGCAGCATGCAGTCACGTCGATGGCGGCGCTGGCTAAAGAGGGCTTCAAGCCGTTCGTTACAATTTACTCGACCTTTTTGCAGCGCGGTTATGATCAGATAATCCACGATACCTGTCTGATGGATCTTCCTGTCGTCTTCGCCATGGACCGTGCCGGTATTGTGGGTGAAGATGGCGAAACGCATCAGGGAGTTTTCGACATCAGCTTTTTGCGAGCTATTCCGAACATGACACTTTTTGCTCCGCGTGATGAGAAGTCAATGCATCAGGCAATCGGTTTTGCGGCTGAGTATCAGCATCCGTGTGCGGTACGTTATCCAAGAGGCAGCTTTACTGAGACAGAGCTGCCGGAGTCACAGCCTTTTGAGCTGGCCAAGTCACAGCTGCTTGTCTCAAATCCTGGTCAGATCCTCTTTATAGGTTATGGTAACGGTGTCGGACGGGCTGCCCAGACGATGGCCTTGATGGACCAGAAAGTCTCTCTGCTTGATCTGCGCTTTGTCAAACCGCTTGATAGTGATATGCTGCGCCAGATGGCCGGGCAGCACTCTAAATGGTTTGTCTTCAGTGACAGTGCCAAGATGGGCGGGGTCGGAAGTGCCATTCTTGAGTTTCTTGCTGAAGAGGGCATTCGGGGGATTGATGTTGTCTCGTTTGAGTATGAAGATGAATTTATCACGCATGGCAACACTGCTGCGGTTGAAGCGTCACTCGGCTTACTCCCTGAACAGTTGGCTCAGCGGGTTAACGCTTTAACATAATAAGACCGGCCATACGTCCGGTTATCCCTCTGTCCGCCCGGTAAGAGAAAAAATGTGCATGTTCACAGGCACTGCAGCGATCGATATCTTCTATATTTTCATTCCGTACTCCCGCTTGAACCAGTTGCTTATGTAAAATGGCTTTTACAGCTAAAAAATATTTCTCCTCTCTCTTTTGCAGGGCATAATCCAGTTTTACTCTTTTGGCTTCTTCATAAATAGACTTATTCACTTCATAACAAGATTGACAGATCGATGCTCCCAATACGGCAATGATGTCAGCCGGATTACTTTGAAAACTATCATGCATAGCTGTAACCGTTTTGGAGAGGATATTTTTAAAGGCACCGGCGCGTCCGGCGTGAACGGCAGCGATCACCTGCTGTTTAGGGTCATAGAGTAAGATGGGGGTACAGTCTGCGACCATGACCATTAGCGGCAGCTCTGGCGTGTTGGTTACGAGCGCATCGCACTCGGGCGGTGAAGTAAAATCAAAGGTATCATCGACAATCATGACATGGTCAGAGTGAATCTGACGCATATGGATCAGCCTATTGAGATCATAATCAAGATCAGCTGCAAGATGTTGATGATTTATCAGCACATCTTTCTCATCATCCCCGACATGAAAAGCGATGTTGTTGCTGTTATAGGGCGTTTGACTCTGACCGCCATGTCGTGTAGAGAAGGTGTGTAGAATCTGTGGGAACTGACCCAGTAAATGGCTGTTTAGATGATGCATAATAGAGCAATTATAGCGATTTTGTTAAAATGGCTTATTATGTGACACGCAAAATGAGCAACACCACATTTACGCTTTAGCGTCGGTGGTATCGAAATTTAGTTTCAGAAGCCCATTTTACTGCGCTTGCCGCTATGCCACTAAAGCTAGCCCCTGACGGGGCAGATATATTTTTTAAAATTTTAAAAATATCTTACTGCAAGGAGTAGATTTGAATACCCTGCATACCATGCCGGTCACCCTGACCGGCGATCACCCTGAAGCAAAGCGTGAAGCGATCAGGGAGTACTTTCATAAAACTTACGATCTCTATGAACGTCTTTTTGATCTCTTGGCAACGGATGAGGTTTTTTACGAAAAGTCAG